>NZ_CP053440.1:323901-647803 GCF_000769405.2 Rhizobium brockwellii
TTTGCCCAATCGAATCCTGCGCCGGCTGGCGCGACGATGGACAAAAATCAGGCGGATCAAGGCGGCGGCGCCACCAGCGACACGAAGGCCAAGAAGCCGATGGCAACGGACTCCACCACGACGAACTCCACCACCAGCGGCACGATGAAGATGGACAAGACCAAGTGCCCCAACCCGGTCAACAATTCCGCCAAGCTCCAGACGCAAGGCGGCACAAGCAACGCCACGCCGATGGATGAGGCCTGCGCAGCGCATAACAATTGATCACCCCTTCACAAAGAACCCCGCTTCGGCGGGGTTTTTGCGCCGGGCTTCGCCTTTGGCCTCAACTCTCCTTCTGAGTTTATGCGGCCGATTGACGCGCAACCCCAGCAATGCTATTCAGGTAAAAATTGGTCAGGCCAGTTGACCAGATGCGCGGCTTGAGGAGAAGCCGCCGGGGAGGCCCATGATGTTTTCGCCTGTTGAATCACGCCGTCTTTATAGACAGGTCGCGGATCAGATTCGCCTGATGATCGCCAGCGGCGAGCTTGCCGTCGGCCAGCGGCTGCCGGCTGAGCGCGACCTCGCGGAGCAACTGTCGGTCTCACGCCCGACCGTCCGCGAGGCGCTGATCGTCCTCGAGGTCGAAGGCCTCGTCAACATCCGCATGGGATCCGGCATCTATGTGGTGCGCCAGCATGCTGCGCCCGTCACTGGGGCCGAGCGCGAGCCGGTGGAGGGGCCTTTCGAACTGCTGCAGGCGCGGGCCCTCATCGAATGCGCCATCGCCGAAGAAGCTGCCGGTCGCGCCAAACCGGACGATATCGCTCTGCTCGATGACGCTCTGACACGCATGGGTGGCGTGGTCAACGATGCAATCGCAGTGCTCGATGCCGATCGCTCCTTCCACACCGGCATTGCCGCCATCATTGGGAATGCGACATTGATCCGCGTGACGGGTGAGATGTTCGACATGCGCATGACCCCTTATTTCGCAAGGCTCGCCAGCCACTTCGAGGGGCCTACGACATGGCGCAGCGCCCTGGACGAGCATCGCGCCATTCGCGACGCGATCGCCGCCGGCGATGCCGCCGGCGCTAAGGCTGCCATGCGCGCCCATCTCACAATGTCGCAGAAGAGGTTTTCCGAGAGCTTCGGGGAGGAGTTCTCGGGGGAAGAGGAGCGCGGCCGCAACAAGCGGCCGTCGAAAGGAACGACCAAGACTTAACCCAAGCTCGGGAGGAGAGAGCAATGAAAAGCAGACTGGCAACGATACTTTGCACCGCAGCCGCGATCATGGCGAGCAGCGCGATCGCGCAGGCCCAGACAGTGCTGAAATGGGCGCATGTCTATGAAACGTCAGAGCCCTTTCACACGGATTCCGTATGGGCCGCAGAAGAGATCAACAAGCGCACCGACGGGCGCTACAAGATCGAGGTCTATCCGGCGTCGCAGCTCGGCAAGGAAGCCGACATCAACCAGGGCCTCAAGCTCGGGACGGTCGACATCATCATTTCTGGATCGAGCTTCGCGGCCCGTGACTACAAGCCGATCGGCGTGACTTACTTCCCCTATATCTTCCGCGGTCCCGATCACCTGATCGCCTACACCAAGAGCGATGTCTTCAAGCGTCTTGCCAAAGGCTATGAAGACAAGACCGGCAACCACATCGCTGCCGTCAGCTATTACGGCACGCGCCATACGACATCAAACAAGCCGATTGCCAAATGCGCCGATATGCAGGGCTTGAAGATCCGGGTGCCTGACGTTCCGGCCTATCTCGCCATGCCGCGCGCCTGCGGTGCCAACACGACGCCGATCGCCTTTGCCGAAGTCTATCTCGCTTTGCAGAACGGCACGGTCGAGGCACAGGAAAACCCGCTGACGACAATCGAGGCGAAGAAGTTCTACGAAGTCCAGAAGAACATCATCCTCACCGGCCACATCGTCGATCACCTCAACACCGTGATCTCGAAGACGCGGTGGGCGAGCCTTTCCGACGAGGACAAGAAGATCTTCGGCGAGGTCATGCAGGAGGCGGCCGAGCGCACCAGCAAGACGATCGCCGGCAAGGAAAATGGCCTCATTGCGACCTTCAAGGAAAAGGGTCTGAACGTCACCGAGGTCGACAAGGCCGATTTCGAAAAGACCGTGATGGAAAAGGTCAAGTTCGAGGATTTCGGCTACGAGAAAGCCGATTGGGAAGCAATCCGCGCGATCCAGTAAACTATGCGGCGCGGCGCCTCACAGCGCCGCGCGTCTTTGAGACGCGCAAGGACGCTGTAACACTTTGGTTGCTGCAGGCGCCGCGCTCCTTCATTCCGAACTGGAACAGGGCCGATCATGTCGCAAGAAATTCATACGCAAATCACGGCCGAAGAAATCGGTCACGAGTTCGAAGGGCACGCTCCGACCGCAAACGTCTCGGACTATGCCATCGAGGACTGGATCACGCTGCTCGTCTTCTGGCTGATGGCTGGTTGCGTCTTCCTGCAGTTCTTCACGCGCTATGTGCTGAACGACAGCTACGCATGGACCGAGGAGATCGCGATCAACTGCCTGATCGGTGTCGTCTTTCTCGGTTCCGTCATGTGCGTGCGCACCTCGCGGCATATCCAGGTGGACGTGTTCTATCACTATATGCCGGCAGGCCTGGCGCGCGTGCTCGCCACTTTCGTCGATATCGTCCGCATCGGCTTCTTCGCCTATGGCTGCCATCTGATGTGGCGCTACGTCGACATCGTGGCGGACGAGCAGATGGTCACCGTCGATCTGCCGCGCAACATCGTCTTCTACTCCGTTCTCATCGCCTTCGTGCTGATGTTGATCCGCGCGGTTGTCGTTTTCATCGCCAACATGCGCCGCGGCTACTCCGTTCTGGAGCGCCCCGAAGAATTCCAGACCATCGAGGATTGATCTGATGCTGCTGCTTCTTGGCTCGTTTCTGGTGCTGATGCTGGTCGGGGTGCCCGTTGCCATCTCTATGGCCGTCGCATCCGTGCTTTACATCGTCCTTTATGGCGTCGCGCCCGACATCATCGTCGCCCAGCGCATGATCGCCGGCGTCGAAAGCTTCCCGCTGCTCGCCGTACCGTTCTTCATTCTCGCGGGCAACCTGATGAACTCGGCCGGTGTCACCGGCCGCATCTATTCCTTTGCCGTCGCTCTCGTCGGCTGGATGAAGGGCGGTCTCGCGCAAGTCAACATCATCGGTTCGGTGATCTTCTCCGGCATGTCGGGCACGGCGCTCGCCGACGCAGCCGGTATCGGCACGATCGAGATCAAGGCAATGAAGGATCACGGCTATCCGGTCGAGGCCGCGGTCGGCGTCACGGCGGCTTCGGCAACGCTCGGCCCGATCTTCCCGCCGTCGCTGCCTTTCGTGATCTATGGCATGATGGCAAACGTCTCGATCGGCGCTCTTTTCATGGCGGGCATCCTGCCCGGCATTGTCATGACGCTGTTGATGATGATCACCGTCGCCGCCTTTGCTTATAAGAAGCGCTGGGGCTCGGACGCACCGTTTAATGTCAGAGAGCTCCTGTCAGCGGGGATGGAAATCGTCGTCGTCCTGGCGGTGCCGCTGGCCATCTATCTGCTGATGCAGGCGGGCGTATCGATGAATGTTGCGGCGGGCATTGCCCTTGCCCTGCTTCTCGCGCTCGACTGGTATTTCCGCTTTTCCGCCGTCATGGCGCTGATGACGCCCGTCATCCTGATCGGCGGCATGACGATGGGCTGGTTCACACCGACGGAGGCAGCCGTCGCAGCCGTCCTCTGGTCTCTGTTCCTCGGTCTGGTACGCTACCGCACGATGACGCCGTCGACACTCGCCAAGGCAAGCTTCGATACGATCGAGACGACGGCATCCGTTCTCTTCATCGTCACCGCGGCATCGGTCTTCGCTTGGCTGCTGACGGTGAGCCAGGCGGCCCAGCTGCTGTCCGATGCGATCCTGTCGATTACCGACAATAAATGGGTTTTCCTGATCCTCGTGAACCTGCTGATGCTCTTCGTCGGCTGCTTCCTGGATACGATCGCGGCCATTACCATCCTCGTGCCGATCCTTCTGCCGATCGTCCTGAAGTTCGGGATCGATCCGGTTCAGTTTGGTCTCATCATGACGCTGAACCTGATGATCGGCCTGTTGCACCCACCGCTCGGCATGGTGCTTTTCGTGTTGTCGAGAGTCGCGAAGCTTTCCGTCGAACGCACGACCATGGCGATCCTGCCCTGGCTCGTGCCGCTCTTCCTGGCGTTGATCCTGATCACCTTCGTCCCGGCCATATCGCTCTGGCTGCCGCAGCAGCTTGGGCTGTTGAGATAGGATGGATACGATGCGGACACGTCTGGCACGGCTTTACCAAAAGGGCGATCTCAGGATCGAGACCGCCGCGGTTGCGGCCCCTGGTCCCGGCGAGGTGCTTCTTAAAATGGCGGCCGCAGGGATTTGCGGCTCCGACCTGCATTATTATCAGGATGGCGGCTTCGGGCCGGTCAGGGTTCGCGAGCCGATCATACCCGGCCACGAGGCCTCGGGGACCGTGAGCCAAACAGGCGAGGGGGTCGATCTGAAGGCCGGGACGCTGGTGGCGGTCAATCCCAGCCAACCCTGCGGGCATTGCGAATATTGTGAGAAAAACATGCCGATCCACTGCCTGGAAATGCGCTTCATGGGCAGCGCGATGCGCCTGCCGCATGAGCAGGGCATGTTCCGGGAATGGCTGGTGGCGCCGGCCAAGCAGTGCTTTGCGGTCGGAGTTGCGACAACCGCTGCAGAAGCGGCCTGCAGCGAGCCGCTCTCCGTCTGCCTGCACGCGGCATCGCGCGCAGGCGATATCACAGGCCAACGCGTGCTGGTCACCGGCGCCGGCCCGATCGGTGCCCTAGCGGTTGCCGTCGCAGCTTATTATGGGGCTAGCGAGATCGTGGTGACCGATCTCGCGGATGCGGCGCTGGACAGGGCAAAAGCGATGGGCGCGACCCGCACGATCAATGTTTCCAAGGATGCCCCGGCGCTTGCGGCATACGAGGCGGGAAAGGGCTATTTCGATCTCGTCTTCGAATGCTCGGCCGCCGCTCCGGCCATCCGCGGCGCAATTGCCGCCATCAGACCACGCGGAACGATCGTGCAGGTCGGCGTCACGGGAGACGTCCCGATCCCTCTCAATGCCATCGTCGGCAAGGAGCTTCAACTCCACGGAACGCAGCGCTTCCACGAGGAATTTGCCACCGCCGTCGATCTGATCTCCAACCGCAAGATCGATGTCCGGCCGATCATCAGCCACAGCCTGTCGCTCGAAGAGGCCACCGCCGCCTTCACCCTCGCCGGTGACCGCGCGGCCGCCTGCAAGGTGCAACTGACCTTTTAAAGCGCGTCGCGGAACTCACGCCTGTGCTCGGCGGGCGATGAGCAATCGAATCCGCCCGGCCGACGCGTCTACGCGCGCCTCTCTGCGCCTGCGGCATTGCCGCCGCAGCCTTTCACGACGATCGGAGCAAAGATCCATCTCGCCTATCGCGAGTGGAGTGCAGGATCCGAGTGACGAGGGACGACACCATCATTGTCGCCCGACGGCTCGTCCGGCCGGGACGGCGAACCGTTCCAGCAATGCCGAATCGATCGGTTCGCTATAAATAAACGCTATAGCGGCAGAGTGGAGTTGTGTTGGCCAGCGACGCTTCCCTGAACCTACTGTGACGGTGTCAGCGCTGGGCTGACGCAACAAGAACCGCGGAAAGCGGTCAGGACTACGTTGGGCCATATGCCCAAGCGTTTGCACCCGAGAACATGGAGTGGGAACATGAAACTTACCGTAAGCCGCAGAGCACTTTTCATTTCTACAGCAGTCTTTTCACTGGCCGTGACCGTCTCCGGCCTGCCGGCGATCGCGCTGGCAGCGGACGGGACGATCAAGCTCGGACTTGTTGCGCCGATGAGCGGCCCGAATGCGCGCTACGGCGCATTTTCGATGCATGGAGCCGAACTCGCCGTCAAAGACATCAATGATGCCGGCGGCATCGATGGGATGAAAATTGAACTGCTCAACGCCGACAGCCAGGGCACGCCGGTCGAAGGCGTCTCGGCCGCCCGTCGTCTGATTGACCAGGATGGCGTCGACTTCATCATCGGCGATGTTTCCAGCTCGGTGACGCTCGCCATCCAGCCCGTCGCGGAAGATGCCGAAGTTCTCCTGCTGAATGCGGCATCATCCAATCCGAAGATCACCTACCAGGCCGGCGTCGGCGGCTTCAAGTGGACCTATCGCAACTATCCGACAGATGAAAACCGGGCGCTGATCGTCGCCAAATATGCTGCAGAGCAGCGCGGCTTCACCAAGTTCGCCGTGCTCTCGGTCGACAGCGACTATGGCCGCTCGGCGATCACCTTCACGAAGAAGTACCTGCCTGACTTCAAGGGAGAGATCCTCAGCGAAGACTACTACAAGGAAGGCGAAGTCGACTTCCGCAGCGTTCTCGCCAAGATCCGCGACAATGGCGCCCAGGCGATCATCATGTACGGCCTCGCCGATACGACGCCCATCATCGCCCGCCAGATGATCGAACTCGGAATAGCCGGCAAGGTCACGCTAATCGGCAATGGCGAGTTCAACACGGAAAAGACCATCAAATCAGCGCCGTCGGCGCTCGAAGGCGCCGTCGAAGCCGCCGCATGGCTTCCGCAGTTCGACTCGCCCGAAAGCAAGGCGTTCGTCGAGAAGTTCACGGCCACCTACAACGAAGCCCCGAATAACCACGCCTACGTTCACTGGGATACCGTCAATCTCCTCGCCGCGGCGATCAAGCAGGCCGGCAGCGCTGATAAGGTGAAGGTTCGCGACGCACTTTCGAAGATCAAATATAAGAGCCCGGTTGGCGAGGTTACCTTCGACGACCACAACCAGGCCCGCCTGCCGATGATCCTGCTGCAGATCGAGAACGGCAAGCCGAGCATCAAGGGTGCATATACGGCGGACATTCAATATCCTGCCAACTAATCTGCCGGGAGGAGGTACGCCCATGCTCTCGACCATACTCGAGCAAACTGTGAATGGAATCGTCACTGGTTCCGTTTACGCAATCGTCGCCGTCGGCATGACCATGATTTTCGGCGTGCTGAGAGCCATCAATTTTGCTCACGGCGAGTATTACATGCTCGGCACGTTCGGGGCCTGGTTTTCGATAGACTATCTCGGCCTGTCCTATGAAGCGTCGATTATTGTGGGCGTTCTTGCGACAATCGCCGTTGCCTATGTGGTCGGGCAACTCGTCATGCGCCGGATGGTCGGCGCGCCCGCGGAGTCGGGCGTGCTCGCCACCCTTGGCATCGCGCTGATCCTGCAGAACACCATCATTCTCGTCTTCGGCGGAGGCTACAAGTTCTTCGCCGGAGGCTATATCGAACCGGTTTCCATCCTGGGCTTCAGTCTGGCCCAGCAGCGCATCCTCATTCTCGTCGTCTGCCTGTTGGTGTTCATCGGCCTTGAGCTGATGGTCAGCTACACCCGCCTCGGAATGGCGATGCGCGCCGTTTCCCAGAACGTCGAGTGCTGCAGCGTCGTCGGCATCGATGTACCGCAGGTGGTGCTTCGAACCTTCATGCTGGGGGCGGCCCTCGCAGCACTTTCAGGTGTTCTGACGGCGCCGGTCAATGTCAGCGTTTATGGCGGCATGGGCGAACTGATCACGTTCAAGACGCTGCCGATCATTATCATGGGCGGTTTGGGCAATGTGCGCGGCACTTTCGTCGCGGCGATGATCCTTGGCGTGGCCGAGAGCCTGGTCGCCACCTATGTCGGTCTGCAATTCCGCGACACCGTCGGCTTCGCCACGCTGATCCTGATGCTGATGTGGCGACCGCATGGCCTCTTTTCGACGCAGGCGCGCTTCTAGCAGCTGCGCCCGCCGACCTTTCTCGAACGACCGAGGACTCGACATGTCTCTGACGGAAACCGCTCAACAGGCACGCAGGCGCGACCTTCGCATACCGCTCGCCGCGGTCCTGATCGTCCTGGCACTCGCCGCGCCGTTCATCGGCAGCCGTTACATCACCCATTCCCTGATCATCGCCCTGATTTTCATGCTTCCGGCACACGGGCTCAATCTGCTTGTTGGGTATACCGGTCTTCTGTCATTGGCCCAGGCCGCGTTCTTCGGCATCGGTGCCTATACGGCGGGTCTTCTCGCCGTCACCTACGGAACGCCCTTCTACGTCAATCTCCTCGCTGCAGGCGCCGTCTCAGGAGCCCTTGCTCTTCCGCTCGGCATTCCCGCCTTGCGTCTGCGCTCGACGTCCTTTGTCATGTGTACGCTCGGTTTCGTGATCATTGGCCAGGCCATCGCCAAGAACTGGATCTCGCTCACCCGCGGCGACATGGGTCTATCGAGCATTCCAAAACCATACTTCGAGCTAGGCCCGCTTTCGTTCACGGTGTCCGGTACGACAAACTTCTACTATCTTGCCCTGATCATCGGGACCCTCGCCACCTTCGCCGTCTGGGCAATCGTCCGCTCGCCCGCCGGGCGCAACATGGTGGCGATCCGCGAGAACGAAACGCTTGCCGAATCTCTCGGCGTTCCCACCTGGCACTACAAGCTGATCGTCTTCATGATCAGCGCGGTGTTTGCCGGAGTCGGCGGCTGCCTCTACGCCTATTACCTGACGGTCGTTAGCCCGCTGACCTTCCAGATGTACTATTCGACCACGATGCTGATCATCGTGCTCGGAGGCGGGGCGGGGATGATTTCCGGCACCGTCTTCGGAAGCCTGCTCTTTGTCGGGCTGACGGAGGCGCTGCGCATAACACCCGAACTGCGGATGATCGCCTATGGCGTCTGCCTTCTCGTCCTCGTCTTCTGGTTCAAGAAGGGCTGCGCGCCGCTGATCAATCGCTTCTGGAATGCGATCGGAGGTGTGAAATGACCAGTCATCTTCCGCTTCTCGAGATCAAGAACCTCAGCAAGTCCTATGGCGCGGTGAAGGCTGTCAACGATGTCAGCATTCACATCGACCGAGGTGAGATCGCGGGCCTGATCGGACCGAACGGCTCCGGCAAGTCGACCTTCTTCGATTGCAGCACCGGCCTTGCGAAGCCAGACACCGGCACGGTCGTCCTTGACGGACAGGACATCACCGGTTGGTCCTTGAACCGCATCGCTAGGGAAGGCCGCATGCTGCGGTCTTTCCAGAAGACCGTGACTTTCAAGTCGCTCGATGTCGAGGAGAACCTGGTCATCGCCGGTCAGATGTTCACCTTCCCGTCCATTGCATCGACCTTCGGCCTCGGAAAGATGTCCCGCCAGCGCATCGATGGTCTCAGGGAAAGAGCCCGCGACCTGATCAAGATGGCGGGTCTCTGGGATGTGCGCCACCAGCCGGCGGGCAATCTGTCGGGCGGGCAGCAGAAGCTCATCCAGTTCGCATCCATGCTCATGCCCGAACCAAAACTCATCCTGCTGGATGAACCGATGGCCGGCATCAACCCGAAGATCATCGAACGCGTCGTCGACACCATCCTCTATGCCAACAAGTCGCTTGGCGTGAGCTTTCTGGTGATCGAGCATAATATCGATGTTGTCACCAGCATCTGCCAGCGCGTCATCGTGCTCGACCAGGGAGCCAAGCTCGTCGAAGGCTTACCGGGCGACATCATTCAGGATCAGCGCGTCAGGGAGGCCTATCTTGGCGGGTAATTCGAACCTTTCAATCCGCGACCTGCGTGCAGGTTACGGCAATCTGGACATCCTCAACGGCGTCGATCTCGACGTGCCCGCGGGACAGTTCGTGGCGCTCATGGGGCCGAACGGGGCGGGTAAATCCACGCTTCTCAAGACGCTCTACGGCATGACGACCATCAAGCAGGGCAACATCGACTGGCGCGGCAAGAACATTGCGGGCTGCAAGTCGCGAGCCATTCTGGGCGAGGGGATTTCCTTCGTGCCTCAGGGGCGCTGCAACTTTCCCGTCATGAGCGTCGACGAAAATCTTCAGATGGCGGCCTATACCCTCCGCGACGCCAAGGTGAAGGCCGACCGCGATTACGTCTACGACCTCTTTCCGATCCTGAAGAAACGCCGTGCGACGCTCGCAGGCAATATGTCCGGCGGCGAGCAGCAGTTGCTCGAGGTGGCGATGGCGGTGCTGCAGCGGCCGAAAGTGCTGCTGGTCGACGAGCCGTCCGTGGGGCTGTCGCCGGCTGCGATCGGTATCGTCTTTGACGAGCTTCTTCGACTTCACGCAGATGGCATGACGATCCTGCTGGTTGAACAGAACACCAAGAAAGCCATGGAAGTGGCGGAGCGCGCGGTCATTCTGAGACTTGGCAAAGTGATCTGGGACGGCCTGCCGAAGGACATCACCCATGACGAACTCGGCGAACTTTTCCTGACCGGGAAGATGCGCGGCGAAACCGAAGCCGTCCACTGAGGCGATCTCGCCTCTCAAGGAATCACAATCGAGGAAATCTCAATGAGCACTTTCGTGCCTGCATCGCGTGTGTCCAGAATCAAGGTTTCGCCAAGCACGGCTGCGGCAGCCCGTGCTCGCGAACTGAAGGCGGCGGGTCGCGACATCGTCGATCTGACCGTCGGCGAGCCGGACTTCGATACGCCTGACAATATCAAGGCCGCGGCGCATGCGGCCATCGACAGGGGCGAAACGAAATATACCGCCGTCAACGGCACGCCGGCGCTGCGCAAGGCAATCATCGGTGATATCAAGCGCCGGCTCGGCCTCAGCTACGCGGACAACGAAATCTGCGTTGGCGGTGGCGCCAAGCAGATTCTGTTTCTCGCACTGATGGCGAGCGTGGAAAACGATGCAGAGGTGATCATTCCCGCACCATACTGGGTTTCCTATCCCGATATGGTCATTGCCAACGAAGGCAAGCCGGTCATCATCGAATGCCCGCAGGAAGCAGGCTTCAAGCTCACGCCGGAGGCTTTGGAAAAGGCGATCACGCCGAGGACCTTGTGGCTGATCCTCAACGCGCCGTCCAATCCGACGGGCGCGGCATACGACAGGAGCGAACTCGAAGCCCTCGGCAAGGTGCTGCTGCGCCATCCCCACGTCTTCGTGCTCTCCGACGATATCTACGACCAGGTCTGGTTCAAGGACGAGCCGATGACGACGCTGGTTGCCGCCGTCCCGGAACTGAAGGAGCGTGTTCTGCTCACCAACGGCGTCTCCAAATCCTACGCCATGACTGGATGGCGTATCGGCTACGCGGCGGGCCCGGCCGCCCTGATTGCGGCCATCAACAAGCTGCAGTCGCAGATGTCGTCCTGCCCATCGTCGGTCAGTCAGGCAGCCGCTGCCTATGCGCTGTCTTCTGACCAGTCATTCGTTTCGGAAAGCGTGAAGGTCTACAAGGAGCGCCGCGATTATGCGTGCTCACGGCTCAATGCCGTGCCCGGCCTCTCCTGTCTCGTACCTGACGGCGCTTTCTATCTGTTTCCGAACTGCGCCGGTGTCATCGGCAAGAAGACCCCCGAAGGCAAGACAATCGAGACAGACCTCGATTTCGTGCTCTATCTGCTCGATGGCGTCGGGGTCGCGGCGCTGCAGGGTGCCGCCTACGGGATATCGCCGCATTTTCGCCTCTCGATTGCGACGTCGATGGAGGTGATCACGCAAGCATGCGATCGCATCGAACGGGCCGTTGCCGACCTGTATTGACTGCAAAGAGGTCGGCGGGACTTGCGCCCCACCGGCCGCAGGCTTTACGTTTTTTCGTGAAACAAGAAGCCGGTGGCCATGAGCGTCGATTTCCGAAAACTGAAGAGCTTCGTCAAGATCGTCGATACGGGCAGCGTATCGCGAGCTGCGAGCCTTCTGCGGACGGCCCAGCCGGCGCTGTCGCAGCAGATTGCCGCTCTCGAGGCGCACTTCAAACACAAGCTTCTCATCCGTAGCAATGTCGGCATTACGCCGACCGAGGCGGGGCTGATCCTTTATCGGCACGCCCAATTGATGTTGAAGCAGATCGAGCAGGCGCAGGTCGACATCGATCAGTCCGCCAAATCGGTGGCGGGCCGCGTCTCGATCGGGCTTGCGACCTATTCCTCGTCAAGCGCCTTGTCGCTGCCGATCCTCAAGGAGATGAAGGCGAGGCATCCCCATATCGTTGTCCACATCAATGACAGTTTCGGCCAGATCCTCAGCGAACTGATCATGACGGGCAAGATGGATATGGCGCTGATCTATGCCGCTGCCCCGATCAAGGGCGTCACGCTGCAGCCATTGTTTCGCGAGGAAATGTTCCTGGTCTCGCCGCCGGGCATCGAACTCCCCGGGGATAGCAGCGCGCCGCTTCCCCTTTCTGCCCTCCAGGACATCCCGCTGCTTCTTCCCAGCAAAGCACATCTGCTCAGGCGGTTGATCGACGATGCCCTGGCGAGAGCCAGAGCCACCCCTGATGTCGTCTCGGAAATCGAATCCGTTCCGGCTCTCAGCGCGGCGGTTCTCGACGGGCTTGGATCGACCATTCTCCCGGCTTCCGTGGTCACGGAGACGGCGATTTTTTCGGGCGCGCAGGTAAGGGCGCTGACGAAGCCGGTGATCGACGCGACCGTGTCGCTCTGCGTCGCCGATCATCTGCCCCTGTCGGAACCGGCCATCGCTGCGCGGTCGGTTCTCCTCGATGTCGTGGGCAAGCTCATGAGCAGTCATCATCCCGGAATCAGGCCGGCCTAGCCGGCGGCCGATCCTCGCAACGGCAGTCTGACGGCGCATTCGCGCTCCGCCATAAGCAAACCCTATAGCGGCAGACTGTAGTTGTGTTAGCCAACGCGCCGGGCATTCCCCTAACCTCCAAGCAGACATCGGGTCCGGGCATCGGATCCGCATAGCGGCGCCTGCCGCGCCGAACAGTCGCTTCGAGGACAACATGGCAAAACTGGCTTTCGACACGGGCGGTACCTTTACCGACTTCGCGCTCCTGGACGACAAGGGCGACCTTCACCTTCACAAGGTCCTGAGCACGCCGAAGAACCCTGCCGAAGCAGTCGTGCAGGGTGTGTCCGAGTTGCTGGAAAAATTCGCCGGCACCATCGCCATCGAGAACCTGCAGGTGCTGGGCGCCACCACCGTCGTCACCAATGCGGTTCTCGAGCGCAAGGGCGTCGAAACCGGGTTCGTCACCACCGACGGCTTTCAGGACATGCTGCGTATCCGCAACGAAGGACGCTACGACCTCTACGACCTGAACATCAAATATCCCGACCCGCTGGTCACCCGTGCAAACAGCTTCGGCGCCAAGGAGCGGATCGCGGCCGACGGTTCTGTCATGACCGAACTCGAGGAAGAGACGGTTCGCGAAATCGCCGGCCGCCTGAAGGAGAAGGGCATCCGTTCCGTCGCCGTCTGCCTTCTCCATGCCTACAAATATCCCCAGCACGAACAGCGCGTCGCTGCGCTGCTGCGCGAGGAAGACCCAGATATCTTCGTCTCGCTCTCCTCCGAAGTCTGCCCTGAGATGCGTGAGTTCGACCGCGCGTCGACGACTGTTGTCAATGCCTATACCAGGCCGCAGATGGCTGGGCACGTCGCACATCTCCAGCGTGAGTTCGCTGCGAAGGGCATCGATCGCCAGGTCCTCTGGATGACGTCCTCAGGCGGGCTGGTGCCGAGCCGGCGTGCCGCAGAACTGCCGGTACGCCTGATCGAGTCGGGTCCGGCGGCCGGCGCTGTCGCCGCTGCCGAGTTCGGCCGCACGGCTGGTGAGGCGAGCGTCTTGTCTTTCGACATGGGCGGCACGACCGCGAAGCTTTGCCTGATCCCCGACGGTGAGCCGAACGTCGGCACCGATCTTGAAGTCGCCCATTATCAGCGCTTCCGCAAGGGATCCGGTTTCCCGCTGAAGATCCAGTCGATCCAGATGATCGAGATCGGCGCGGGCGGCGGTTCGATCGCGGCCAAAAACTCTCTCGGTCTGCTCGACGTCGGCCCGCACTCCGCAGGCGCGATGCCCGGACCGGCGGCCTACCAGCGCGGCGGCACTCAGCCGACCGTCACGGATGCTGACATCCTGCTCGGATATATGGGCACCGAATCCTTCGTCGGCGGCTCTTTCAAAGTTTCTAAGGAAGCCGCCCACGAGGCGATGGCCAAACTTGCCGCCTCACTCGAGGTTTCGGTCGAGCGTTGCGCATGGGGCATCCATGACCTCGTCAACGAATCCATGAGCAAGGCGGCCGCCATGCATGCGACCGATCTCGGCGTCGATCCCCGTTCGCTGCCGATGGTCGCGTTCGGCGGCGCCGGTCCGGTCCACGCCTATGGCATCGCCCGCAAGCTCGGCATTTCCCGCATCATCTGCCCGACCGGTGCAGGCGTGAGCTCGGCGATCGGCCTGTTGATCGCTCCCGTGGCGGTCGATCTGTCCGCAAGCCATCCGATGGCACTCGACGCCTGGAATATGGACGCCATGAACCGTCTGCTGGACGAGCTTTCGGCCCAGGGCGCCGAAGTCGTGTCGGCGGCGGGCGTGCCGAAGGATACGATCAGCAACCGCTACACCGTCGACATGCGCCATGTCGGCCAGGGCCATGAGATCACCGTGGTTCTGCCTGACCGGAGCCTGCCGAAGGAGGAATTCCTCAGTGAGCTCCGCGGCAACTTCTTCAAGCTGTACCGCGAACTGTTCGGTCGTACCGTTGCCGCGCCGCTGGAGGTCATCACCTGGCGCCTGCGCGCCGGCGGTGAAAAGGATCAGGTCACGCGGCCGCACGAGACCGTCGTTGCCGACGCGAAGAAGGGCAGCCGAAAGGTTTATTTCCAGGAGATCGGCGGCTTTGCCGAGACTGTGGTCTACGACCACTACAAGCTTCCCGTCGGTGAAGAGGTCAGGGGTCCAGCAATCGTCGAGCAGCGTGAATCGACTGCGGTCGTCGGGCCAAGCGGCGTCTTCCACGTGGATGCCCATGGCAACCTCGTGATCAACCTTCACTAAGGGGTACTCAGATGTCGAAACCCGCCACCGATTTCAACGACCCGATCAACCTTCAGGTGATGTGGAACCGCCTGATCTTCATCGCAGACCAGGCTGACAACGTCCTCGGCAAGACGGCATTCTCGCCGATCGTCCGCGAGAACCACGATTACGTGACCGTCCTCTTGGACAGCAAGGGACGGGCGCTGGCGCAATGCACCTGGTCGATCCCGGTCTTCATTACCTCGCTCCCGGCCGCGGCCCAGAACTATTTCCTGCCGAAGTTCCCCGCAGACAAGCTCGAAGAGGGCGATGTGCTGGCGACCAACGATCCGGAGATCGGCACCGGCCATCTTCCCGATGTCACGATGATCACGCCGATCTTCAAGAACGGCAAGGTCGTCGCCTATGCCGGCTCCATCGCCCATCTTCCCGATATCGGCGGCGCCCCTCTGCATTCCGAAGCGAGCGATATCTACGAAGAAGGGATCCGCTTCCCGATCATCAAGCTGCTGAAGGCCGGCGTTCCGAACCAGGACGTCTTCGACATCATCGAAGCGTCGGTCCGTCTTCCGACCGAAGTGCGCGGCGACCTCGAATCGATGATCGCTGCCAACAATGTCATGGGCCGCGAACTCGTCAAATTCCTGGACGAATACGGTCTCGACGACGTCGAGGGCCTGGCGACCGCCATCCATTCCCGCTCCGAAGCGCAGACCCGCAAGGCGATCCGCGAATGGCCGAACGGCAGTTACGCGGCCGAGGTTCTGCTCGACGGTTACGATGTCGATGTGACGCTGAAGGCTTCGGTCATCATCAAGGACGACTCGATCCACGTCGACTACACCGGTACCTCCGACCAGGTTCTGCACTCGATCAACTGCCGGACGAACTATCGCTACGCCCATTCCGTCTATGCTCTGAAGTGCCTGCTCGACCCCGAGACGCCGAATAATGAGGGCTGCATCGTCCCGATCACCGACGAGGCGCCGCTCGGCTGCATCCTCAACCCGCAACACTGGACGGCGGGCAATTCGCGGAACCTGATCGGGCACGTCATTCCCTCGCTGATCTTCAAGGCGCTCGAAGGGGTGGTGCCCGAGAAGGTCATGGGCGACAGCGGCGGCGCGCCGATCTGGGCCGCCAATTGCGTCGGTCAGCGCAACGACGGCACGCAGTATGGCTCGGTCCAGAATTTCCATGGCGGGCAGGGCGCGCGCGCGGAGCTCGACGGTCTGGACACGCTGAGTTTCCCCTCGAACTGCAAGGTAACGGCCATCGAGATGTTCGAGGTTGCCGTTCCCGTGCTGACGGAGCGGAAGGAACTGATCGCCGACTCCGGCGGAGCAGGCAAGCATCGCGGCGGTCTCGGCCAGCGTGTCGTGCTGCGCAACCTCGGCAAGAACCCGATGAACATCTACCTCGCCTCCGAGCGTGTTCGCCATCCCTGCTTCGGTGTCGTCGAAGGCCAGAGCGGATCGGCAGGAAAGGTCATGAAGGACGGCAAGCCCCATTTCCCGAAGGGCAAGGTGGTCCTGAAGACAGGCCAGCGGCTCGAGGTGGAGACGCCAGGCGGCGGCGGTTGGGGACCTGCGAGCGATCGTTCGTCTGCACTGATCGAGCAGGATCTTTCCGAAAACCTGATCACCGCGAAGGCTGCGAAGGAAATTTACGGCTATTCTGGCCCGATCGCTGCTGCGGCCGAATAAGGGAAAACCATGGGACTTCTCGAAGGAAAAATTGCTCTGGTGACGGGAGCCGGCTCCGGCATCGGTCGCGAAACCGCCCTGCTGCTGGCAAAGGACGGCGCCACCGTCGTGCTGACCGGGCGGCGGATCGAACCGCTGCGCGAGGTGGCGGCCTTGATCGAAGAGGCTAATGGCAAGGCCGTCGTGCGTGCGCTCGATATCGAGACGCGTGAAGAGATCTTTGCGGCCGTGACGTGGATCAAGGATAGCGTCGGACCCGTCGATATCCTGGTGAACAATGCCGGCAGCGCAAGCAAGGTGCTGAACCCGCGTTTTCTGAGCGAGGTGGAGTGGATCTCCACCATCAACGTCAATCTGACGGCGGTCTTCAACCTGACCCAGGCGGTCCTTCCGGACATGATCGCGCGCGGCGAGGGAACGATCATCACGGTCTCGTCGCTCGCGGTGATCAACCCCAACCTGCTCGGTGGAGCGGCCTATGGTGCGGCCAAGGCCGGCGTGAAGAACTTCATGAGCTTCCTGCACAACACCTATCGTAATCAGGGGATCCGGGCGACGACGATCCTGCCCGGCGAGACCAATACGCCGATCATGGACAATCGCGCGCGGCCTCCTCTGCAGGAGGAACGTGCCGTCATGATGGATCCTCATGACGTCGCCCGTGCGATCGTCCTCTGCGCCAGCCTCAACAAGAGCGCCGTGATCCCCGAGCTTCACATCTGCCCGACATTCATGCGGGACACGTCGGCCGACATCGAAATTGCGCGTTGGGTCGGTGCGCCGGCCGATACGCCGGATATGCCGAAAAAATAGAATTGGGAGGATATTGATGAACGGAGCCAAATTGCGCGCCCGACTGTTGGCCGGCGAGGCGATCACCATGTATACGCCGCACCACTCCTCGTCGGGGCTGGCAGCCCGACTGGTGGAGCTCGGCGCCGATTCCGTCTTCGTCGACTGCGAACACGGAACCTGGAGCTTCGACGATGTGCGCATGACTGCACAGATTGTCCGTTCTGTCGGCGGAGCGGCGATCGTCCGGCCACATTCGCACGAACGCCCGATCATCATCAGATATCTGAATGCGGGAGCCGACGGCATCATGGTCCCGATGGTGGACACGGCCGAACAGGCGCGCGCCGTCGTCGATGCCGTCCGCTACGCTCTTCCGTCCGACTTCGACAAGCGCCTGGTGGTGGCGATGATCGAGACGGTGGATGCCATAGACAATCTCGACGATATGTTGAAGGTCGATGGCATCGACGTCTTCTTCATCGGACCTGGCGATCTCTCGCAGAATATGGGCTATCCGCCGGCCCCGCCCTTCGGCGAGCCGCGTCCTGAAGCGGTCATGGCGAAGGTCGCGGTCGCAGTCGACAAGATCCGCGCAGCAGGCAAGGTTGCAGGCACGCTGGCCACCGCCGATGAACTGCCTCATTGGCTTCAGAACGGTGTTCAGTTCTTCTATATCCACAGCGATCCCTTCCTGCGCCGCGGGATTGCGGGCATCAGGCAGACGCTGGCGCGGTAGTCGCCCGGATTTTGAGTGGGGATAAAACCGCGCGGTCGCCAAGGCTACGGCACTCGAATTGATATAGGTTCGATGATTGCGGTTCAGCGCCTGCCTCGCGTGCGCGTCGCCAGAACATTGCGGATCGAGAAGCTGGAATGAATCCTGAGGACACCGGGCAAGGCCGACAGGATCTCCTTGTGGATCCGCTCGAACTCGCCGGCATTGGCGACCTCGACGCGCAGCAGATAGTCCGAACCGCCGGTCATCAGAAAACACTCCCGGATCTCGGGATGCCGGCGGACCGCCGCCTCGAGGCGGTCGAGATAGTCCTCCGTTTGTCGTTCGAGGGTGATGTTGATGATCACGGCGATCATTTCATCCGCATTGCCGGTGTCGACCAGCACCGTATAGCCGCGGATAACGCCTGACTTTTCCATGATCTTGATGCGCCTGAGGCAGGCTGATGGTGAGAGACCGATCTCGGCGGCGAGCTTGGCATTGCTCATGCGGGCATCGAGACGCAGCAGTCTCAGAATGTTGCGATCAATCGCGTCGAGGGCAGCCATGGCGGATCATTCCAAATTTTGATTGATTATGCGAATAATAGTCAAATCATGCAATAATGAACTGCTAAATAACCGGCAATTTCGCTCATTCTTTCATAAACTCCCTGAGATCGAAAAGGGGTGGACATGGATAGCGATATTTTGGTTTCCCGCGCACGCATTGCGACGACCATGCAGGGAGCCACGGGCTATCTGACGATCGACCTTGCCGCCCTCGGCCGTAACTACCGCAAACTCGTATCGCTACTGGCACCGGTCCGCGCCGGCGCCGTCGTCAAGGCCGACGCCTATGGTCTCGGCGCCGAGCGGGTCGCCAGAACGCTTTACAGTGAAGGTTGCAGGCTTTTCTTCGTCGCCCAATTTGTCGAGGCCTTGAGGCTCCGGCCGACCCTTGCGCCCGATGCCCAGATTTTCGTGCTGAACGGCTTGCAGCCGGGTAACGAGATCGCCTGCGCCGAGATGGGCATCGTTCCGGTTCTCAATTCATTGGCGCAGTGGCAGCAATGGTCGGCGGCTGCGCGCATTCTGAAGCGCTGCCTGCCAGCTGTCCTGCAGTTCGACACCGGCATGTCGCGGCTCGGTTTTCCCAGTGAAGAGCGAGCAGAGCTGGCGGCGGCTCTTCGCGATGGCACCAATGTCGAAATCCTGTTCATCATGAGCCATCTGGCTTCGGCCGATGACATGGACAGTGAGCAGAACGGCGAACAGTTTGCCGAGATGTCCCGCATCCCCGACGAGTTTCCCGGCTTCGATATTTCCTTTGCCAATTCCGGCGGTATTTTCCTGGGCGACGCCTATCACGGCGTACTCGCCCGTCCCGGCATCGCACTTTATGGCGGCGCTCCGAACGCCGGCGAGAAGAACCCGATGGAGCCGGTCGTCAGCCTAAATGTCGCCGTCGTGCAGACGCGCACCGTGCCCGCGGGGGCGAAAGTCGGCTATGGCGGCGCGCATGTCACGCAACGCGAAACCCGTCTCGCCACCATTGCCGCCGGCTATGCAGATGGGCTGCCGCGGTGCCTGGGAGATCGCGGCGCCGTCTATTTCAAGGGCATCCGCCTGCCGATCGTCGGCCGTGTGTCGATGGACAGCGCGACCATCGACATCACGGCACTGCCCGAATGCGCGCTGACCTTCGGCAGCCTCGTCGAAGTGCTCGGCCGCCATCAGACGCTCGAGGACATCGCCCGCGACGCCGGCACCATTTCTTACGAAATCCTAACCGGCTTGGGCGATCGTTACGACAGGCAATATCGCTGAGAGCCGGCGGCTCCATCATTGGGAACATTATGAAAGTCATCGTTCTAGGAGCCGGCATTGTCGGCGTCACATCCGCTTATCAACTGGCCAAGGCCGGCCATGACGTCACTGTCGTTGACCGGCAGTCGGGCCCGGCGCTGGAGACGAGCTTTGCCAATGCCGGCGAAGTCTCCTTCGGCTATTGTTCGCCATGGGCGGCACCCGGTATTCCCATGAAGGCCATGAAGTGGCTGTTCATGAAACATGCGCCGCTCGTCCTGCGACCGAAACTCGATATGGCCATGCTCTCCTGGATGGCCAGGATGCTGTCGAACTGCACCTCCGAGCGCTACGCGATCAACAAGAGCCGCATGCTGCGCCTTGCCGATTACAGCCGCATCGCGCTGGCCGATCTTCGCGCCGAGACCGGCATCGCCTATGACGAACGCATGCAGGGAACCCTGCAACTGTTCCGCACGCAGCAGCAGTTGGAGGCCTCGGCAAAGGATGTCAAAGCGCTGGCTGCCGACGGCATTCCCTACGAGGTGCTGGACCGGGACGGCTGCATCCGCTTCGAGCCGGCCCTGAAACATGTACGCGACAAGATTGTTGGCGGTCTGCTGACGCCGAAGGACGAAACCGGTGACTGCTTCAAGTTCACCAATGCGCTGGCCGCCAAGGCAGAGGCGCTCGGTGTCCGCTTCGATTACGGAACGACGATCAAGGCACTGGATGTCGAGGCCGGCCGGGTGCGCGGGGTCATCACCGATCGTGAGCGGATGAGCGCGGAGGCTGTGGTGGTTGCGCTCGGCAGCTATTCGCCGCTGTTGCTGAAGCCGCTCGGCATCAGGCTGCCCGTCTATCCCGTCAAGGGCTATTCGCTCACCATCCCGATCACCGATGCGTCACGCGCGCCGGAATCGACCGTCATGGACGAGACCTACAAGATCGCGATCACCCGGCTCGGTGATCGCATTCGCGTCGGCGGCATGGCTGAAATATCAGGCTATACCAATGATCTTGGCCTCGCCCGCCGCAGCACGCTGGAACATTCGGTCACCGATCTCTTCCCCGGCGGCGATATTTCCAAGGCCTCCTTCTGGTCCGGTCTGCGCCCAATGACGCCTGATGGCACGCCGGTCATCGGCCCGACAAAGGTCGCCGGCCTCTTCCTCAATACCGGTCACGGCACGCTCGGCTGGACCATGAGTACCGGTTCGGCCCGGCTCATCGGCGATCTCGTCGGCGGCGGCCAGCCGGAAATCGACGTGAGAGATCTCGCAATCAGCCGCTACGGCTGAAACCGCCCGGGGCAACACAAAGAAGAGGGATGAACATGATTGCGCAAATCCATTATCACTTGTGTACATCGTCTTTCGAGGTCACGAATGTCGGTTAATTCTCATATACATAACGATGGCAGCCACGCCCGACAGCTGGCGGTGCAGAGCATGTTATTTCGGGAAACGGCGCACAGCGGGACGGACGCGGATGAACTCTCGGAAATATTGTCGACGCCAACCTCCCCGATCAAGGTTGCGGCGGAAGGCAATATGCCGATTGCATACCACTGCAATTTCGTCTCCGTGGGAGAAGAGGTAACGGTAGCCGATTGTACCTACGAAGGCACAATCCTGATCAGGCGGGAGGCGCCCAGCGACAGGATGATCGTTTTTCTGCCGATGGCAGGGAACGCATCCTTCGAAGGCATGCGGGAGCAAATATATTCCGTTCCCGCTCGTGGCACGATCCTTGAGGCAGGCCGTGTCGCGGGTGCTCGCCTGTTTGGGCCTCGCCGTCATTTCGGCCTGTTCGTCGATCAGGCGAAGATCACCAGCCACCTCACGCATATGTTCGACAGAACGATCAGCGGCGACGTCGATTTTCATCCGCACATCGATCTGACGACCGGTCCGGGGCTTGTATTGCAGCAAATTGTCTCGAGCCTCCATCGCGGCCTCAGCGGGAACGGACCGCTACAGCGGTCGCCGCTGGCTGCCGGTTCGCTCTGCGACGCGGCGATCTATCTGCTTCTGGAGACCTGCCCCAATCGTTATTCGAACGAGCTTGCGCTGCCTGCTCCGGCGCCGGCCCCGCGCCATGTGAAATGGGCCATCGACTTCATGCAGGAACACGTCGCCGAGCCGATTTCGCTCAACGATATCGCGATGGCCGCCAAGGTCAGCGTTCGGACTTTGCAACAGGGTTTCCGGCAGTTCAGGGATACGACCCCGATGGCCTATCTGCAGGAGCTTCGCATGGCTGCCGCCCATCGCGATTTGCTCGCGTCTGACGCGAAGCAAGGCATTGCCGACGTGGCGCTGAGATGGGGCTTTACGCATCTGGGGCGATTTGCAGCCGAATACAGGAAGCGTTTCGGCCTGCTGCCGTCACAGACCTTGAAGCGCTGAGCGCTCACCCGGTCTCACAAATCAGCCTGTCTGGAGCCGTCGACGAACAATCCCTGCGTGGAAGTTTGCTCCATGCGAGAGGCCGGCGTCGTTGAAGTCATAGGTCGGGTTATGGAGCGGCGGCGAGTGCTCGCCATTGCCCAGGAATACGAAACAGCCCGGCACCCGCGAGAGGAACTGCGCGAAGTCTTCGGATCCGGTCATCGGCTTGCGTGCAATGACGACATTCGAAGCACCGTAGAGATCGCGTGCCACAGTCAGGGCCTCCTCCGTCAAGACAGGGTCGTTCATGAGAGGCACGAATTCCCTAGTGTAGACGACATCGGCCCTGACGTTGTAGGTCATGGCCGCGCCCTCAGCGATCAGACGCATCTGCTTCTCGATCGTCTCGCTGATCTCCGAACGGAAGCTGCGGGCATCGCCCAGAATGCGGGCGAGGCCGGGAAGCGCATTCCTCGTGCCGTCGGTGATCAGTTCCGTGACGGACACGACGCCGATATCGGCCGGATCCAGCCGCCTGGAGACGATGGTCTGCAGGTTGGTCACGAGCGCGCAGGCCGCGACGAGCACCTCGTTGCCCCAGTGCGGTCGTGCGGCATGGCCGCCGACGCCCGTTAGCGTAATCTCGAAATTGTCCTCGGCCGACATGATCTCGTCAGGACGCGTTTGGAAGCTGCCGACGCCGATCCCCGGCATGTTGTGGATGCCGTAGATTTCGTCGAACGGGAATCTTTCGAAGAGCCCGTCGGCGATCATCGCCAGCGCGCCTTTGCCCCATTCTTCGGCCGGTTGGAAGATGAAGTGCACGGTGCCGTCGAAACCGCCTTCACCGGCCAGGATCTTTGCTGCACCGAGCAGCATCGTCGTGTGGCCGTCGTGACCGCAGGCATGCATGATTCCCGGGTTTTGGGACCGGTGCGAGAGCTCCGTCTGTTCGTTGATCCTGAGCGCATCCATATCGGCGCGCAGAGCAACGGCGCGATTGCCGCTGCCACGCCTCAGCGTTGCGACGACTCCTGTGCCGCCGACGCCCTCGACGACCTCGTCGAGCCCGAATTCCCGCAGCTTGGCGGCGACGAAGGCCGACGTCCGCTGCTCCTCGAAGCCGAACTCGGGGTGAGCGTGAAGATCGTGTCTCCACGCCGTCATTTCCGCATGAAGCGCGTGCCTGTCGATGGTCATGCCGGCAATCCTTCCGTGGCAAGCCGGCGAACGATGTCAAGCAGGATATTCGTGCCTGCGACGAGATCTTCGTCGGCGGTATATTCCTTGGGATTATGGCTGATGCCGCCGATGCTCGGCACGAAGATCATCGCCGACGGGGCGATCCTGGCGATCATCTGCGCATCGTGGCCGGCCCCGGAGGTCATCCGCCGGCAGGCGAGACCCCGGTTCCGCGCAGCCTTTTCGATGAGTCCGACGATCCCTTGGTCGAACTTCACAGGCTCGAACCGGGCAAGCCTTTCCACCGATATGCCGACCTGCTCCTCGGTTGATAGAATCTCCAGGAAGTTGGTGAGCGCGGTCTCCTCTTCTCTGAGGCGATCCTCGTCCGGATCGCGAAGGTCGACGGTGAAGGTTGCCCGCGACGGGATCACGTTGATGACATCAGGTTCGAAACGCATGCAGCCGACTGTCGCGACCGTCGGCGTGTTCGAGGCCTTCGCCCGGTCGCGCAGGAAGGTGACGACCCGTGCGGCGGCATGGCCCGCGTCTCGGCGCATCGAAATCGGCGTAGTTCCCGCATGATTGGCGTCCCCCGTGATAACAACTCTCTGCCAGGAAATGCCTTGCAGATGTTCCACGGCGCCGACGGGAATGCCCTCGCGTTCGAGGATCGGCCCCTGCTCGATATGCAGCTCGATATAGGCATGCGGTCTGAGGAACCCCGGTTGATGTTCGCCGGCATAGCCTATCCGCTCGAGTTCATCGCCGAGCATCGTTCCATCGGTGCCGATGGTGGCAAGCGCCGTATCGACATCCAGGCCGCCCGCATAGACCAGGGATCCCATCATATCGGGTGCGTAGCGCACGCCCTCCTCGTTCGTGAAAGCCGCAACGACGATCGGACGAGATGGCGTCAAGCCTTCTGCCTTCAGCGTTTCGATCACTTCAAGCCCGGAAAGGGTGCCGTAGCAGCCGTCGTAAATGCCGGCGCCGATGACCGTGTCGATATGCGAGCCAAGCATTAGGGGCGCGGCGTCAACGGTACCTTCAGGCTTCCAGATGCCGAAGATATTGCCGATCCGATCGACGGCGACCTCAAGTCCTGCGCCCTCGATCCAGCCGACGAACCGGTCGCGGCCGAGCTTCTCCGTATCGGAAGCCGCCAGCCGGATCAGCCGGCCGTCGGTATCCCGGCCGATCTCGCCGAGCGTCCGGATCCGTCCGAGCAGACGCGCCGCATCGATCGATTGTCCGGTCATGTCAGCGCTCCTTCATGGTTCTTGCCAACGACTGCTGCGGGCGACAGTCCGACGATCTCTTGATATTTGCCCGGATCGGTCGCACCTTCCGTGTTGACGACGAAGATGCGGGAGCGTTGGTCGATCGAGAGCGCCGCCTTGACCGCCGGATCGGCGACGGCCTTCATGGCCCCTGCGAGGCCGACACCGCCGCTTTCGCCGGCGACGACCGCGGGATCACCGGAGACCGGGTGCGCAAGGCGCTTCATGACGTCGGTCGCATCTGCCTCGTCCACCGTCATGAAGGCGTCGGCGGTGCGGGAGAGAACCCGCCAAGCGACGAGAGAGGGTTCGTAACATTCGAGCATGGCCATGACGGTCGGTTCGCCATGGGCGATCGTGACCGGACGTCCGGCGCGCGCCGTCTCGAACAGGCATGCAGCGCGGGCGGGATCGACGACCGTGAAGAGGGGACGACTTTCGCCGAGTGCAATTGCTAGGTGGCCGGCCACCGCTGCGGCAATTCCCCCGACGCCGGACTGGATGAACACATGGGTCGGCGGCTCCGGCATCTGCCTGAGAGCTTCCCTGACAAGGGCGGTATAACCTTGCATAACCAAACCGGGGATCCGCTCATAGCCCGGCCAGGACGTATCCGAAACGATGATCCAGCCGTTCGCCTTGGCCACGCGGGCCGCCTCCCGGACGGAGTCGTCATAGGTTCCCTGGACACGGATCATCTCGGCGCCGAGGCGGGCGATGGTGGCGACGCGTTCGTCGCTGACGCCTGAGTGTACGAAGATTGCGGCGCGCGCACCGACCAGCTGCGCGCCTTGGGCCACCGAACGGCCATGGTTGCCGTCGGTCGCGCAGGCGACCGTCATCGCCTGCGCAACGGCGCGGACATCAGGCGAATGCAGCTCCGCCATGTCGACGACGCGGCCGAGCCGCTGCTCGGCCTGTTCGAGGACAAGGCGGATCACCGCATAGGCTCCCCCGAGCGCCTTGAAACTTCCAAGCCCGAGGCGATGGCCTTCGTCCTTGACGTGGATCGCGGCGACGCCGATTTCGTTCGCCAATCCGGGCAAAGCCACGAGCGGCGTTACCCCATGGTCCCTCCGGGAAGCGAGGTGGCGTTCCACCTCCACGGCGGCGGAGGCGTCGAGCGCTTTCTCATCCCTCGGGTCAAGTGCCAGACGATAGTCCGCTGTGGTGTTCAAAAGAAACATCGCGCACCTTTATGTGTGGTTTCGCTGAACTCTATTGCAGCACAGACGAAAAGGGCGCTGATATTTGACCGTTCATTTGCAATTTTGTTTCATTGGAGTATCGATTTGCGCAACCCCGTTCACCAGCCGCATCTCGACGATTTCGACCGGAAGATCCTCGCAATTCTCCAGCGGGACAATATGACCCCGCAGCGAACGATCGGCGATGCGGTGAACCTTTCCGCGCCGGCAGTTCAGCGACGGATCAAGCGCATGCGGGAGGAGGGGGTCATCCGGGCGGATGTTTCGATCATCGAGCCGCAGGCGGTCGGACAATCCATCACGATCTTCGTCGAGGTGGAGGTCATCAGCGAAACCGCCGAGCAGATCGAGCAGGCAAAGACTGAGTTCGCGGCTGCGGCCGAAATCCAGCAATGTTACTACGTCACCGGCGAAGCGGATTTCATTCTGGTCATCATCGTGCCGTCAATGGCCGACTACGAGGCTCTGACGCGCAGGCTGTTCTTCGGGAACAACAACGTCAAACGCTTCCGGACCTTCGTCGCGATGGATCGGGTCAAGGTCGGGCTTGGGGTGCCTGTGGGATAGGAGGATGCGACGGCTGGTTTACCGCCGCATCGGGAGCGGGCCTATGCGGCGCACTTCAGCGCATCACTGAGCGTCGAGACGATCGTGTCGATCTGGCTTTTCTCGATGATGAGCGGCGGCGAGAGGGCGATAATGTCGCCGGTCACCCGGATCAGCAGGCCCTTGTTGAAGCAGTCGACGAAGATTTCGTAGGCGCGGGTTCCCGGCGCGCCGTCACGAGGAGCCAGTTCGACTGCACCGACCAGTCCGAGATTGCGGATGTCGACGACATGAGGCAGGCCTTTCAGTGAATGGAGGGCCTCCTGCCAGTACTCGGCCAAATCGGCTGCGCGGGTCAGCAGGCCTTCCTCCTCGTAGATCTCGAGCGTAGCGAGCCCGGCGGCGCAGGCGACCGGATGGCCGGAATAGGTGTAGCCATGGAAGAGTTCGATCGCATTTTCCGGTCCGACCATCAGGCCGTCATAGACCTTGCGGCTGGCAAAGACCGCGCCCATCGGGATCGTGCCGTTGGTGATGCCCTTTGCCGTGGTGATGAGGTCGGGCACGACGCCGAAATAGTCGGTCGCAAAAGGGGTGCCGAGACGCCCGAAGCCGGTGATGACCTCGTCGAAGATCAGCAGGATTCCGTGCTTGTCGGCGGTTGCGCGCAGCTTCTCCAGATAACCCTTCGCAGGCAGAACCACGCCTGCCGATCCCGACATCGGCTCGACGATGACGGCTGCGATGGTTTCCGCGCCGTGCAGTTGCACCAGGCGCTCGAGATCGTCCGCCAGTTCCACGCCGTGAGCGGGAAGACCCTTTGAGAACGCATTGCGCTCGATGTCGAGCGTGTGGCGCATATGGTCGGCCGGTATTTGCGGGAAGACCCGCCGGTTGTTGACGAGACCGCCGACGGAAATGCCGCCGAACCCGACGCCATGATATCCCTTCTCGCGCCCGATGATCCGCGTGCGGGTGCCCTGGCCGATCGCCCGCTGATAGGCGATCGCAATCTTGAGCGCCGTATCGACCGATTCCGAGCCTGAGCCGGTGAAGAATATCCTGTCGAGCTTGGCTTGCGGGCCGCCCGGCGCGTTCGCAGCCAACTTCGAGGCGAAGTCGAAAGCGATCGGATGCCCCATCTGAAAGGTTGGCGCATAGTCCAGCGTTGCCAGTTGTCGCTCGACGGCTTGGGAAATCTTCTTGCGGCCGTGGCCGGCATTGCAGCACCAGAGGCCAGCCGTGCCGTCAAGCACCTGATGTCCATCGATGTCGGTGTAATACATGCCCTCGGCGGCTGCCAGAAGGCGCGGCGTTGCCTTGAATTGCCGGTTCGCGGTGAACGGCATCCAGAAATTTTCGAGTACGGGCGCGTTCGTTTTGCTGAGCTGGTCCATCCTGGCCTCCTTTGGGGTGGCGCCGAGAATGGCAATTTCTCTCTTTCAAACAAGTCCTTTTCTTCGTATTTGTAAGCCATTGAAATTAAACGAATGAAAGGGTATTATTTTTGATATTCTGGACAACACAAACGAGCCGCATCATGTCAGTCGATATCGGCAGCCGTCTTCGCTATCTCCGCATCGCTCATAAGCTTTCCCAGCGTGAGCTCGCCAAGCGCACTGGAGTGCCCAATTCGACGATCTCGCTGATCGAATCGAACGCCTCCAACCCGTCGGTCGGGGCCTTGAAGCGAATTCTGGATGGCATCCCCATCGGCCTGGCGGAATTCTTCGCCTTCGAGCCCGAGCGTCCAAGGAAGGCCTTCTATGCGGCCGAGGAGCTGGTGGAGATCGGCAAGGGCGCCATCTCCTACAGGCAGGTTGGGGAAAACCTGTTCGGGCGCAGCCTGCAAATCCTCAAGGAATGCTACCAGCCGGGCGCCGACACCGGAAAGGTTCCCCTTGTTCACGAGGGGGAGGAGGGCGGGATCGTGCTCTCGGGAAGGCTCGAGGTGACGGTCGATGACGAGCGGCGTATCCTTGGGCCGGGTGACGCCTACTATTTCGAAAGCAGACGCCCGCACCGCTTCCGCTGCGTCGGACCGGTGCCCTGCGAGGTCATCAGCGCCTGCACGCCGCCGACTTTCTAGTTCTTGCCCTCGATCCGGGCAAGTACACCGTCGAGTGCAGCGGTCAACGCGGCAAGGCCGCCCTTCTTCTCGAAGTCGGAGAAAACCTGCTCGTTCAGTCCGCCCTTGGTCGCGAATTCGCGGCTCAGCGCGCTGAACGGTTCGTTGCCGGGGCTATTCGCTTTCTGCGCGAGGCTTGCAAAGAGCGGGGCAATGTAGGCCTGTCCCTTCGCCTTTTCGAGGCCGCTTCTTTCCAGCCAGACGGCAACCTGTTCCATGATGCCGAAATAGGTCGACATCATTGCGCTCGCTGCTGCGAGAAGATCATATTCCTTCCTCGACCGGCATTGGACAGCCGTTCCGAGCGCATCGAACAGCGCTGCGACGGCGGTATCGGGCGGATAGATGGCAGTGACGCCTTGCCGAGCGGCGACGAACGGCAGGGGAATCGCCTGCACGAGATGCACGTCGGCGGCGATCCATTCGGAGAGGGCCTGGCGCTCCGTCGCCGCAACGAGGCTGACGACCATTTGCCCATCCCTGAACGATAGCGCGCGCACGACCTCCTCGGCGACTTGCGGCCGTATCGCCAGGAACACCATGTCGCTGCGCTCGACGACGTCCTGATTGTCCTTGGCAATTCTCACAGCGGCGAATTCGTCTGCCAGAGTCGCGGCGATGTGAGCGCTTCGAGGAGATACGTGAATCTCGGAGGCATAGGCCGGCTCAGTGAGAATCCCTCGAACCATCGCTTCGGTAATCGCGCCGGTGCCGACGAATCCGATACTGTCGATTTTCATTTGACTACTCCGCAGCCCGCAGGGCCCCAGCGCGACGTCCCCGCGCCGAACCACATCACCTATAATACGGCAAAGACGGCGGTTGCCCCTTCACCAGAACTTCGCCCGGGACTATGCACCTGACAAAGTTGCGGTCAATGCCGTCTGCCCCGGCGAAATCGATACGCCGATGCTCGACGCCGTTATTACGCGCGCCGGCGGATGGTTTGATCCTGCTTTCGTTTCGGATTTCACCCGTTTACAAGGCGAGGAGGCTGCGAACATTCGACCGAACGGAAGGCATCGATCTTGAATCTCATGCGTCGCGCGCTCTTGGGGGCCATAGGGACGATGATCGGCGGGAAACCGTCATCGGCCAAGGAAACCCGCCCGGATTCCGGCGGGGAAACGACGACCCAAAACGAGGCGGAGGAATCGTCGGTGACGCCCCGGCATGTCGTATGTTTTCTCGGCAAGGAGCGTGACCTCAGCCGCTTGTCAGATGCGGCGTCGCAGGCGATCCGTGACTTCGCCAAGGGCTTCAGCATCGACGAGGACTACTCTCAGTCCGAGCCTGATGACCGGATGAGCCAGTCATTCGCCGTGTGCTGGGATCGGGTCGAAGCCAATGCGTGGAGCCCGGCAGACGAAGATGCCGTCGCCGATCATCAGTCAGTCCTTTATATCCTCGGGCCGAGTATGGCGCAGGCTGAGACGGTGAAGGTTTCGATGCTGGCGCTGCGCCTCGTCGAGCGGTTGATTGATGCGGGAGCGGTTGCGGTAAAGGGCGAAAGTGCCGGCATTGCCCACGGCCTCGACCGGTGGAGAGAGCTGATCCGGCAAGGCGCCGAGGCAACAGAGGCCGCCGACCCGCTGTCTGAGCAGCGGATCGGCCGACTGGCCTTTGCGAAACGGCCGCTATCGGTTCCGGGATATCTGGAGAGCGTCGGTTTCCATCTCGTCGGATTGCCGGAGGTCTATGTGCCTGAGACGGCCGGCAGCGAAAGGCAGATCGTCGCCATCATGGACGCGGTTGCCGACGAGATTGCGCAGCAGGGCCTCGAGCCGACGCTCAAGGGTCGCCGCGCAGGCCTCTCCTTCGATTCGACTTACGCAGTGGATGAGTTCAAGTTCAACCCATACGGCATCGTCAGGCTGCCAAAGTGAGTCTGGGCTGTCGTCCCCGGGGCTTCGATTTCCTCCTCAATTGTAAGTGATCTTGTCGCCGACCCTCGGGCGATTGAAGTAATGGCGATCGAAGCTGTAGCCATTCTGCCCGGTGAAGTTTGAAAAGAACGCCGAGACAGGCGTCGTCAATGTGTACTGCACCCGGGTCAGCACGACCTGCACGCCGTCATTCTGGATCTCCGAAGGGACCTCGATTGTGCTCGCCGCGCCGGAGTTAAGTGCGGAGGTGTTGAGTGCTGCAGACCAGTTGACCGTCGCGCTGCCGCTCTTGGCGATATCGTCCACCGCCAGCGTGATCGTCAGCCCCGTCGTGTCATAGGGCTGCAGGATGAAGCTGGCGCCGGAGAGAAGCTTGGCGACGTCGGACTTCGTCCAGGAGCCCTGCTGTGAAATCATGTCGCCGGTGGAAGAGGCGATCTCGTCTATCTTTCGGCTGACCGTGAGCGCATGGCCGAGATCGACGGTGCCGAACAGGAGCATCACCAGGATCGGCAGCACCAGCGCGAATTCTACGCCCGAAGCCGCCGACCGGTCGCGCATGAAATGACGGGCACGGGATCGGGCAACGCGGAAAAAGGACAGGCTCCGTTTTATGATCATGTCAGAAAGGCTCGTTGCGGAACAGAACGGAAGATCCGAGCAGGTAGCGGCCGTCGGAAAGCTTGGCGCTCGACAGGCTGAAGAAATTGACGACGGCTGTCCATGGCAGGAACGTCTGAACCAGGATGTAATCGCTGCCCTTGCCGATATCATAGGTCTCGGTGACCGTGAGATTGCCGCTGTCGTCGATGGGGTCGGTGCTGGCGGCGGACGAGAGGTCGGAAAGCACGATCACCTTGACCAGCAGACCGCTGGAACAGCTGAACGACAGAAGCATGTCGTTGCAGATTCTGGCCTTGAAATCGGCCAGCGTAATCTTGGAGGACGCAACCTCGCCGGTGCGGATCATTCGGGAGATCTTGTGCACGGATGCGTCCAGCGCCGAGTTGACGAAGAACATCAGCGACACTTCGATAATGCCAAATATCATGATGAAGAGCGGCAGAGCCAGGATCGCAAATTCGATCGCAGCGACCCCTTTGCGATCGCCAAGCAGACGGCGCAACGATGCGAAGCGTTTCCCTCGCCTCATTGGGTCAGCCGGACGGATGCGAGGTATTGGGTGAAAAGCGCCGACAGGCCCGCGGTGATTTCGGTCGACGACGCCGCCGATATGAATAGGCTCTTGGAAGATGCGCAGTCGGAAAGCGCATAGGGGATGTAATCCCGTCTCGTGATGCTGGTCGACACGCCACTTTGCATGGTGCCACCATAGGTGCCTTTCCAGTTGGCGCTTGCCATGGTCGAACCGACGGTTGCGTTGTAGCCCCAATCCGACGTCAGCGGCAGGTATTCGGTATAGAGAACCGCCATGGTGGCGGACTGGTTTTTGAGGTAGTCGCACCAGGCTGGATTGAGAGGCGCCACTTTGTTCCAATATGCCCCGGACGTCGCCTGCCCGTTCTTCCACGTCACCTTGTCGGTCACCCATTCGCGCTGCGACTGGACGCCGTCCGTCAACAGCAGAACCAGCTTGAGCGGCGAACCCGAGGACGTTCCGTCCCCGCCGGTGCCGACTTTCTGCTTGAGCGTTGCAAGCGACACGTCAAAATAGGTGGCTGCCTTCGAGGTCGCGCTGGTGAGGCCGTAGCTTGCGTCCGCGAGGCGGTTGCGCGCCGTGTCGGTGCTGAGCGTCGGGGCCAGAACTTCCGTGAGGGTATCGCCGAGGCTATATAATCCGACCTTGATGCGTTGATGATTGCTGTCTGAGGTGTCAATCAGGGCAAGCACGTCCTTGACGGCATCACCGGCGACATCGGCGCGCAGCTTTATGTTCTTGGCCGTGCTGTATTCGTAATTGTTGTTGTATGTCTTGTTGCCGATTTTGTGCGCATCGCCCGTGTGGCAGGCGAACTGGCAGCCGATGCCGGAATACATGGTCGACTGGCCGGCGGTTGTTGCCGCCAGAAGCATCGATGGGGATGTGTCGATGACGATATAGACATTGAGATAGGAGGTGGCCGGCCCCTTGACGGCGCTTGCCACGCTGACGTCAACGGTGTCGATGTTGGCGATCTTCATCAGTGTCGTCGGAACGGTGCCGCTCGCCGTCGCCGTGATCTTATGGTTTGATGTATCGATGTCGATGTCGCCAAGCGTATAGCTGTTTTCCACCTGCGCGTGGAACCAGTCGGAAACTTTTTCCTTGAGGGCGTCGGTGTCGTCGGTATCGATCTCTTTGACTGCGGCGATCAGGGCCGTGTCGAGGTCGCTCTGCATTCTCTGCCGGACATTGTAAGTGCGAATATAGTCAAAGCTCGCGCCGACTGCGACGATCATCGGCACCAGGGTGAGGGCAACGACGATCGCGACATTGCCGCCCCTGTCCCTGCCGAGACCGCAAAGGGCTTTGAAGACCCGAGCAAGTGAATGTGAAAGACCCGAGCGCAAAATACCACCGTCAAATAAGTCATACTAATATGCAAGAAATATCCGAAGTGCTTAAGCCTTTGTTAATTCCTGCATTTTTTGAGAGTAAGTGGGCTGCTGGCGCAGTGTTTCCTGCGCAAATTGTATATGTTTGCGAAATATGGATAGCCGTGGAATGACCTATCATCTTACTCATGCTGCGGGGGTCCGAACGCGTGAGGGAAGCCGGAAGCGGGACCCGCCCGGCGCCATCCGCGACCTCTCCAGCGTTTTCATTCGACAGCCTGAGCTACCCAAGTACTGAGATCAGCGCCATATGGCGAAAGCACGGGCATACCTCGCCAACGGCGGTGCGGTCGTCGTCGATACCGCCATCGAACGCGGTTTCACGCATTACGGGCTCAGCGAACATTGCCCCCCGCTACCGCGCGCAGGATCTTTATCCCGGCGAGGAAAAGCTTGGCATAGCCGGTCTTGCAGCTGCTTTCGAAGCCTATGTGGCACGTGCCCTCGACCTGCGCGATGCCCGTGCCGGGGAGATCGAGCTGTTCGTCGGATTCGAAACGGAAACGCTTCCGCCCGAGGGATGGCTTCAGGCCATGATGACGGTGCGGGATGCCTATCCGTTCGACTATATCGTTGGCAGCGTCCACGACATCTGTGGCCGCTGGGTCGATTTCTCTCCGGCGGACACAGCCGCGCTGACAGCGGATCTCGGCGGACCGGAAGCCTTGCAGATCGCCTATTTTCGATGCAGTGACGAACATGGTCGAATCGCTCCGGCCCGATATCGTTGCGCATCTCGATCTGGTGCGCAAATATGAGCCGGTCGGATTCAGTTTCCCTCCGCGCGCGCTACGCGCGATCGAGACAACGCTCGAGGCAATCGGGACCTCTGGCGGTGTTCTCGACGTCAACTGCGCAACATTCCGCAAGGGATACGGGCCGGTCTACCCACTGCCGCAGATCCTGGAGCGGGCAAGGGCCATGGGCATTCGTGTGACCTTGGGGGATGATAGCCACGGGGCGCAGACGGTGGGTGTCGGACTAGACCAGTCGCTGGCCGCGATAGCGGCGGCGGGCTATGAAACGGTCGCCTACCTCACGCGCGCGGATGGATGGCGCGAAGCGGCACTCGACACGCTCGGGCCGCGCCGGGGCTGATCATGATCGAGAAAGACATGCGCCAGAGCGCCACTGCACAGTCCCTGACGGTCGAGCCGGCCAGTGCCGCCGACATTCCCTTCATCATCTCACCCACGAGCAAAGACGTCCTCCCGAAATCGCGTGATGGTTATGGCGGAGACACTCAAATTCCTTACGAGAAGTCGTCGAAGTCGATCGGCACCGAGAAACCGACCTTGACACGATCCATCACCACCATCGTCTTGAACCCCTTGATGTCGGGATTCTCGTAGAAGAATTTACGTGTAAAACCCTCATAGTCTTCCATGCTACGAGCCGTGACAATCAACACGAAGTCTGAATCCCCGGTGACGTAGTACCCGTTCATGACCTCGGGTGTCTGGCGGATCGACTGCTTGAAGCGGTCGACGATATCGGCACGCTCGCGTTCCAACGACACCAGCACCAGCATCGCGATGGGGCGTCCGATTGTCTTTGGTTTGACGATCGAAACGTCCGCCTCGATAATACCTTCTTCTCGCAATCGTTTCACGCGGCGCTGAACGGCCGTCGCGGAAAGTCCTACCAGTGCGCCCAGTTCTTCCGTGCTGTGACGGTTATGGGATTGGAGAATACTGAGAAGTCGCGCATCAAGTCGATCGAGCTGCATCAGATTTTCACAGATTTTCATCGTATTCATGCAAAATAAAGCAGGGTTTCTTCGTCATGGCAAGCAAGCTTGCTGAATAAGCGCGCTGCACTGCACATAAGCTTCTCGCCAGAGGGATCAAAACGAGAGGCGAAATGTTGAACACAATACCGACAGCACGCCATGCATTGACGCAATTGAGCGATACTGCTTTGCTCCGCGACAGGTCGTATATTGCGGGTGCCTGGGCAGGCTCGCAGACCTCCACAGCCGTGCAGGACCCAGCGACTGATGAGGAGCTCGCACAGGTAGCGGACTGCGATACGGAGATGCTTGACCAGGCGATACAAGCTGCCGAACAAGCCTTCACAGGCTGGCGCGAGCTTTTGGCGCGCGAGCGCGGCAAGGTCCTCCTCAAATGGGCTGGCCTTATTCGCGATCATGCCCAAGACCTGGCAATTATCCTGACTGCCGAACAAGGCAAACCAGTTAGCGAGTCGGAAGCGGAGATCCTTTATGGCGTTGGCTTCATCGAGTGGTTTGCTGCCGAAGGAGAGCGTGCCTATGGCGAGGCGATCCCTGCTCATAAGCCGTCGAGCCGCCTCTTCGTCTCTATGCAACCGGTCGGCGTCAGCGCTGCAGTGACCCCATGGAATTTCCCAAGTGCGATGATTGCCCGCAAGGCGGCGGCGGCTTTGGCTGCCGGATGCCCGGTCATCGTTAAGCCAGCTGTCGAGACACCGCTTTCCGCACTCGCGCTCGCCGAGCTCGCTCATCGCGCAGACTTTCCCGCAGGCGTGTTTCAGGTCGTCACCGGCGATGCTGTGCTTCTGACCGAAGGACTTCTCGCCGATGAGCGGGTTCGCGCTTTCAGTTTCACAGGCTCGACTGAAGTTGGCCGTCTTCTGTTGGGCAAAGCGGCGCAGACGGTCAAGAGAGTCTCGATGGAGCTTGGCGGCCATGCACCGTTCATCGTCTTTGACGATGCGGATTTGGATGAGGCGGTTGAGGGTTGTCTCGCCGCGAAATTCACGACCTCGGGTCAGGATTGCTTGGCTGCGAATAGGATCTACGTGCAGGATGGTATCCATGATGCCTTTGTCGAACGTCTGCGGGTGCGTATCGGGCGCCTGCAGGTCGGACCCGGCTTCGAGCCTGGGGTTGACATTGGCCCAATGACCAAGGCAGCGGTCGTCGAAAAGTGCCGATCGCATGTCATTGATGCCATAGAGAAAGGGGCGAAGGTCATTGCGGGCGAAGTTCCGAGCTCCCAGACCGGCAACTTCGTCTACCCCACGCTTCTGGTTGGTGTTCGCGATGACATGCTCATTGCTTCCGAGGAGACCTTCGGTCCAGTTGCACCGATTTTGCGGTTCGACAACGAGGAGGATGTCCGGGCGGCGGCGAATGCTAGCGAAATGGGTTTGGCTGCTTACCTCTACACCCGCGATCTGAAGCGCGCGATGCGCCTCTCCGACGCTCTCGAATACGGCATGATTGGCGTCAATACAGCATCCTTTACCGGCGCACCCGTTCCCTTCGGTGGCTGGAAACAATCGGGGCTAGGTAGGGAAGGCTCGCGGCACGGTCTGCGGGAATTCATGGAACTGAAATACGTCTGTTTTGGCGGCCTAGCCGCGTGAGGAAATGAAGATGACTAATATCGCTGAGATCGCTGAAATGGACCGCAGGACAGTTCTTCATCCCTTCACTTATCTGAAAGACTACGCAACGGGGGATGCCGATCCCACTATCATGGAGACGGGTAAAGGCGTGCGCATCCAGGATGCCACTGGGCGCGAGTACATCGACGGTTTCGCCGGACTATATTGCGTGAACATTGGCTATGGCCGCACGGAAGTAGCCGAAGCTATTGCCCGGCAAGCCTATAAGCTGGCCTACTACCATTCCTATGCTGCTCACACCACCGAAGAGCTTGCACGGTTGTCTGACCGGCTGGTCAAAATGGCACCCGGCAACATGTCCAAGGTGTTTTATGGCTTGTCAGGGTCGGATGCGAATGAGACCCAAGCGAAAATCGTCTGGTACTACAATAATTTGCGTGGCAAGCCACTGAAGAAAAAGATCATTTCGCGCGAGCGTGGCTACCATGGCTGCTCAGTCGTCGCAGGTTCAATGACCGGCCTGAGTTTCTACCATGAGCACATGGACCTGCCGGTTTCCGGCATCTTGCGAACCGGTGTTCCTCACTTCTACCGTGGTGCTCATCCGGGTGAAACCGAAGAGGCCTTCTCGCAGCGTCGCGCCGACGAGCTCGAAGCACTCATTATCGCGGAAGGTCCGGACACGGTCGGAGCGTTTATCGCCGAGCCTGTTCTCGGAACGGGAGGCATCACGCCGCCGCCTGCCGGATACTGGCCAAAGATCCAGGCTGTGCTGCAGAAATATGATGTGTTGCTTATCGCCGATGAAGTAATTTGTGGTTTCGGGCGCACTGGCGCCATGTTTGGTTCCCACCTTTACGGCATGGAACCGGATCTGGTGACGGTCGCCAAAGGCTTGACCTCCGCATATGTCCCCCTGTCCGCATCCATCGTGTCGCAGAAGATTTACGACGTCATGGAAGAAGCAACGCCACGCGTTGGTTCGTTCTCTCACGGCTACACATACTCCGGTCATCCGATTGGTGCTGCAGCGGCAAACGCCGTGCTTGATATCGTCGAGCGCGAAGATCTTGCAGGGCAATCGGCAAAGAAAGGTGCTTACCTGATGATGCGACTGAAAGCAGCCTTCGAACAGAATCCGATCGTCGGTGAGGTGCGTGGCGTTGGCATGCTTGCGGCCGTCGAGTTTGTCGCCGATCGCGGAAAAAAGGCCGCATTCGATCCGGCACTCAAGGTCGGTGCGCGAATTTCCCAGGCTGCTCGCAACCGCAATCTGATCGCGCGTGCGATGCCACATGGTGACATTCTTGGTTTCGCACCCCCGCTTATCATGACGGAGGCGGAAATCGATGAGATGGTTTCGATTGCCAAGGCTGCCGTCGATGAGGTCTTGAAGGAACTCGATAGCCAGGATGCTGTGAAAAGCTGATGGATGGTCGCCCCACTGGAGAGCCCGCGCGGATGAGGGAAGTCCTGAAGGTCCACGATCTCGTCAAGTCGTTTGGCACCGCAAAGGTGCTGGAAGGGGTGAGCTTCCGCATGCGTCAAGGAGAGGTCATCTCCCTGATTGGCTCTTCCGGTTGCGGCAAGAGCACGGCGCTTCGCTGCGTCAACTTCCTTGAAACGCCGAGCTCGGGCCAGATCGAAGTGATGGGGAACGCAATTTCGGTAAGTTCCGGTGAGCGTGGCGAAAGCGTCGTCGTCAATGCGGCGAACATCATACGCTTTCGCCGACAAATCGGGATGGTGTTTCAGAACTTCAACCTCTGGCCGCACCGTACTGTGCTTGGCAATGTGACGGAAGCGCTGATCTACGTGCTGAAGCTTCCAAAGAAGGAGGCTGCGGAGGTTGCTCTCGCGTCTCTGGCAAAGGTCGGCATGGTCGACTTGCGGGATCGCTATCCCCACCAGCTATCGGGTGGACAGCAACAGCGTGTCGCAATCGCTCGTGTTCTGGCGATGCGTCCGAAGCTGATGCTGTTTGATGAGCCGACATCAGCGCTTGACCCGGAGCTGGTCGGCGAAGTGCTAAAAGTCATACGAACACTGGCTGAGGATGGGGCAACCATCCTTCTTGTCACGCATGAGATGCGGTTCGCTCGTGATGTGTCGAACCGAATGATATTCCTGCAAAAGGGGCGCCTTGAGCAGGATGATACGCCAGAGGAATTGTTTCGCAATCCCGCTTCGCAAGCGGTCAGACGGTTTCTCTCCAGCGTCATGCCGGCTAATGCCTGAGGGCGGGCCAAATCAAAAACCATAAAGGGGTAACAGAAATGATCAGCAGCAAGTTTCTCAAAGCCGCATTCGCATCAAGCTTCCTCCTGGCCGCGGCCGCTAGCACAGCCTTTGCCGAGGAGGGTGTCCTTCGTATCGGTACCGAAGGCGACGCGCCGAAATTCAGCATGGCCGATCCCAGCGGCAACGTGACTGGTTTCGACGCCGATATCGCCAACGGCATTTGCGCCGAGCTCAAGGTGAAATGCAAATTCGTCGTTCAGACGTTCAGCTCGCTCGTTCCCTCCATGGACAGCGACCGCTTCGACGTCATTATCTCTGGTCTCAGCATCACAGACGAGCGCGCCAAGAAGATTGATTACTCCATCCCTTATGCCACGACCCCTCAGTATTTTGTGGTGGCAAAGGACTCTCCTCTGGCTAAGCTGAAGACCCTTGCCGAAGTCGAAAAGGCCTTGGATGGAAAGAGCGTCGGTGTCGTCACCGGTACGACATACGCACAGTTTGTCCAGAAGAACATTCCTTCTGCCGATTTGAAGACCTACGATGCAACAACGCAGCAGCTTGCGGATCTCGCGAGCGGCCGCATCGACGCAGCCTACGGCGACTCGCCGACTTGGATGGACTTCCTTTCAACATCTGACGGCGCGAACTTCACGAAGATCGACGTCAAGGTGATGGCGATGGATGATCCCGACACTCTTGGCAAAGGCATGGGTGTCGGCATGCGCAAGGGCAATACCGAACTCAAGGCCAAGATCGACGCAGCACTGTGCAAGATGATTAATGACGGTAAGGTCAAGGAATCGTCGATGCAATGGTTCCAGGACGATTATACCATCCCTTGCAAGAACTGATCCTCCGACAAGACGACCTGCCTCGGCACTCTTCGGGGCAGGTCAGTGCGATGGTGTCCATGCTGAATGATTTCTGGGTACTGATGGTGGAGCGCGGCTGGGCGCTGGCTCTGCTGCAGGGTGGTGTTGTCACAATGGCGATCGGCCTGCTTGGCATGTCCGCGGGTTTCGTCGTGGCAACGCCGCTTGCGGTGCTTCGCTGGAAAAAAGTTGTCGGTGTGTCACACCTAGTCGACGCCTACAGCATCGCGATCCGCGGTGTTCCTGGTCTGCTGGTAATCTATCTTTTGTTTTTCGGTTCCATCGACTGGATCCGCGCAGTGGCAACGGTGTTTGGTTTTCAGGCAGGCGCCGAGAACGCCTACCCGTTCATAATAGGTGTATTGGCGATCGCTGCCATTTCCTGCGCTTATTCGATCGAAGTCATCAGAGGCGCGCTCGAGGCTGTGCCCCGCGGTGTCCTTGAGGCGTCAGAATCGCTGGCGTTGCCACGCAAGGTTATGTTTTTCAAGATTGTCCTGCCGCTCGCCCTGAGACTGGCGCTCGGTGGCATAAACAATGTCTGGCAAATGACGATCAAGGATACGTCGCTTATTTCCGTTGTCGGGCTGCAGGAGTTGATGCGGACAGCGGCGATTGCTGCAGGGATTACCCGTTCTCCCTTGCTGTTTTACTGCATAGCCGCGGTGATGTTCTTTTGCATGACTGCTCTTAGTCAGTCGCTTTTTTCTAAAGTCGAGCGTTCACTCAACCGCGGTTTCAGGGGGCGCTGATTATGGATTTCAGCATCATCAGCTATGCGGTGCCGTTCCTGCTCATTGGGATGAAGACAACGCTACTGATTGCAGTTTTCGGCGTTGGGCTGGGGTTGCCTTTCGGCGTTCTAGTTGGCCTCGGGCGCGGAGCGAAAAGCAAGGTCCTGCGCCGCGTCTGCGACGTGTACTGCGCGGTTTTTCGTGGCACTCCGATGCTAGTCCAGATTTTCATTATTTACTACGGCCTGGCACAAGTGAGTTTCATAAGACACAACCCGGTGATCTGGTGGATGATCGGTAACGGATTGAACGCCGCGATATTGGCTGTGATCCTCAACACTGGCGCCTACACGGCTGAGATATTTCGCACTGCGTTTCTGTCATTGCCAAAAGGCCTCATTGAAGCAGCAGAGGCTTGCGGCATGTCACCCTGGTACGTGTTTGCACGGATCAAGTTCCCACTGGCACTGCGCCAGGCACTTCCGTCCTACAGCAGTGAAGTTGCCATCATCGTCAAGGAGTCGAGCCTCGCATCAACCATCACCGTCCTTGAAATCACCGGTTATGCCAAGCGGCTGATGAGCGAGACCTTCGCCATCATGGAGATCTTCATCATCACTGCCGCTTTTTACCTCGCCATAAACGTCGTCGCACTGACGTCCCTGAAACTCCTTGAGCGGCGCCTGTCGTTCAACCGATAAACTCGATTTTAGAAAGGCCTATCATGTCCAAGCTCACATTTATCGACCAGAACAACCTTCCGGAGCCTCGTAAAGGTCAGCCACTGCCGGAACGGCTTCTCGAGGGCGACCCGCGCTTTCTCTCTTGGGACATTGCAAAGACCGAGGACGGTCAGGTCTCATGCGGCCTTTGGGAGGCAACGCCAGGCGCTTATCGTTCGATCAAGGGCAAGGTATTCGAATTCTGCTACATCCTGTCCGGCGTATCCGAGCTGAGCGAAGAAGGTGGCGAGACGCGCCGCATTGGCGCCGGCGATTCTTTCGTCATGCATCCCGGTTTCGAAGGGGTCTGGAAGGTCATCGAAACCACTCGCAAGATCTGGGTCGAACGCAGCTGATCCAAGCTGTACCCCCCGCAACGTCAATATGGTACCTCTCATGCCACAAGCCAGCCAGAAATTGGTTCAATCGACACCTTATTGGTGGGATGACTGCGATTTCCCCTCTTTGCCAGTCCGGCCAGTCAGTCTGGCCTGCGATGTGGCGATTGTGGGGGGCGGGTACACAGGTCTTTCTGCTGCAATCGAGCTTGCGCGGGCCGGCCGGCACGTGCAGCTCTTTGACCGGCAGCCTCTTGGTAAGGCAGCTTCGAGCCGTAATGGCGGTATGGCCAGCGGCAGTATCAGGCTGAGCCGAAAGGAACTGATCAAACGGTTCGGAGAGGCGCGTGCCAACGGCATTTTTCTTGAAGGCAAGGCGGCTCGCGAGGATCTATGGCGCTTCATGGAAGAGGAGAAAATCGACTGCGACTTCTTCCTCTCCGGTCTCTTCGACGGAGCGATGACTTCAGAGGAGGCGGAAGACCTGCGTCGCCATGCGGAGCTCCTTCATCGGATGCTCGAGATCGAGGCCTTTTCGGTGGAGAATGCTGATGTTCGCAAATATATCGGCACTGACCTATACTGCGGAGGACTGGTTAGAAAAGACATCGGCGGACTGCAGCCGGCAAAGCTACTTGCTGGGATGATCAGGATTGCCGCCTCGTCGGATGCCGTGATTCATGAAAACACCGCGGTGCTGGGTTCAACCGACGAAGTTAACGGCGTGCGGATCAAAACCGAGCGTGGCGAAATCCTTGCTAAGAAGCTTCTGGTCTGCACGGACGGTTACACCGATGGTTTCGACCCATGGCTCCGTCGTCGTCTGGTGCCGGTGCGCAGCCGCATCATCGCTACCGAGCCGCTCGACAAAGACGTCATGGATCGACTGATGCCGGCGCGCATGATGCACGGGGATATGCGCAAGCTGAGTTACTATTACCGCCCTTCGCCGGATGGCTCCCGCATTCTCTTCGGCGGTCGGGACGGCACGACCGAAGGCGATCCGAGTGCTCCCACGGAGCACCTCCAAGCAGAACTTGCGCGCCTTTTTCCCGAGTTGGCCGGAGTAGGGCTGACCCATACTTGGTTTGGCTATGTCGCGATGCACCGCGACATGGTCCCTCGAATATTCGCAACACGCAATACGGTCTATGCCACGGGGTACTGCGGCTCAGGCGTCGTATGGGCACGCTGGTTAGGAAAGAAGGCCGCATTTAAAGTTCTCGGTGACAAGGAGCAGGCACGTTGCGCCTTCGATTTCGACCCAGCGCCCAAAGCAATCCCGTTTTACAATGGGCGCCCTTGGTTCATTCCAATTGTCTACTCGATGTACGAGCGTCACGATAAGAAGACGCTCAAGCATCTAAGGCAGCGGTGAGACGAGATGGTCTTCCTGTTCCTCTGTGACGCCGAGCGCGGCGCTGTCTTCGCAAAGGCATTCGCCGAGCATCTATCTGACGTCCGGTTCTCCATGGAAGCGGCTTCAGTAGCTCCTGACAATGTTCGCTACATCATGACCTGGAAGCCGCCAGAGGATCTCGAACGCTACCCCAACCTCGACGCAGTCTTCTGTATCGGTGCTGGCGTCGACCAATTTGCCAATGCCAGCCTGCCATCAAAGGTCAAACTAATCCGGATGGTCGATGAAAGCATCACACGCATGGTGGTGGAGTATGTGATGATGGCCGTTCTGTGCCTTCATCGCAATCTGCATGTCTACATCGATCAACAGCGCCGCCATGTCTGGCATGAAGTGATCCCGCAGCCTCAGTCCGCAGATCGCCGAGTGTCTGTGCTGGGCATGGGTGTTCTTGGCGAGGCGGCGCTCTCCAAGCTGCAAGGATTTGGGTTCAAGCTTTCCGGATGGAGCCGTTCCCAGCGATCTATCGATGGCGTTGCATGCTTCAGTGGCGAGGATGGCCTCCGCGAAATGGTGGCCAATACCGACATCCTCGTCTGCCTGCTGCCGCTGACGCCGGAGACGACCGGGATTCTCAACAAGGAGCTGTTTGCGCTTCTGCCCTTAGGCGCGAGCCTTGTACATGCGGGCAGGGGCCGTCAGCTCGACTGCGATGCATTGATGTCGGCTCTCGACAGCGGACATCTCTCAGGTGCGTTCCTTGACGTTGTCGATCCCGAGCCCCTTAATTCAGATCATCCCCTTTGGGCCCACCCGAAGGTGGTCATCACGCCACACATCGCGGCGATTACTCAGCCCGCGTCAGCGGCAATGACCACAATCGAAAACCTGAGGCTGTTGCATGTCGGCCGGAACCCGGTCGGGCTTGTCGACAAAGCGGGTCTCCATCGTCAATGAATGGTATCGAAGGATTCACTGGAGCGAAGTGCCATCGACCCAGTTGCAGTGCCAGGATGACCGCCAGTTTGCGGGCGACGGCGACCTGTGCCTTCTTCACGCCATTGCGCTTGGCCAGTCGCAGGCCCCAAGCCTTCAGCGCCAACGCCTTGTTCGATGCAGCACCACACTGGCCGCCTCGAAGAGATAGGTTCGCTGTAGGCGATCGCCCCATCCAGAGATATGGCCTGTGGCATCCGTCTCGCCCGACTGCTTGCGCCGCGGCGTTGGGACCAGATGGGCGCCCCAACTGATGCGGCGCTTCGGAAACGGGACGGATCATCAATGGTATGGCGGAAGGACATCGCCGTCCCCCCGCAACGGCCACGAGATGTGTCTGCAGAAATCTGGAGCGAGTTCGACGTTTCCGCCGAGTGGATCTCCCGGTGCGGGCGGTTAGGCCAGCTTTAGCCTGAGGCGAACGAATTCATCCGTAAGCGCTGTTTTCGTCCCACCTTCCGGATCGGCGTTCGATTGTTGATGTTATGCCCGAACAGGGCTTCGACATATGACGATTACAGGGTTTACGCCTAGCACCAAGACGGATGAGATGGTGCAGCGGTTTGAGGTTTTCACTGCAACTCCCGAAGCGCAAAACACCAAACACAAAGCCGAGGATGCCGACGATGATGATCGCGATAAATAACTGATCGACGCCGTACCCGCCACCTTCATGTGCGAGGTGGTCGAGCTTCTCATGCAGTTCGTATACCAGGGCGAGATGCGACAAGACCACGCCGAAAATCGCCAGTGCTATCGCTTCCATCCGAGCGCGGTGGTGACGTATGAGATGCAGCATGTGAACCTATTTAAAATGCGAGCGTCATGGCGCGTACCGGAGGGTGGCGGCCCATCGCTCAGCGAACCTCCCGATATGAAGAGATGAGAGCTTACCCCCAGCTTTCTTCGTCCGGTATGTTGCTGTTTGCCGTCTCCAACAGACCAGCGGAGTTCGTCGTCACCTTCGCCAGTCGGTCCAGGATGGCGATCAGCGAATTGGAGACGGCCTGAATCTGCTCGCGGGCAGCCTCCATTCGCTCCTGTGCAAGTAGATCGATCTCGCCCGGCTTCACGACGTCGCCAGGGTGGGTGATGGGGAATGCGATAACATTGCTCATTGAAACTCCTTCGGTTTGAAAATGTCCGGCCAAGCCGTCAGGCTGCGACGGTCTCGATGTCTCTTGGTTGGAAAAGGCGGCAGAGGCTGAGGAAGCAGATCATGCCGCTGTCGTGCGTGATGAGGCCTTCCGTGACGCTGCGGTCGAAGGAGGCGGTGATTTCCGGCACGGGTTGAACCTGAGCGGTGCTGACCGTCAGAATATCCGAAACGCCGTCGACGACTAGGCCGAGCACCATGCCATAAACCTCAGCCATGACGATAGCGCTGCGCTCGGTGGCCTCCGTGCTTCTCATGCCAAGTTTGTAAGCCAGATCAATGATCGGGATCACCAAACCCCTGAAATTAATGACACCGATGACGTCCGGCGGTGAATGCGGCACCGCAGTCGAGGGAGCCCATCCGCGAATCTCGCGGATGGTGGTCGTTCTGACGCAAAATTCCTGATCACGGAACCGGAGGGCGATGATTTCGAAGGTTTCGTTACCGGTTCCCGCGCGCAGACGGACGGGGTTGGACATCAAAACTCCTCCCATGAACTCTCAGCCACAGCGGCATTGCCGCTCGTTGCGTAGGCTTTGGCGAGCTTACCGCGGAGTTCGTGGGCGGGGGAACCTTGTGGCCGCGATGGCCCGGTTGTCTGCCGCTGCGGCGCGCGGGAAGGCGATGCCTTGCTGATATCGAATTCGCTCAGCATCTGGGCGATTCGGCTGACCTCGCGGACGAGTGCATGGCTGGCGGCGGTGGATTGCTCCACCATGGCGGCATTCTGCTGGGTACCTTGGTCCATGGTGCTGACGGACGTGTTGATCTCCTGAAGCGCTATCGATTGTTCGCGGGCGGCCTCGACAATGGCATTTATATGCCGGTCGATCTCCTTGACCTCATCGACAATGATCGTCAGCGCGTTACCGGTATCTCCGACAAGGGCAACGCCGCTTTTGACCTGCTCTCCGGAATTGTTGATCAATTCCTTGATTTCCTTTGCCGCCTTGGCGGAACGCTGGGCAAGCTCGCGGACCTCCTGAGCGACGACAGCGAAGCCCTTGCCAGCGTCGCCGGCGCGCGCGGCTTCAACGCCGGCGTTCAGCGCCAAGAGGTTGGTCTGGAAGGCGATCTCGTCGATTACACCGATGATGTTCGAGATCTCGCGTGATGAGGTGTCGATGGCGCTCATGGCCGCCACCGCCTGCTGGACGATTTGTCCGGATTTTTCCGCGCCCACCTTGGCCTTGGCGACCAACTGGCCTGCCTCTTCGGCGCGTCTGCTCGAATCCTTGACGGTGGTGGTGATCTCCTCAAGCGCTGACGCCGTCTCTTCGATCGACGCGGCCTGTTGTTCGGTGCGCTTGGACAGATCTTCGGCCGCGACACGAATTTCCTCGGCGCCGGCGTGGATCTGCGAGGCCCCAGCATCGATCTGCTGAATGGTTGCGGACAACTGCTCTAGCGCGTTGTTGAAATCGTCGCGCAGCCGGTGATACGCCTCCGGCAGGTCGTCATTGATACGATAGCTGACATCCTTGTCGACAATGGCCGACATCGCCTTGCCGAAACAGTCACACACCAGCTTCTGCTCGGCTGCGATCGCTTCTGCCTGCGCCTTCTGTTTGGCAACCTCGGCCTCGTCGATATAGACGGAGATGGCAAGATCCATATCGAGCATCGCAGCCTTGACCAGGCTGGCCAGCGCCTTTCCGAACTCTGCCGGCTTCATCGTCTTCTTCGAGAATATCCCGCCTTTGGGAAAAATCTCTTCGACGACGCTGTTAATCAGGTGATCGAGAATGATCGCGTAGCCGCCGATGTACCATTGCGGCTCCAGGCCGATGCGGGCGTGCACCGAACCGATCGTGCGAACCTTGCTGACGTAGTCCTCATCGAAGTTACCGTCGGAAATATTAACCCAATGGCCCTGCTGTGTCCCCTTGGCTCGTGCGATGTGCTCGTCGGAGGAAAAGAACCGTTTGACCTGCGGGCTCTTGCTAAGCTGGGCATAGAATTTGTCGAGACCATGCGGCAGTTCGCGCTCGACCAGTGCTTTCAGCGAGCGGATGCTGGCTCTGCCTTGCGCGTCGAGCCCCATAAAGTCCAAACGCCGCTCGATGTTCTGATTCTTGGAATGCGCTCCGCTTGAGCTGGGAGACGCGCCGTGGGTGGGGTGAGCGTAGTTACCAGCATGGGCATGGGAGTGGTTCGACATTGCTACCTCTGTGAGACAAGGATTTCGGAAACAAAGCTGAGGAGAGCCAGGGCAAGCTGGCCGCGATCAGAGACAGGCCGGCGACGATGCCGACCAGGGAGGTTTTTACGCTTGGACGCGTCATCTAGAATACCTTCAAATATTGCACAGCGAATGTGGCTGGGTGCGGCGCAGGAACGCGATACGCTTGATCCGCGGTCGCACAGGGGACGCAAGACGCGTTATTTTTTGGGAACCAATCATTTTGCTAGTCCAGCGAAATCATTTCGCCGGAGCCGCTACAGGTGTATTGCGCGGCTGTCTGATCAAAAAGCGCCATTTCGGGACGGGTTGACTGGATGCGGAAGGGCGATAGCGCTTTGATAAAATGACAAAGCTGCGGCACTGGTTAACAAGTTCCTGCGCCTAAAAAATGCAAACAGGAATGGTGCGCCTATCGGACGATCCTACGCAAATTGACTTAAACTTCACGCCGGGATTTGCAGCACGTGAACAGACGATCGGCCTTCAGGAAGTCAATTCCGCTATCGTCCAGTTGAAGTGCCCCGATGGCCCGGTGGACTGAGGATGTGCTTGCGGTGGCAAGTCGCCTGAACTGTGACGTCAAGCTCGAACGTCGTCTACTGTGAGGTCGCTATGCAGGCGATGGCGGGTATCAGGGCCCGACAGTCGAAGAGGCCAGTCCGCGACCGATGGAAATCGTCAAACGCAATCAGGTCGGCTTTCAGGTGCTGCCGAGGCGATGGATCGTCGAGCCGACGCTGGAGTGGCTCGGCATAAACTGCGGAATGGCAAAGGATTTCGAGCGCTTCTCAGGCACAAGCCTCGCCTTCATCCAGACCGCTATCATCAAGCTAATGACAAGAAGGCTCGCTCGATATCCGCTTTCTTGAACGGACTCTAAGCCAAAGTCAGGCAGAAATTCCACTTATCCCGGCTGTTCAAAGTTCCCGAGCCAGCTCTCGGCACACAGCCAAAATACGCACAAAGATCCACAACACGCAATTTTTCGGATTTCTACTCGCGTCGCTCAAACTGAGTTAATTCAAAATAAACAAACCAGGACAAATTGTACCACCACCAGCGTATGTATTACCCTTGGATGAGGGAAATGTACTGCTCATCCTGATCCAGGGGCGGAGTGTATTCCGCTCGTTGAAGCCTTCGACAGAATGATTCTGCTCCTCGGCAAATCCCCATGGCCCTGAAGGGCGCATGACTGTTCGGAGTTACCGCCTTATGTCCCGTCCTAAAATCAAAACTGCCCTGATCGGCATTCTTAGTGTGATCGCGGTCGCAATTGCAGCTTTCTCATATTTTTCTCTGCAGTCACTGGCCGCAATAAACGGGAATGTGACCGAGCTCGCCGGAAACTTAATGCCCAGCGCAATGACAGCGAAGGAAATCGACACGGCGCTTTCCGATCTGCGTGTGGCCTATCTCGAGCATCTCGCGGCATCGGACCAAAAGACGCAAGATGAGGCGCAGACGGCAATCGATCGCGAGACCGCGCGCATCAACAACGAATTTAAAAATTACGAAGCTCTCGGTCTTGATGATGGCGATCGAGAACTGATCAGAGGCCTGCGCGAAAATCTTGCGCTTCTGGGGAAAAGTGGCGAGAAGTATGTCAAATTTTCTGCAGCGTCTCAGGACGACGATGCCAAGGTTGTCATGAATGACGAAATGTCCCCGATTGCCGACGCCATGGCCGACCAAATCGACAAACTCGTTGCCGTCAACACGGATAACGCAGCCAAGGCAAATGTCGAAAGCATGGCCAATTTCTCCTATACCGTAGAGGTGACATACGTCGCCATTACGCTTATCTTCGGAATTACCTTGGGCGCAATCTACTTTGCCCTGATGGGCATTTCACGACCGATCGGCAGAATAACAGCGTCCATGACCGATCTTGCGGGCGGCGACTCGGACAAGGCCATCCCCTTTGCGGGCCGCGCCGACGAAATCGGCGAAATGGCGGGTGCCGTCGAGGTCTTCCGTCAGGCAGCCATCACCAACAAGCGGCTAGAACAGGAAGCTGAAGCGGCCCGGGTCCAGGCTGAATCCGACCGCATCCGCTTGACCGCAGAGGCAGAAGCGGCTGCGCAGAAGCGCCTTCTGGAAGCGACATCGGGTCTGGCGACCGGACTACGCCGCCTGGCGGCCGGCGATCTTGGTTTTCAGCTGAATGATGCATTTGCACCGGACTTTGAAGCCCTGCGTCACGATCTGAACGGTGCGGTGGGGCAGTTGGGCGAAACGCTGCGCGCGGTCGCTCAGGCAACGACGCAGATCGACAGCGGCACCCGCGAGATTAGCCAGTCCGCCGAAGACCTGTCCAAGCGCACGGAGCAGCAGGCGGCCTCGCTGGAAGAAACGGCAGCAGCCCTCGACCAGATTACGGCGAACGTGTCGAACTCGTCGAAACGTGCCGACGAAGCACGAAGCGTTGCCGCGCAGGCCAACACCAGTGCCGCCCAGTCTGGCAAAGTGGTCGCCGACGCGGTCGATGCCATGCAGAAGATCGAGCAGTCGTCCAACCAGGTCTCCAACATTATCGGCGTCATCGACGAGATCGCCTTCCAGACCAACCTTCTGGCGCTCAACGCCGGTGTCGAAGCGGCGCGCGCCGGCGATGCGGGCAAGGGCTTTGCCGTCGTTGCCCAGGAGGTGCGCGAGCTCGCCCAGCGTTCCGCCCAGGCCGCCAAGGAAATCAAGGAATTGATCCGCAACTCCTCGGTCGAAGTGCAAAGCGGCGTCAAGCTGGTCAGCGAAACCGGCGAGGCCCTGAAGACGATCGAAGGCTATATTGTTACGGTCAATCACCACATGGATGCGATTGCCACGTCGGCGCGCGAACAGTCGGTTGGTCTTGCCGAGGTCAACACGGCCGTCAATCAGATGGATCAGGTCACCCAGCAAAACGCCGCCATGGTCGAGGAAAGCAATGCGGCAAGCGCCGCGCTTGCCGGCGAAGCCAGCCGCCTCCGCGAACTCATCGGCCAGTTCCAGCTCGGCGGCGCGCTCCGCCAGCCGGCATCGGCCATGGCCGCCGGTAAAAATCACCGTCCCGTCGCATCACCGGCGAGACGCATGGCAGGACAGGTGGCCCAAGCCTTTTCTGGAAATGCAGCTGTCAAGGAAAGCTGGGAGGAGTTTTGATGAACGTTATTGTCAACTCGCCCGGGAACAACGGCGAAACACTTGAGATCATCGCCTTTCGGCTGCACGACCAGGAATTCTGTGTCCGCACGACAACCATCCGCGAAATTCGCGGATGGGGTCCGGCGACGCCGATCCCTCATGCACCCGCCGATGTTATCGGCGTCATGAACCTGCGCGGGACGGTCATCCCGATCGTCGATCTTGCCAACAAGCTCGGCATGAGAAGCACCGAGCCCAACGAACGCAGCGCCATCGTCGTGGCCGAGGTTTATGGCATGGCCATGGGTCTGGTCGTCGACAGGGTCTCGGACATTCTGACAATCTCCGCCAGCCTCCTTCAACCGGTTCCCGATATCAGCGTTTCAGGCGGCAGACATTACGCCGATGGCATTATCGCGCAACCAGACGGGATGATCTGCTTTCTCAACCTGGAACGCATGTTCGAAGCAACAGAGACGCAAGACATGGTGGCGACCAAGATGGCCGCAGCATAAGTCGCCGCCATCAATCATTTCCGGCGAGCAGACGCTTGGCTCTTCGGAGAAATTTCAGGAAGTCGTCCTGTCCGTTGCGGACAAGCTCGGTGCGCCGTCGGCGCATCGCGCGCAACTATCGGCTAGGCCCAGAACGACTGGCAGGTCGGCCAGACTGGCAAGGTCGTTGCACCTCAGCTTTATATCGCCGTTGGCATTTCCGGTGCCATTCAGCATCTGGCCGGCATGAAGGATAATAACGTCATCGTCGCCATCAACAAGCACGAGGAAGCCCCGATCTTCCAGGTTGCCGACTACGGCATCGTCGGCGACCTCTTCACGATCCTGCTGGACCTCGAACAGGCACTGTAATGCGCGAAAGCGCGGAACGTGAGAGCATGGAATTCGACGTCTGATCGTCGGCCGGGCTGTCGGCAGCGGTCCAGCTAAAACAGGTCCCCGCCGGTTCTCGATGGGCGTGCTCGAAAAGGGCGGGTCGGTCCGTTCCGCGTCGACCCAAGGCTCTCCCGAAAACTGGAGGGATGGGTCTCAGGTCACGGGATTTGCAGCACGTGAACAGACGATCGGCCTTCAGGAAGTCAATTCCGCTATCGTCCAGATGACGTGACAGCGCGCCGATGGCCCGGTGGACTGAGGATGTGCTTGCGGTGGCAAGTCACCTGAACTGTGACGTGAACGTCGTCTACAGTCAGGTGGCTATGCAGGCGCCAGCGAGACGCGACCTCGTCATTTGGTCATAAACTTCCGACGACTGTCGGCCAAATCTGAGGAGGGCATTACACCAAAGGCTGCATGATATTCCTGCGAAAAGCGGCCCAGATGTAGAAAGCCCCAGCGGCGGGCGATATCGGTGACCGTAGACGACCGGTCTGCCGCCTTTATCTCATGGCGAGCACCTTCGAGGCGCAAACGCCGAAGGTATTCCATCGGTGTCGCATTCAAGAACCGGCGGAAGTTGAACTGCAAGCCTCGGACGCTGACGCCGGCGGCCGCGGCCATGTCTGAGATCGTAATCGGCAGCGCGGCGTTTGTTCTGGCAAATTCGATCGCCCTCTTTATCTGCCGCGGCGCAATCGAATGGACGGGTGAATTGAAATTCGACAGCGTGTGACGCAGGTTTTGCACCATCAGCAGGCAGAACATCTCCTGAAAGCTGGCCAGCGCGATAGGTGAGGCAATGAGACTTTGATCACCGCAGATATCATCCCTGAAGAATCTCATCAGTTTGAGCATACGCGCTGCAGGCCCACTGGTTAGATCATGGAGTGGAGTGAATTCGAAACTTGCCGGAGTCGCCCTTTCGAAACTGTCGGCAAGGGCGGTGAGCACGGCTTTTCGCGGCACACAAAATCCTTCCGCCATCGACCCCTCGCCAATATTGAGGCTCGAGTAGCGGTCGGCAGACGTCAACAGGCCAGATCCTGGAGCTATTGTATGCTGAATGCCGCCTGTCGCCACGTTATAGTAAGTTTCATGCTCGACAAAGAACATGAAATCATCACTTTCAATACTGACCGACAGACTTCGCTCTACTGAACTTGAGCCAGACCAGCCCGCAAACCCACCGACGCTATGTACATCGAACGAAAAGAGCCCAGGGCGATCTAGACTGAGCGGGCGATAATGATTCGGACCCTTTTCCACTGATAGCCATTCGGAGATTTCTCCTGCAGTCAGAGGGGCTCTTTCTAACTTGATCAATGCGATTTCGTTCATTGTGAAACCTTAATTTAAACTGCTGATTTCCACGCGAAACTGAGCCGGGTTTTCCATCGAGAAGGGAGCCACTTCTGAACAGGCTTTGGTCAAGGCTGCGACGGTCAAACTGGCTTTGAAGCGAAAGCTGACGTTTCCGGATTCCACTAAGTGCGATGACCACTGAACGATCTCGCCTTCGTTGGATTGAACCTTACAATTTCAAGCCTGTGGCCCAGGTTCCTATGGAGTTTCCTATGTCTAATGGCAGGTTCGGAAGTTCGAATCGCTTCAAGCTGAAGCGGATTTTGCAAAATTCCATGCCATCAGGCTCGGGACCGTCAGTCTCGAGATCGCACCTCGGTGTCTGGGCGCACGCGATAGCGTGCACCCAAACGGCCTTCGCTGTTTAGCGGACTAAATCGTAGCGCGTCATGGTCATCGTTGACGCATCGATCATGCTCATGAACTCAGCCGCGGCCGGTGCATTCGCGAAGCTGTCCATGGAAGCCTGTGCGGCATCGGCCGACTTCCAATGCACGATAACAAGCCACTTGTGCCCGCTGACGGCGGTCTCACGCGAAACGAAGCCGGGCTGCTTGCTGACATGCTGATCTTCGATGGCCTTATCGACCGCGGCGAAGGCCTCGACAGAGACGTCGTCTTTCAGGTTCATCGTCACGACTTCTACAACACCCTTGTCTTGGGCCATCACTGCACCTGCCATTGAAGAAAAAAGGATGAGACCGGCAAATAGAACGGATTTCATGGTATTTGTCCTCAGAACTTGCCGTTAGCGTGCACCATTTCAGCCGGGATAGCGGAAATCGTATCCCAATGCTCGACGATCTTGTCACCTTCCACGCGGAAGAGATCGTAGAAGGCTGTTGATGTATCACCCAGTTTGCCTTCCGAGGCGGTGAAGACAAAATTGCCCTCCGCCACGATCAGGTGCGTCTTGGTGTAGGCCATTGCCTGTCCTGCCTCTGCCATGGCTTTCAGCGCGGCGCCGAGACCGTCAAGACCATTGCCAACCATCGGGTTGTGCTGGGTATAGGTCATGGTCGAGATGTAGTCGGTGATCTTCTGCGGTGCGGCTCCAAGCAGGACGTCTTTGACGAAGGCTTCGACCAGAGCACGGTTCTCGGCGGTCTTGTCGAGATCGCGGATTTCGGTCGCGCCGTCCGTCATCGAATTGCCACTGGCTGTCTGCGAGGCCGGCACGGCAGCCTGCAGGTTATCCCAATGTTCGGCAAGCTTGCCATCCTGAACCCGGAACACATCAAATGCGACCATGGTCTGGCCGCCAAAGGCCTGCGCATTGTCATAGGTGGAATGCAGGACCACAAGATCGCCTTCCGACAGGACGCGATGGTTCGTCACGCTCAAGCGGTGGTCCTTGAGTATCGGCAAAAAGCCGAGAATAGGAGCCGCACCCGTCGGCACAGCGGGATTGTGCTGGATATAGTCTTCTTTCAGAAGCTGGCCTGCCGCTTCTGGATCAAACTTGGTGAACAGCGCGGCGACAGCGCTGAGTACGATTTCCTTCGGGGTCATTTGTCATCCTTTCAGGTTGGCATGGGTCCGACAGCGCGGGATTGCGCTGTTGAAATGGTAAATTGCGTGCCCCACGGGTCTTCGATCAGGCCGAAAGGCAATGTTCCCGGCGCCACGAGGAGTTCGATTTCCGTCAGCCCTCTGGAGGCGGGGCTGCGCCGTTGGGCACCACGAGACTGCCAGACATTGGCAGCAAGGTGATGGTGGTATCCGCCCGAGCCGTACCAACCTGCCGAGGGCAAGCGGGCCGTACGGGTCAAGCCGAGTGGGCCCGTCATAAAGGCATCCGCCGTCTCGACATCACCCACTTGCAGATGCACGTGGCCGATCACTGTGCCGCGCGACGCGCCCGTCCATTCGCCTTGAACGTTGGCGAGGTCCGACAAGTCCAGTGGCTCCGTGGCCATTTCGATTTCGTCGCCGTGGCGGACCCAGTCGGATCGAGGCCGGTCGACATAGACCTCGATCCCATTCCCTTCTGGGTCATGGAGATAGAGCGCCTCGCTGACGAGATGGTCCGACGCCCCGTCGAGCTGGACGCCGATTTCGCGGATGTGTCGCATCCAAAGACCAAGATCGCGGCGTGAAGGAAGAAGGAAAGCCGTATGAAACAGCCCCGCCTCGTTTGGGTGGTATTGTGCAGCCTTGTCATGACGCAGCTCGATCAACGGCAGGTCTCCGGCTCCCAGGAGGGCGGTTTCGCCATCACGGCCAATAAGAGCCAAACCGATAACGTCTTCGTAGAACGTCGATACTGCATCAAGATCGTTCACAGTCAGAGCAACCCTTCCGATCGAGAGCGGGGCTTCGGTCGCACTCATGTTCGGTCTCCCTTTCATTTCGTAATGTGAAACTATCACTGGCTATTAATCGCCAAAATGGCGATTATAGCGGATCAACTTCGCCATTGTGGAGACAATCAAATGGACAAGATTGATGGCATGCGGACCTTTGTCGCCGTGGTGGAAGCTGGCTCGTTTGCTGGCGCGAGCAAACGCCTGGGCATTACCGGGAAGCTGGCCAGCAAGTACATCGCGATGCTCGAGGCCCAGTTGGGAATGAATCTGCTTCACCGCACCACCCGGTCCATGTCGTTAACGCATGACGGACGGACCTATCTTGAGGGGTGCCGGCGCGTTCTGAACGAAATAGATCTCCTGGATATGTCCCTCGAATCCTCAAGTGGTTTGAAAGGAACGCTGCGCGTAGCGGCGCCCCTGACTTTCGGTGAAACGGTGGTCGCCACCGCTGCTCTCGAGTTCATGGATACCCATCCGGAGGTTACGATCGAACTGGAGTTGTCAGATGAATATGTCGATCTCGCCGAGAAGGGTTTCGATCTGGCTGTCCGTATCGGCGCTTTGAAGGACTCGAGCCTCGTTGCCCGGAAACTCGGAGAGGCGCGGCTAGTGGTCGTCGCCGCCCCATCCTATATCGAACGGCATGGCGCGCCGAGCCATCCCGATGAACTGTCAGCTCATATCTGCATTCGTGACGCCAACAACCCTGACCCTAACCGCTGGCCCTTCGTCATCGAGGGCCAGCAAGTGCAAATTCCTGTCGCAGGTCCCTTTGTCGCCAACAGCCCTCCCGCCTGCCTCCTGCCCACGCGGGCAGGCAAGGGCATCTTTATCTGCCCGCACGTTTTTCTGGATGATGATCTGACCCAGGGCAGGCTCGTGCAGCTGTTGCCCGGCTTCCCCTCGAGAACGATCGCCATTCAGTCGGTGCAGTTGCCCTCGGCTTTTAGAAAGCCAAAAGTCTCCGCTTTCATCAACACCTTAAGAAAACATATCAGATAGCCGGGTCGGTTCTCGAAGTTGCCGACATCTTTCGGCGACACGGTGGCTCCTATAGGCAAGAGAACGCCGGTCATCTTGGCCGCGGCGAACGACGTGTCGTGGGCGCGATCGAAGCTTGCCGGACACCCAGGCTCGGCTGATGGAAGCCGCGCCCCTCGTAATGGCCGAGCCCGAGTTCCTGCTTGATTTCCTGATAGTCGCGCTCGATACGCCAGCGTAGCTTGGCGGTGGTGACGAGCGTTGCGAGCGAAGCGTCGGCGGCGAGAGTGGAGAGCCAGTACTTGAGCGGCTCGGTGTCGCCCTCCGGATGGTCGATGAAAGCATCACACGCATGGTGGTGGAGTATGTGATGATGGCCGTTCTGTGCCTTCATCGCAATCTGCATGTCTACATCGATCAACAGCGCCGCCATGTCTGGCATGAAGTGATCCCGCAGCCTCAGTCCGCAGATCGCCGAGTGTCTGTGCTGGGCATGGGTGTTCTTGGCGAGGCGGCGCTCTCCAAGCTACAAGGATTTGGGTTCAAGCTTTCCGGATGGAGCCGTTCCCAGCGATCTATCGATGGCGTTGCATGCTTCAGTGGCGAGGATGGCCTCCGCGATATGGTTGCCAATACCGACATCCTCGTCTGCCTGCTGCCGCTGACGCCGGAGACGACCGGGATTCTCAACAAGGAGCTGTTTGCGCTTCTGCCCTTAGGCGCGAGCCTTGTACATGCGGGCAGGGGCCGTCAGCTCGACTGCGATGCATTGATGTCGGCTCTCGATAGCGGACATCTCTCAGGTGCGTTCCTTGACGTTGTCGATCCCGAGCCCCTTAATTCAGATCATCCCCTTTGGGCCCAGTCACATGGTTTGCCATGCGGATGTCATTTCCATGGAAATGTCCACAAAGCGCTGTCCGAGAGAATTTAGTTGGCGACCTGCAATTTTCTGCAAGGCGAATTGCCTAGCGGCGATGTGCTCCTGCAGTGGGATCGCAGCCAGTACGCCCCGGCGGATCTCCTCCCGCAGGAACTCGTCGGACAGTATGCTAACGCCGTCTGAACGTTCTACTATCGCCTTCAACACGCTGAACGGAGCTGCCTCGACGAGGCGTACGGGGAAAGGAAGCCCATTGGTCGTGAACAGGGCTTCGAGCTGTTTGCGGAAGGCGCCTCCGCGCGGGGGCATCACCCATGTCGAGTCGGCGAGTTCTGCAAGACAAACTTGTTGCCGCCCCTCCAATGGATGACCCGCCCGAACCACGATAACGGAACGGGCCGTGAAAAGCGGAATTTCCTCCACTCTCTCCGATGCGGGTCTTTGTCCAACATTGGAAATGACGAGATCAAGTTTGTGGGTCAGGAGCCGCTCCATCAGTTGCTCGTCCGTGCCCTCGATCACCTCGATGGCAGCACTGCCATTTTCCTCGAGGATGCGACCAACGACCAGCGGCACGAAACTACCGGTCGCGAGCGGCGTTCCACCGACGTGCAACGGGCCCTCAACACCGCGGCCACTCGCTTCCAATTCCCGTCCGGCTAGATGCAAGATGGCTTCAATGCTCTCGGCATGGCGCACCAGAATCTTGCCTGCCTCTGTCATGATCGCACCATGTCGACCCCGATCGACAAGCTGCATCTGAGTTACATCCTCCAAACGCGCGACGCTGACGGAAAGTGCCGGCTGGGAAATATGAAGCGCTTCGGCCGCCTTGAGGAAGGAGCCGGCGCGGTCGATAGCAAGAATATAGCGCAGCAGTCGGGGATCCAGGTCCATTTGTTGACAAGAGCCTTCGGCGCGTGATGTATCCAGAATTCCGTCGAATAGCACGTCCGCAAGCGAACCCCTAGGGACAGGTGCCGAGCCTGATGAACCAATCGGTGGTCCGCCGGACGACTGTCGGTTCAAAGGGAAGCTTCCTGCAGGCCGCAGGCCGCATCAACAGGGCTTTGCCCTGCGAACGGAATTTCACCGAGGAGAGCCTTCACCAACGCCTGCTGCACCGGAGGCACGGCTGCATAGCCATTCACGAAGGTTCTGCATTCCGGCATATGATACAGCAAGAAGGGCGTACCGAGCGAGACGTAGATGGTCGGAAGATAGTCCCAGAGCCTTTGCATCGAATGTGGGAAAAAGCCGTGCAGGTCTTCCCAGCGCGGGCCTAGGTTTTCCTTGGCGGAAACACCTTCCTCGGCCATCAGATACATGCCGATATCGTGGGAGGCCGGATCGATTGTATCGCCCTTGCGATAGAGCGTGACGTCAAAGCCCCCTTCGCGCAGCATATCGGCCACCTGCAACTGCGGCAGCGGGCCGGAAGGGCTCATCCGGCTTTCCAGTTGCGCCAGCAGGATGCGTTTGTGCCGGCTCTTATCGAGCGGCAGCAGAGCCTGTATGTCCTTCACCAGCGTGATCCCGGCCTCCGCGGCCAATTTCGACCATCCGGCATGCTCGGCGCCGCCGAGCAGACGCGGGCGATCCGCCGCCGCTGGTGGATGGCCGCCGGTCTCGTGGAGCTTCATCGACGCTTTGAGGGCAAGTACGCGCAAGACCGCTTCATCGACACGCTCCTGCTTGAGGAGACCATTCTGAAGGCCGTCCCTGAGATAGTCGAGATCCTGGTCGAGATCAGCCGGGAACAGCAGGATATCGCAGCCAGAGGCGATGCAGAGCGGAACGAGTTCTCGCCGCGCACCCCGCGCATTGAAGCCGACCATGCCGGTCGCATCGGAGACGACCAGACCATTGAAGCCCATCTCCTCCCTGAGAAGGGTGGTGGTGAGGTCGAAATTCAGCGACGCCGGCATATGGGCAGGGCTGCGGGCTGACGATCCAAGCTCTGCCGTGTAGGCCGGCAGGGTGATGTGGCCGGCCATGACGACCTGCACACCTTTCGCAAAGGCATCGGCATAGATTTTGCCAAAGGTCTGGCGCCACTCTTCCATCGGCATCGTATTGTGGGTGGTCGCGAAATGCTGGTCCCTGTCGTCGAGGCCGTCACCCGGCCAATGCTTGATCGAGCTTGCAAAACCGGCTGATCGGGCTCCTTGCTGATAAGCCGCGGTCATCGCCATGACCGTCGGCACATCCGCGCCGAACGAACGGGTGTTGACCACGTTCGAACGGAAATTGACCGCAAGATCGGCAACCGGCGTCCAGGAAATGTTGAAGCCGAGATAACCGCCTTCACGCGCCGCAACGATACCCATACGCCGTGCGTGCTCGGCGTCTCCCGTCGCCGCGATCGCCATCTGGTTAAGGTAGGGCGTTCCCGCCGCAACGCTGCTCTTCTCCGAGAACTCGATGTCGCAGCTCATCAGCAGCGGGATCGCTGTCTGCGACTGAAGGAATTGCGCGCTGTCGCGCAGTTCCTTCTCCGAACGGGAGGGCATGCGATGGATGCCGCCGACATGGTGCCGCAGCGGCGCCCAAAGGTCTTCCGGCGAGAGGTCACGGCATAGAGGCAGTACGATCTGCCCCAGTTTTTCATCCAGCGACAGTCTGTCGAAGGTCGACCTGACCCACGCAAGAGCGGTGTCGTTCAGATGGAAGGGATGTCCCGCAAGCTTTTCAAGGATCGTCTCGGTCATCACATGCGCTTTCCGCTGTCTGCGTCGAATATGTGAAGGCACTGCTCGGACAGGCCGAGCCACGCCTTGTCGCCGGGCTTGATGCTGACGGAGGCGGGTATCTTGGTGGAGATGCCGATGCTTCCGCGTTTGCACCAGACGAGCTTTTCGGCTCCCATCGGCTCGACGACGTCGACCTCGACTGCAAGGCCGGATGCGGCCTCATCCGTGTGGAGCACCACGTCCTCCGGGCGAATGCCGACGATCACATTCCGGCCGTCTGCAAGCGGGGCTTGCGACGACAGCGCGGATGCGATGTGCACCGTCTTGCCGTCGACAATCGCATCGCCGCCTTCGACGGCAGCATCCAGGAAGTTCATGGCGGGCGAGCCGACGAAACGGGCAACGAAGGTGTTCGCTGGCTTGTTGTAGATCTCGTCAGGCGTGCCCTGCTGCTGGATGATCCGGTCCTTCATGACCACGATGCGGTCGGCAAGCGTCATCGCCTCGATCTGGTCGTGGGTCACGTAGACCATCGTGGACTTGAGCCGCTGGTGAAGACGCTTGATCTCGACGCGAAGGTCCGAGCGCAATTGGGCGTCGAGGTTGGAGAGCGGTTCGTCGAAGAGAAACACGCCCGCGTCGCGCACGACGGCGCGGCCGATCGCCACGCGCTGGCGCTGGCCGCCGGACAGTTCAGACGGCTTGCGGTCAAGTAATGGTTCGATCTGCAGCATTCTTGCCGCATTGGCGACGCGCTTTTCGATTTCCGGCTTGGCGGTTCCGGCGACCTTCAGGCCGAAGCTGAGGTTTCCCCGCACGCTCATGCGGGGATAGAGCGCGTAAGACTGGAAGACCATCGCGATCCCGCGGTTCTTCGGCTCAACATTCGTCATGTCGTGGCCGCCGATCAAGATCTGCCCTTCGGCAACATCCTGGAGCCCGGCGATCGCATTGAGAAGCGTGGACTTGCCGCAGCCGGAAGGTCCGAGCAGGACGATGAATTCCGACGGCGGAATGTCGAGATCTATGCCTTTAAGCACCTCGACCTGTCCGTAGCGGATGCCGAGATTTCGCAGTTGAACGCCTGTCATGATTAGCCTTTCACGGCACCGGACGCCACGCCGCGGACAAACCAACGGCCCGACGTGAAATAAACGAGAAGCGGGATGATCGAAGTGAGCAGCGTTGCGGCCATCTCCACGTTGTATTCCCGCTCGCCATAGGTGGAGTGCACGATATTGTTGAGTTGGACCGTCATCGGCGCATAGTTGATGCCGCCGAAGACGAGCCCGACGATGTAGTCGTTCCAGATGAAGGTGACCTGCAGGATGCCAGCGACGGCGATCATCGGAACCGACATTGGCAGCAGGATCGAGAAGAAGAAGCGCCAGTAGCCGGCGCCGTCGACGCGGGCGGCCTTGAAGAGATCGATCGGGATCGTTGCGAAATAATTGCGGAACAGCAGCGTCACGACAGGCAGAGCGAACACGACGTGCACCGCGATCACCCCGGCGAGCGAATTGAACAGTCCGATGGTGGAGGTAATGCGCACGAGCGGATAGATCAGCACCTGATAGGGAAAGAAACCGCCGATCAGCAGCACGGCGAAAAGCACGTTGGCGAAGCGCACGCGCCAGAAGCTCAGCGCATAACCGGTGACCGCGCCGGCCGCGATGGCGATGGCGACACTCGGAATGGTGATCAGCACGGAATTCACGAAGCCGACCTTGAGTCCCTCGCAACGCAGTCCCGTACAGGCAGAATTCCAGGCCTTCGACCAGTATTCGAACGTCAGCGCATGGGGCAGGGACAGCAGCGTGCCGGTCCGGATCTCCTCCATCGACTTGAAGGCCGTCACGATCATCACGTAAAGCGGGATCAGCGCCACGATCGCGATCACGATCAAGAGAACGTAGGTCAGCACGCGAGCCAGCGGGGCGGCATAGGTGCTGCGGTGTACGGGAGCCAGGCCGTTTGTCGAGGTCATTCGGCAACTCCCTTACGACGGTTCTTGAGATAGAGAAGAGGCACGGAGACCAACAGGACGAGAAGCAGCAGCGTGGTGGCCGCGGCGGATGCAAGGCCAACCTGCTGGCGTTCGAACATGTGATCGATGATGAACTTGGCCGGCACATCCGTTGCGATGCCCGGTCCGCCTCCGGTCATGGCGACCACGACGTCGAATAGGCGCACGACGGTCAGGCACATCAGCACCAATGCAGTCGTGATGCTCGCGCCGATGCTCGGGACGATGATATAGAGATGCGCCTTCCAGGCTGGGATACCCTCGATACGGATCGCCTTCCACAGATCGTCATCGACGCCCCGCAACCCGGCGAGGAGAACAACCATGACGAGGCCGGAGGAGTGCCAGACGGCTGCGAAGATGATCGTAAAGATCGCCGTGTCAGCATTGACGATCCAGTCGAATGAGGCATTCTCGAAGCCGAGCTTGCGAGCAACGTCGGCAATGCCGTAGTTCGGATCGAACAACCAGCGCCAGACGAGACCGGTGACGATGAACGACATGGCAAACGGATAGAGGTAGATCGTCCGTAGTGCATTCTCACCGCGGACACCGCGGTTGATCATGGCGGCGAGCGAATAGCCGATGAACAGCGTCGCCGGGATGAAGATCACCGCGAACAAGGCCATATTGGTGAGCGAGACATGCCACCGGGCATTGGAGAACAGGTTTATGTACTGGGTGAATCCGGCAAACCTGTAGTTGGGCAGCATGGAGGAGCGGGTTAGGGATATGCCCGCCGCCCATAGGACGCCTCCGACATAGACCGACAAAACCACGAATGCGACGGGAACAAGTGTCAGGGCCGCTTGAAGGCGACTGCTTGAAGGCGACTTTGCGAACACGACTGGGGACTCCGAATATCTTCGTCGTTCGGGGGAGGCGACTGAACACGCTCCCCCGACGGGGTTGCGTCAGCTCGCGGAGAGCCCGTTTGCATAGGCCTCGATAAATTGGTCGGCAGTCAGGCCGCCCTTGCTCCAGAAACGGGTGATCGCATCCTCGACGGCACCGACGACGGCCGGCGGGAACATCATCTGGTCGCCCGCCGTGGAAAGCTTGGCATCGCTGAAATAGTGCGACGCTTGGGCAATGCAGCTGTTGAGTTTCGACGTATCGGCGCCCTTGAGAATGGGGATCGTGCCGTTCGCGACCGCAAATGCGGTCTGCGTCGGGATATCCGTAAAGGTCTTGAGGAGCAGGTCCTGCGCCTTGCCCATCGCAGCATCCGAGGGTTCCGGGAACAGGAACACGTCACCCGAAATGATCATGCCCTGATCGGAGCCAATGATTGCGCATTCGTAATCGCTGCCCGCCGATTTGCCCGCAGCCGCAAAGGCGCCGTTCAACCAGGTGCCGCCCTGCGTCATCAGTGCCTTGCCGGATATCACCAGGTTGGTCGAATCCGGCCACGAGCGACCCGGCGAGCCGGCATCGGCATAGTCCTTGAGCTTTTCGAATACCTTGACGGCGGCTTTGAACTTATCGCCCCGCACGGCTCCCGCGTCCCTTTTGTAGATGACCGCATCATAGGTTTCGCGCCCTGCAACGCCGAGCACGACGGCATTGAACATCAGCCGCTCCCAGCGAGGCTCCCCGGAGGGCGCGAAAGGCATGAGGCCGGCCGCCTTGGCCTTGTCAAGTGCAGCAAACACATCGTCCCAGGTCTTGGGCGTCGACACGCCGATCTTGTCGAGGATCGGCTTATTGAACCAGAACCAGTTGGCGCCGTTGCCGGAGATCGGAAGCGCCCAGATCTTGCCGTCGACCGTGCCCGAATTCAGTAGTGCTTGCGGCAATTTTTCCTGCCAGTTGTCGGCCGTGGCCGTCTCCGTCAGGTCGCGAAGCAGGTCGTTTTCCTGAAGCTCGATGAACTGGGCGCCGGTATTGAACAGCATGGCGGCGGGCGGGTTGCCGCCGATCACCCGGTTGACCGCCGTCGCTCGGGCGTTCGGGCCGCCTGATATGGCGTTGTCGACCCAGCTTCCCCCAAGCTCGGTGAACTTCTGGGCCAAAACCTTAACACCGGCCGACTCGGCGGCGGAGGTCCATTGATGGATCACCTCACCTTTGATTTCCTCCGCATTCGCTGAGGCTGCCAAGCAAAGCGTAACGGCGGTGGTCGCTGCAAGAAGCAATTTCGCAATCATGTCTTCTCCTCCTGAACTCCATCGCGATTATTCAGGAGCCGATTATCATTCGTCAAATAATGGATTTAGCAAATATCATAACCGCAGATTATAGAAATTCTTGCGCCTTGACGATGCCGGTCACGCGGTCGCATCGTTTCCGGTGTCCGTTCAAAGCATCAGGCCGGCGGTGTTGTGTCGCCGGCTTCGCTTGTTTCCAGGTCGGTCCTGATGAAATCCGCGGTCTGTTCGTAGTGCCGCTGTAACAGGCCTACAGCCTCGTCGCTCTTACGATCGAGCACGGCTTTCAGAATGTCCGCGTGTTCTTGCGCCACATTGCGCACCCGAAACGCCTTGCGGCTGGAAAGCGCGCGATAGCGATGAAGCCGGTCGGCGAGCTGTTCGCAGAAGCCGATCAGCGGGCGTGAGCCGCAGCCACCGATGAGCTGCGCATGGAAGGCTCGATGCAGGCGCTCCCATTCCGGATTGCTCTCGAACCGCTCTGGGTTCAATGAGCGAGGTGCACGCTCCAGCCTGTGGTGCGCCACGAGAAGGGCTTCCTCCCACGCTGGCGTTGTATTTGCGAGCGACTCCCGCAATGCCAGGCCTTCGACCCAGGATCGGGTTTTGGTCAGCTCCCCCAATTCCTCCAAGCTTATCGGCTTCACGAAGAAGCCACGCTGCTCCTTGCCGATCACCAGATCCTCAGTGGTCAGGCGGTTCAATGCCTCCCGCAAGGGCGTTTGCCCCGCCTCGTATTGCTCCATCAGGAAGCGCAGCTGCAGCTTGCGGCCGGGCTCTAGGCGCGCGGACAGAATGTCGGCCTTCAGCCGTTCGTAAATGCTCGTGGCCAGTGTTGCGGGGCTCTCCGGCCCCCTGTTCAGCGCATCGGCGTCCATATCGGATCCATTGTTTCACACCAGTTTCATATACACAATGGCATCCAATTTGCAAAATTTATAAATTTTTGCTTTACACGCCAATTTATGGATATTATGCAAAAGCCACCACCGGAGGAAAGCATGGGCGAAGACGAGGAAAGCGCAGGGCGGTTCAACAACGGTTGCGGCTGCTTCGGCATCGACATTCACTGCCACGTCGTGCCGGCACGCTTTCCGCTACCGGCCGGTGGCGCGCCGGTGCGCGGCTTTCCTTCGATGGTCGCGTCGGGCGATTGCCATGCCACCGTCGTCATTGATGAGAAACCCTATCGGACGGTCAGCAACGCCTGCTGGGTCGCCGAGCGGCGGCTCGAAGACATGGACCGTAGCGGCATAAGGCTTCAGGCACTTTCGCCCATGCCGGAACTTTTCGGCTACTGGATCGAAAGCAACGCGGCCAACGACCTCGTCCGCCACGTCAACGACGCGATTGCAGCACTCGTTGCGGAGGGAGAAGGGCATTTCGTCGGGCTGGCCGGCGTTCCCCTGCAAGATATCGACCTTGCGATCGCCGAGCTTCACCGCACGGTCGGCACCCTCGGCTTTCGCGGCGTCGAGATCGGCAGCAATATAAATGGCGTGCCGATCGGCGATCCCAGGTTCCATCCATTCTTTGCGGAAGCAGAGAAACTTGGAGCGGCCGTATTCGTCCATGCAGTGCGGCCAGCCGGCATGGACCGGCTCGTCGGGCCGGCGCCGCTTCAGCAGGTGCTCGGCTATCCCACGGATGTGGGGCTGGCTGCGGCCTCGGTCATCACCGGCGGATTGCTCTTGAAATTCCCGCAGCTGCGGATCGCCTTCAGCCATGGCGGCGGCACGTTCGCCTCGCTCCTGCCGCGGCTGGAGCAGGGCTATTCGGCCTTCCCGGCGCTGAGGGAAACCATGCCCGAACCGCCCTCGGCGCAGGCTCGGCTACTCTACGTCGATTCTCTCGTCTTCGATGCGGACACGCTGCGCCGCCTGGTTTCCGTTTTTGGAGGGGAACGCGTTTTGCTCGGCACGGATTACCCCTTCAATTTTCGCGATCAGCAGCCCGTTGCGCGCATCGAGGCCGCGTTCGCCGGTGCCGGTCTGCGCGAACGGCTGTTCTTTAGAAACGCGCAGGCCTTTCTGGCGCTGGATGAGGTTTGATCAGATGTCCGACTTTCCCGTCACCGCCCTGCGCAGCGTCGAGCTCGGCACTCCCGATCTGGCTGCATCCGTCGACTTTTACTGCCGCGTCTGGGGATTGGACGCGATCGCCGAAATGAGCGGCAAAGTTTTCCTTGCCGCAACCGGCGATGATTTCCATGTGCTGGAACTGAAGCAGAGCGACCGCTCCGAGTTGCGCAAGATCACGTTCCGCGTCCGCTCCGCCGAAGATCTCAAAACGCTTTTCGCAAAGACCGTTACGGCGGGGTGTGCCACGCTACGCGAGCCCGGACCTGCAGACGCACCGTCCGGTGGGGAGCGCTTCGTCATTCGGGAGCCGCAGGGTTCCGTATTGGAGTTCGTGCATGGCGACAACAGGAAGGCGGGGGTAGTCGTCGCAAACCGCCCGGAACGCCTCGCGCATGTCAACATCAATAGCGCGGAGATCGATGCGCTTTCAAAATTCTACCGCGATGTCCTGGGCTTCCGCCTGACCGACCGGTCGAAGCTGATGGCTTTCCTGCGCTGCAATGACGATCACCACGCCGTCGTGCTGGCCGAAGCGCCGGTGAACGGGCTCAACCATATCGCCTTCCTGATGCCCGATCTTGAATCGGTCATGCGCGGTTCCGGCTGGGTGGTCGACCACGGTTATCCGATCGGCTGGGGCGTCGGACGGCATGGCCCGGGTGACAATGTCTTTGCTTATTTCGTCGATCCCCAGGGCGTCGTGGTCGAATACACCGCCGAGGTTCTGCAGGTGGAGGACGATTATCGCGTGCGAGGCCCGGACGAGTGGGGCTGGCCGCCGGGTCGCACCGATCACTGGGGTATCGCGGCTCCCAAGAGCGACGCCTGCAAGAAGGCACAGATTTCCATCGGATTTTCCGGCGCCTGAGACGGCCACCATCATAGCAGAGGGATTCCGTTGAATAGCGAGAACAACATTTCTAATCGTTATGACGTGCTGGTGGTCGGCTTTGGCCCAGCCGGTGCCGTAGCCGCCGGCATGCTGGGCGCGCGTGGTCATTCCACGCTCGTCGTCGATCGGCTGACTGATATCTATGACAAGCCGCGCGCTATCGCGATCGACCACGAGATCCTGCGCCATTTCGACAATATGGGTATCGCCGACGAGGTTTTGCGCCATACCGCGCCCTTTACCGCATCCCAGCATTTCGGCGCGCAGGGGCAGCTCATCCGCCGTATCGATATGGTGCCGGCACCTTACCCGCTTGGCTACACCCCAAGCATGGTGTTCACTCAGCCGCCGGTCGAGGCCATTCTGCGGCGCCATGCCGAGAGCTTCGATTGCGTCGCGGTCGAGCTTGGAACGGAAATGGTTGGTCTCGACCAGCGGGTGGAAGAGGCAGTTGCAACACTGAAGGACGCCTCCGGCAATATCCGGACGGTCACGGCAAAATACGTGATCGGTTGCGACGGCGCGTCGAGCCGGGTACGCGAACTGTCTGGCATGAGGCTCGAGGATTTGCTCTTCGACGAGCCTTGGCTGGTTGTGGACGTGCAGGTGCATGATCCCACACTCGCCAAACTGCCGCAGACCTCGGCGCAATTCTGCGATCCCTCGCGGCCGACCAGTTACATCATGGGACCGAAGAACCACCGCCGTTGGGAAATCATGCTGCTGCCGGATGAAAATCCGCGCGAAATGGAAAAACCCGAAAACGTCTGGCGGTTGCTGTCGCCCTGGCTCACGTCAGAAGAGGGTGAGCTCTGGCGCGCTGCTGCCTATCGCTTCCATGCGCTGGTAGCCGATGAATGGCGCCGCGGCAGGGTGCTGATCGCCGGCGATGCCGCGCATCAGCAGCCGCCCTTTATCGGGCAGGGCATGTGCCAGGGCTTGCGCGACGTTTCCAATCTCGTCTGGCGGCTCGACCGTGTGCTGAAAGAGCAATCCTCGGAAGCGCTGCTCGATACCTATACGGTCGAGCGCAAACGCCACGTGCAGACCCTAACCGGCAAGATCAAGGCGATCGGCCAAATGATCTGCGAACGCAATCCCGCGGCAGCGGCAGCGCGCGACGCCCGCATTCTCGCCGAGGGCGACGGCAAGCCGCTGACCATTACCCGCCAGGAGATCGTTCCGCCGATCGAAGAAGGTCTGCTTGCCGCGGATGGAACGCCGGCGCGGGGGCTGCTCTTTCCGCAGCCTGCCATCGTCGAAGGCGCTTCGACGCGCCTGCTGGATCGTTTCACCGGCCCGAATTGGCGGCTCATCCTTGACGGCCGCAGGATCGGGGCCGGGGAGGGAGAGGCACTTGTCGGGGGGATCGATGGGATCGTGATCAAGGCCGTCGCTCCTGAAGGTGCGGAGGCAGTCGACCCTGCAGCCCTTCGCGAGAAGGATGGCGTGCTTTCAGCTTGGTTCGACCGGCACGGCACTGTCGCCGCGCTGGTCCGTCCGGATCACTATGTTTTCGGCGCTGCCCAGAACGTTCAGGCGCTTCGCCAGCAGATCGCGGATTTGCATGCTCGCCTCGCCTGAAGAGCAGGGCCCGTCACACATTGAAGTTCAATCGGTTTCTGGGAGGAAGATATGACCGAACCAACCGCTGTTACCTCAGGCAAATGGCGCCCCTTTGCCGTTCTTGCCCTTCTGTTTTTGTTCCAGACGCTGAACTTTTTCGACAAGCTCGTCTTCGGGCTTTCGGCAGTGCCGATGATGAAGGAGCTTGGGATTTCGCCACAGCAGTTCGGGCTGATCGGCAGCAGCTTCTTTCTCCTGTTCTCGATCTCCGGCGTCCTCGTCGGCCTCTTCGTGATAGGCCGCATGCCGGTCAAGTGGATCCTCGTCATTCTGGCTGCGATCTGGTCGATCGCTCAGATCCCGATCTATTTCACCAGTTCGGTGGCGGTCCTGATCGCCTGCCGCATTCTGCTCGGCCTTGGCGAGGGACCCGGCCTGCCGACGGCATTGCATGCATGCCATAATTGGTTCAGCCCGGAAAAGCGCAGTGTGCCGAGCGCCGTCGTGCTGCAGGGCATCAGCGTCGGCCTGCTCGCCGGCGGTCCGATCCTCACTTATATCATCGTCAGCCACGGCTGGCGCTCTGGCTTCCTGTTCTGCGGCCTGATCGGCATTGTCTGGATCGTTGCCTGGCTGCTCATCGGCGGCGAGGGGCCGCATGCGACCACGGAGAATGAAAAAGTTCGCGCCACTGTCGGAGATCCGCCGGTTCCGGCCCGCAAGCTCTGGCTCGATCCGACGGTGATCGGCGTCATCATCATGTCCACCATGTCCTATTGGATCGTCGGCATGTCGGCCACCTGGCTGCCACCCTTCCTGCAGCAAGGCCTCGGCTATTCGCAGACTGAGACCGGTTCAGTCATCTCGGCCGTCTACATCTTCCAGTCACCGTTGCTGCTCGTCGGTTCATGGATCGCGCAGCGGATGCTGCAGAATGGTGTCAGCAAGCGCACGACGCTCGGCAGCGCCTCTGGTTACGCACTGCTTGTCAGCGGCGTGGCGCTCATCGCCTCCGTTCACGTGAGCGGCGCGCTGCAACTGGCGCTGATCGCGATCGCCTTTGCCGCGCCGAGCCTGACGACGATCTACGGTCCCATCACGCTCGGCAGCGTGGCGCCCGCCGCCCAACGCGGCCGGCTGATCGTCGTGATCTATTCGGCAAACGCCATTTCCGCGCTCGCGTCAAACGCCGTCACCGGCATGATCGTCCAGGCCGCAGGACCCGACCATGTGGCTGCCGGTTATGCGAACGCCATGCTGTTCACCGCCGGCATCCTCATCATTGGCGCAATTTCCGCCTTCGCGCTGATCTTCCCGGACCGCACCATCGAGCGCTTCGGCAAGATGACGCGCTTCACCGAAAAAATGCAGCGGGTCTGACCGGCCCGCCCGAAATTCTGATCACAGATAGGAGAAGAAGTCATGAGATTGTCCACCGTCAAGATCGCCGGCCGAACGACCTGGGGCGTCGTGGAAGGCGAAAGCTTCCTCGATGTCGGCGCCGCGCTCTCGGCCCGCTATGCCGACCTCAAATCGGCCGTCGCCGCTGGCTTTGACGGCGTTGCCGCGGCAACTGCTGCCGCGGCCGCCACGCCTGTCGACTCGGTCGAATGGTTGCCGGTCATTCCCAATCCCGACAAGATCCTCTGCGTCGGCCTGAACTATGAAATGCATCGCAAGGAAACCGGCCGTTCGAAGGTGGAAAACCCCACCATCTTCGCCCGCTATGCCAATAGCCAGACGGGACACCTCGCTCCGATCATACGCCCGAAGGTCTCGACCGAACTCGATTTTGAAGGCGAACTGGCCGTCATCATCGGCAAACCCGGCCGCTACATTCCGTACGCCGAGGCCATGAGCCATGTCGCCGGTTATGCATGCTACAATGACGGCAGCATCCGCGACTTCCAGCGACATACCCACCAGTTCACCCCGGGCAAGAATTTTCCAGATACCGGCGCCTTCGGCCCGTGGATGATGACGTTGGACGAACTCGGCCCGCTTAGCGAGCTGCGGCTGCAGACGCGCTTAAACGGCGAGGTGGTGCAGGAGGCGACCTTCAGCCAGATGATCTTCGATATCGCCCGCCAGATCGAATATTGCTCCGCCTTCACCCGGCTCGAAGCCGGCGACGTCATCGTCAGCGGCACGCCGGGCGGCGTCGGCGCGAAGCGCAATCCGCCGCTCTGGATGAAGCCCGGAGACGTAGTCGAAGTCCAGATCGATCGGCTTGGCACCCTGCGCAATCCGATCATGGACGAGGCACGCTAACGGCGGCGGTCGAGGGGGTAGGCGGGGTGGTTCATGCCAGGGGCGAAAAGGGCAGCTTGCTCCCGAGACGGACGGATGTGTTCCATAAATCAACCTTATGCCGTGAATTTCGATTTATCAGGCACTTAGCTTACTGAGTTGAGGCGCCGCCGATTCAGATCCTTTTCAAGGCGAAAGATCGGAAAAATGCGAAAGCGCGGCAGAACTATTTAGGTGTTTAGTTGCGAGCATTGGCCGGCTTATGCAATGAAGCGCCTGCCTTTTTGGCCGCCGCCTGAAGGCGCTTGTCCCTGGTCCATAACGCCGCTCGCCGATCAAGCAGTATCGAGGCGAGCAAGTGGGCATCTGTATAGCCGATGCCCATACTGAAAATGCCGTGACGATCAATCATTGTCATCACTTCGTCGTGCGTTGCGACGAACGCTTGGCGCTGGGCTGCCAGAAACGTTATCACGCGCCCGCGATCTCGAAGGCTGCCAAGCGCCAGTTCGCCAACTACAGCCGGATGGCAGAGTAGACGATCGTCCTCAATGATCGTCCGAAGTTCCGCATCAACATGGCGGAAATGATCGATCCATATAGAAGTGTCTGCCAGTATCACTTGGCAGCTGCGCTCCGGCGACGTGGAGCTGCCTCTGCATCGGGCATAGTTCCGCCGAGCGCGATGAGGCGTTTTCCGGACTCTACTCGGACAAGCGTCTCCAACGCCTGGCGGACTAGAGCGGCGGTTTCTTTTGTGCCGGTCAGGGACTTGGCCCTTTCCATGAGAGTGTCGTCTAGATTGATAGTCGATCGCATCGTTTCTTATCCTTATCCTGGCGCTTTAAATAGCACCATTTGGTGATGAAATCTACGTCTATACCTGACGACCGCCGAGTGAGAGCGGGAGCTGCGCGACCGCGTGGCGGCTCTCATAGCCGATCAGGTCACTAGCGCTCGCTTGCTTCGGCCCATTTCGACATCTTCTGAATCTTCTCGATCTGGACGTCGATGATCGTCTGCGCGGCAGGCGGGACAACATCCCATTTCCTCAACACGACCCCGGCCGAGCCATTCCGGCAGGCTGTTGCCATTGCTGATGGAAAGCCGGTCAGGATTGCGGGCGGTGCCAGTGTTGTGCGCGACTTCCTCTGAGGCAACGGCCAAGAAGATGTCCGGATGTTCGAAGCGATTGTGTAGGTGATCACCATTGGGGTCGCCTCGGGGAAAGCGGCGAACATGCGCTGCTGAAACGACGTGACATCGCCTTTTGGACTGTTGTGAACCGCCTTGATCGCTATGGCTGCAAATGCACTGGTTCAAACTCGCATTGATGCCGAGGTTCGGGATCGTGCCTCTGCAGTGCTTGGAAATATGGGGCTTACGGTATCGGACGCGGTTCGTATCTTACTAACCCGGACCGCCAACGAGGGTGCGCTGCCGTTGGAGCTTCTTTCAGGCAGTGAGGCCCATTACGCCTGGTTTCGCACCAAGGTACTTGAATCGCTGAACGATACTCGAGCGGACGCTTCGGATGATGAAGTCAAGGCACATTTTGCTGAACGTCGAGCGACAGCCCGACTTAACGCGAGTGCGCGCAAATCGTGAAACTTATCTGGACTGCGTTCGCGTTATTGGATCGCGACGCCATCTTCACATACATAGAAGCAGAAAATCCGTTAGCCGCCATTCTGGTTGTCGAACGGATTGTTGCTGCTGTCCGTCGGTTGATAGATTTTCCCGCGAGCGGTCATCGTTCTGTCGTGATCTCCTCGCCAATCGATGTGAACGGCGTCGCCATCGAACGTGACTGCTTCGGCTGTCAGGTCGAGCGGCACGGACCACAGATCGAACTGCCGTTCACCGGTCTGCGGGTGGAGCCCCTTTTGGTCGTTGTCACGCAGGATAAATCCTCCCAACGATCTGAGAAAGGGAATCGGTCTTGACTTGCCTCACCTGCCTTTGGGCGTACTGCTGATACCTACAACCTTCCTCTCGAATGGGCTGCAGCGCAAACTAGAGACCGCATACAATCTGCGTCCCCGATCCCTGCTTCTGACCAGCATTTGGAATCTAATAGATGATGTCGCAAGGAATGGTGCAGCATTCGGCGGAGGCCGGGTTTGTCGGCGCCGCCGTCCGCGGTTGATGATGACCGGCGTCGGCGTATGAAACAGAGCGCCATCCATGACCCGCGTCTGGAGTTGCTCGTCCTTGCACGCTTGGCAGCCGACGAGGACGACGTCGGCATAGAGCGCCCGTTCTGCAATGTCCTCCCGCGCAAAAGCATATTCCGTATAGACGTCCTGCACAACGTCAGCACAACCTTGCCGAAGGCGATCTTCAGCGACAGCAGCCGCGTCCGATCTTCCTCGTCCCGCAGATGTCGCGCGGCGATCGCCTGCGGAATGCCGCTGCCCTGCGAGTTCGGAAACAGCGTCGCCGCCAGATAGGCCGACAGCATGAAGCCAAGCGGGGTCAGCGCAAGTGGCAGCAGGAGTCCCATTCAGCGGACGAGATGAGAGACCCGAAACCCTTCTGCGCCGGGCGTGCTGAAGCACGGAGGCTCACGTTCAACGCATTCGGTTTAGGCTTGCTGTCCCGACGCTCAGCGGCACGGGGCTGCTGATCTCGGCCGGAGGTTTGTTCTGGCTGGCGCACATCCCGGTCGGCGTTTCGGTGTTGACGACAGAATTGCCGATGCTGGTGATCGGCACCGGTATCAGTCTGCCCTGGGGACTGATGGATGGGTTGGCGTCAGTGTCGTGCCGAAAGAACGCGCCGTTGCGGCGGCATTCGACGCGTATTTCGGTTCGCACGGCCGCACGCACAGCAAGGCCGCTTGATCGAGAAACCAACCTTTTTCGGCGTCCCGCCTTCAGGACCGGGAATATCGTCGCGAGATGTATCCCGCTACCTCTTTGATCGAGCGCAAAGAGTCCACCGATCGGACAGGCTAGTGGATTGATTCCAACGTTTGGTGCCCACGTTTGACGGCTGCGATGATCTCATCGGGGTCTGCTTTCCAGATGAATGGCTTTGGTTCGTGGTTGTGTTCTTTGACGAAGCGGTTGATGGCCGCCTGCAGGTCAACGACGGAGTGGAAAACGCCGTGCTTCAGCCGCCGGCGTGTCAGTTTTGCGAAGAAGCCTTCGACAGCATTGAGCCATGAGCACGATATCGGGACGAAGTGGAAGGTCCATCGTGGATGCCTTGCCAGCCAGGCGCGGACCTTCGGCTGTTTATGCGTCGCGTAATTGTCGAGAATGACGTGGACCGCCTTATCTTTCGGCAGCTCCGCCTCAATGGCGTTGAGGAACCGAATAAACTCCTGATGCCGGTGGCGCTGCATGTTTCGGCCGATGACCGATCCGTCGAGAACATTGAGGGCGGCAAACAGGGTGGTCGTGCCGTGGCGCTTGTAATCGTGGGTCATTGTGCCGGCGCGCCCCTTCTTGAGCGGCAAGCCCGGTTGGGTCCGGTCGAGCGCCTGGATCTGGCTTTTCTCATCGACGGACAAGACAATGGCGTGGGTCGGTGGCGAGACGTAGAGACCGACGACATCGTGAAGCTTCTCGGCAAAAGCCTTGTCATTGGAGAGTTTGAAACTGCGCCACCGATGCGGCGCCAGCCCATGCTCGTGCCAGATCTTGACGACGGAAGAGGCCGCGATCCCAACGGCATTTGCCATGGCACGCACGGTCCAGTGCGTTGCCTCCTGTCGAGGCGGTTCCAGCGTCAGCGCAACGACCTGCTCCACCACGTCGCTCTCCAGAGGCGCCATGCCCGGAGGCCTGCTCTTGTCGCGCAACAGGCCATCGACCCCCTCGGACATGAAACGCTCCTGCCAGCGCCAGACGCAAGGTTTGGACTTTCCCGTCGCCTGCATGATGGCGACCGTTCCCAGGCCGTTGCCGCTCATCAAGATGATCTTGGCCCGCCAGACATGCTTCTGCGGAGACGTTGGGGCAGCAATGATGGCTTCAAGCCGAGAACGGTCGGCGGCGGTGACGTCAAATGTGATCCCTGTGCGCATCCCCAACCGTCGCACAATCCCAAACGGTTGGGAATCTCAGGACGGAATCTTTCGTCGCGATCAATCCACTAGTATCGCTTTATTCGAATGCGTTCAGCGACCTTCTGCTGCTGGCAGCCATCACCCTTCTCTCGGCGCTGGTGGTGTTTCTGTTTCTGAGGACAGAGGCGCATGACGCGCTCAAACCTCAGGTCGGGAAAATCTCACTTTGAAAAGCCAGTGTCATCAACACGCGCTGAAGGTCAGGACGGCAGACAAGAGCAGCAGGGTTGCGGATCCGCATCGCCGAGCCAGCAACGGCATTTGCTTTTCACCTCCCAGAACAATTCTGCCTGTCGACAGCCAGATCGAAGATGCGAAAAGGACGACGAAGGCGAGGGTCGCGGTGGCGGCTATCCCAGACACATCCTGCGCGTCCGGCATCATCGTGAGCCCGATGATCAGCGCCTTGGGATTCAATAGCGTCGTAATCGCCAACTGACGTACTGTCACAATCTCGGCAGGACTGGATCCGACGCCCCAGAGCCGCAGCGCGAGGTAGAACACCCAGGTTGCAGAGGCAAGTTTGACGCCTTGCGCGACCAGGGGGTGCGCTTGGAGAAAGGGACCGGCCAGGCCGGAAGCCGGAACGACAATTGCCACATAGGCGGACACGACCGTACCAAGCAGCATGATCGCACGCCCGGCGCTCAGACCCTGAGATGCCATCGCCAATGTTGCGTTGGTCGGCCCAGGCAAAATGAGAAGCGCAAAAACGCCGGCTGCGAAAGGTAGGAGATGCACTGCTTCGGTCCCTCGGTTCCGCCAGCTTTTTGCATGGTCAGCCTCCTCTGTCGTTGACAAAGGTCATGTTGCGGCCGGAACATTCTCGTTGATTGGCCGTTGTTGGGAGTTAGCTTTGAGGTGCCGCCATGCCTCGCATGATCAGCTTCATACTCACTCGATTGGCCACAGGGTTTGCAATTGGATGTGCCGTCGGGTTCGTGGTTTGGGAGAATGGTCTTTTGTCCTCCACCAACACGGCAGGTACTCATTATCTCGCCCAGGGGCTGTTCATTTATTTCTTCGCGAGCACGATGAGCATGGGCTACCTGGCTACAGCGCTTTTGTTGGAAGAAGAATAGCCACTTTGATGCCATCAAACGGCTTGTGAATAGTGTCCCATAGGTTGCTGAGAAACGGTCCGCACTGACAGGGGAACGGCGGGGCAAGACATTCCACCAATGGCCGTTCTCATGTCAGGAGCTCAAAAACGGCAATTGTTTCACTAAGCGGCGCGTTTCAAACCACCGAAAAGATCATCGAGGTCGATGGTCGTGGTGCTGCGCTCATCGCATTTCACCAGCTCGTTGACGATAAAGGCGACGTAGCCCGCTTCCGTTGCGACGATGACGATCAAGGGGCTTCGACAGGAGCCGAAACCCAACTTCGCCGCCAAATCGTAGACCGGCACCAAATCGCCCCGGTAGGACGTGTAGCCTACGGCCGCACGGCTTCCATCTCGCTGCTGCGGCTCCCACTCGGCTTGCGCAACGATGGTTCCTCCCTTGAAGGTGTGCGGCTTGTTTCCGACGGACACTCCAAAGGTGTCGCGAGGGCGAAAGAAATTCGAAAGAAACATGGATGGGCACCCGGTCCCGTGTTGGGACAATGTGATGAGCGCAAGCGCCTGAAGCAAACCGCACGGCGGTGCGCCTGGGACCTTCATGGTGCCCGTCGAGATTGGCTCGACCCAGCACCCCCAAAATAGGGTTCGATTATTAATGGCGTCTCAAGCCAAAGACTAAAGTAGAAGTGAATCCTCGGCTTATTGCGGTACCAGCTGCCGACGTCGTCAATTCTTCATTAATGACTCATCCCTACATTTGGGGTGTCTTTCACTCAAAGCTCATTTAGCTATCAACAATGTTCGATCCCGGTCAAACACCGCCAGGCTGATTGCGCGCATCTGGAGAAATGTGGAATGAAACTGACGATATCTCGCAAGCTTTTCGCGTTCGCCTTCATCGTGAGCGTAGGGATCGGCGGCGCGCTTGTGTTTGAAACCAGCACGATCAACCGCCTCAAGGTCACCGGCCCTGTCTATGACGAGCTGATTGATAGCAAGGACCTCGTCGCAGACATTCTGCCGCCTCCGCTCTTCCTCGTGGAAGCATATATGCTGGCGTACGAAGCGGCCAGCCACCCCGAAATGACCGACGCCGACGTGAAAGGGCTCCAGAAGCTGAGGATTGACTATGGACAGCGCCGAGACCACTGGGGCAGATCATACCTTCCGTCCCATCTGAAGGCGCAGCTGGCCAACGAGGTGGTCGGATCGGGTGACCTGTTCTGGAGAGCCGTCGACGAGGCCTATCTTCCCGCGCTTTCCCGGAAGGATGCAGCTGCCCTCGATCAGGCGTTGGATGCTCTCGCGGATCGCTATCACGTCCATGAGGCAGCCGTCCTGAAACTGGTGGATGCCGCCAACGACTACCAGGCGAGGACCGAGAAGGCAGCCGAACAGGAGGTCGAAAGTCGGACGTTGCTGGCTCTGGTCGCTGGATTGCTCGCCTTGGCTCTCTTCATCGGCGGTGCAATCTACCTACGTTTGAACGTCGTCGGAGCGGTCACTAGGATGACCAGCCGGATGGCATCTATGGCTGATGGCGATCTGGAACGATCAATTCCCTTCGAGAAAAGAGCCGACGAAATCGGGCTGATGGCCAAAGCGCTCGGCGTGTTCCGTCAAGCATCACTCGACAAGATCCGTCTCGAAGACGAGGCTCGTCGGGAGCAGGCCGTTTCGGAAGCCGAACGCGCCGAGCGCGAGGCTCGCACGGCGCGCGAGGCCGCCGAGCTCCAGGAGATCGTCGCCACGCTGGGCGCTGGACTCGCGCGTCTTGCCGAATGCAACATACGCATGACCATCGATCAACCGTTTGTCGGCGAGTTCGAACGTCTGCGGCACGACTTCAACAATTCTATCGCTGCGTTCCAGACGACCTTGGAGCAGGTTCTGAGCCAGACCACCCAGATCGACGATAGCGGACAGGAAATGCGAACTGCGGCCGACAATCTCGCCCGACGCACGGAGCAGCAGGCCGCAGCGCTTGAAGAAACTTCGGCGGCACTCGAACAGGTCACCTCAACCGTAAAGGTGTCAGCCGAGCACACTCTGGAAACGCGGTCGCTCGTGCGTGAGACCAAGGAATGCGCTGCCGCATCGGGAAAGATCGTCAAGGATGCCGTTGCGGCCATGAGCAGGATCGAGACGGCTTCGCAAGAGATCGCACAAATCATCGGCGTCATTGACGAGATTGCATTCCAGACGAACTTGCTCGCCCTCAATGCCGGCGTGGAAGCGGCCCGCGCGGGTGACTCGGGGAAGGGATTTGCCGTCGTCGCGCAAGAAGTTCGCGAATTGGCGCAGAGATCGGCGCGGGCGGCCAGGGAAATCAAGGATCTCATCGGCAATTCGACCCAAGAAGTTTCCAAAGGGGTTAAGCACGTGGGTGAAGCAGGCCGCGCCATCGATCAGATAGATACCTTCGTCCGCCGCATCGATCAGAACATCGACGCCATCGCAACGGCCGCAAGCGAACAGTCGGTCGGGCTCCAGCAGATTGCCTCGGCCGTCAATGAGATCGATCAGATGACGCAACAGAATGCCGCTATGGTCGAAGAAACCAGCGCCGTCAGTCACGCCTTGGCCGACGGGGTTCAACGGCTTGCCGGCCTTGTCGGACGCTTCAAGCTGAACCGCCGCGGTGCCATTCGCGAACCCGGCTCAGAGGTGGAACGCAACGGTGCGTATAACCGGGCCGCAAGCTCTCGGGCCATCCGTGCCGCCTGACGAGTCGACGCCCATCCCCGTGACAACACTCTGTCGCGGGGATGATCTACGGCGATCTGCATCCAGGATCTGCTCCAATGCTCCGGACAAGAAGCTGGAGATTTGTTTATGACCGACCCCGCCTTCGACACTTTGAAGAGCCTGCGGTTTCCTCTCGTGCTGGTCTCCAATGAGGGACTGATTGTTTTCGCAAGTGACGCGGCACAGCGGGTGCTCCTGGGCATCGAGATCGTTTCGATGCCGATTTCATGTTTCGTCTTCGATTGGGAACGAATCCGGCCGGTTCGGAAAGAGCCGGCCATCGTCGATGCCGAGATATTCGGACGCGACGGAGAATATCTTGCGGTCAAGGCGGTGGTCTTCCAACTCAAATCAGGCGGTCGGTGGCTTTCGGGTCTCGCCATCGGTAATGTCGACGAGCCTGTTCAAGCGCTTCGCTGAAGCGAAATGCAGCTGAAATCCTGAAGAGCATCGCGTGCTCTCAGTATTTCCGGCAGGGCGATTTCAAATGCGGCGACGCATGCTGGATCGAACTGCGTTCCGGAACGTTCCCTGATATGAGAGACCGCCTGGTCTACGGTCCAGGCCTCCTTATAGGGTCGCGCCGTCGTAAGAGCGTCGAAGTTATCGGCAACGGCAACGATCCTGCCAGCGATCGGTATATCGGCGCCCGACATGCGTCTCGGGTATCCCTGCCCATCCCAGCGCTCGTGGTGGGTGGCTGCAATCAACGCGGCAAGTTGCAGAAGACTGGACTGCGACTCTCCCAGTATGTCGCAGCCGAGGAGCGTGTGATTTTGCATCGACGCGAATTCCTGCTCCGTTAGTTTTCCTTTCTTGAGCAGCACCGCATCGGGGATGCCAACCTTGCCGACGTCGTGCATGGGTGCGGCAAGTCTGATGTCGGCGCATTGATCGGCGGGCAGACCCAAAGCCCTGGCGATCAGCACCGAATATTCCCCGACTCGTTTCGTGTGCAGGCCCGTCTCCGAATCCTTGAAGCTCGCAGCAATGGACAGGCGATCGATGATCTCCTCTTCACGCTCCCGGATCTCCAGCGTCGCCTTGTCGACTTCCTGGCGAAGCCACTCCGCTTTGTCGGCCAGCTTGTTGCGTGCATCGACGAGCGCGAGGAGGTTCTTCATGCGCGCCTGGAACTCAAGAGGATTGACCGGCTTGTTCAGGAAATCGATGGACCCTGCATCCAGGCACGCCATTCGGGTGGCCATGTCGGTATCTGCGGTGATCATGACGACCGGCTTGCTCCTGTATTGCTCGAACATGTTGATCTCCTGCAGGAGTTCGACGCCATTGTAGTCCGGCATCTGGTAGTCGATGACCGCGATATCGAAATCGAGCCGCGGTATCGCAGCTAGGACGTCTGCCGGATTGGAAAAGCCGACAGCTTCGCAATTGGGCAGCTTGTCAACGAGCCTCGTTAGGAAAATGAGATTGGTTTTGTTGTCGTCGACCAGAAGGATACGCATGCATTGCTCCTATGCGGCGCGCGTTCGCCGTTGCTCGTCAACCGCCCGCATCAGATCGAGCAGTCGGCGTTCCGAAATCGGGGATTCTCGCAATCGCTGGGCCCGGTCGGCAATATCCTGCAGGCCGACATTGCTTGCCGCCCCCTTGAGCGAGTGCAGCAGGCGATCGAGATTGTTGGTGTTGTCGTCCCGCATGGCGCTGGAGACGGCTGAAAGAATGAAGACGGCATCCGAGAAGAAGCTGTCGAGGAGCTCTTCAAAGACCTCCCGGCCCAGTACCTCGACAATCTCTTCCTGCCGCGGATTCATTGCCGATCCCTCCTCCAGCGTGACTCCGGAGGGCGGATCATTCCGTTCGGCGGTGCTTTCAACGCGGTCCAGAATGCCTGCGAGTTGGCTGAGGGTGATCGGCTTGGATTGGAAACCGTTCATGCCGGCTTCCAGGCAAAGGCGTCTGTCATCATCGGAAGCGTTCGCCGTCATCGCGATGATCGGGACTGCTCCCTTGGCCGTCTCCATTGCCCGAATGCAGCGCGTCGCTTCGATACCGTCCATGTTCGGCATCTGCATGTCCATCAGCACGAGATCGAAATCTTTCGTCGCCATGGCATCGAGCGCTTCCAAACCATCGCCTGCAACGGTCACGTTCTGGCCAAGGTGACGGAGAAAGCCCGCGGCCACCTGCTGGTTCACGATATTGTCCTCGACCAACAAGATATTCTTCCGTTGTCTTGCAAGCTTGTCTTTCTCCCTTGCGCAATCGACAATGGGCTCGCCCGCTTGAGCGGGCTCCGCCGGAATTTCGAACCAGAACGTGCTTCCTTCACCCTTGATGCTCGAGACTCCAATCATCCCATCGAGCGAGTCGATAATCTCTTTGCAGATGGTCAGGCCGAGGCCTGTGCCTCCGTATTTTCTGCTAATCGTCGCATCGACCTGCGAGAAGGGCTTGAAAAGCTTTTCTTGCCCTTCCTTGTCGATGCCGATCCCGGTGTCGCTGACGGCGAAGCGGACGACCGGCTTGCCCTGAGATTGCCCCTCGGTCATTTTCAAGACGACGGCACCGTTCGAGGTGAACTTGATCGCATTGCTGAGAAGGTTGAGGACGACCTGACGAACACGTGTCGCATCAGTCATGATCGTGTCGGTGGCCCAATTGTCAGGTATGTCGGAAATCAGTGTATTGCCATGCTCGGCTGCGCGGTCGCGCATCATCTCGACTGCGCTGCCCGCAAGGACTCTGATATCGGCCGGCGCCAGACAGACGTCTATCCGGCCGTTTTCCATCTTCGCGAAGTCCAGGATCTCGTTGAGAATCTCAAGGAGGGATTGTCCCGAGCGCCGGATGGTCTGAACGCTCCAACGAACCCGCTCCGGAAGATCTCCCAGTTCCAGAAGCTCGGCCGTACCTAGGATCGCATTGAGTGGTGTTCGGACTTCATGGCCCATCGTCGCCATGAATTGAGACTTCGCGCGGTTTCCAGCCTCGGCGTGGGCATAGGCCACGTTGAGTTCGTGCGCCATCCGTTCAAAAACGAGACCGGCGGCACGCACGGAGCGCAATTGTCTGCGCAGCATGATCACCAGCACACCCACGGAGGCCGCAAGTAGAGCCGTTACCACACCGGACTTCAACTGAAGGGACTGGAGTGCATCTCGGGTATCCGCACGTTCGGCGCTCACCTTGTTATTGGCACTCATCAGAAGCTTGCCTGTGTTCTCGACGAGTGGGATCAGGCTAGAGGTGAAGGCGCGAAGGTGCGCGATATCGATATCTCTCCCACTTGCAATGGCGTCGAACCAAGGTGCTTTTGCGACAACGAGCGGCTCGATCTCGGACACCAGGGTCTGAAGTTCCGGACTATCCTGGAGGCGCAGATCGAAATTCGCCTTCTTGAGAATACCCATGCGAGAATACAGGATGTCGAACCTTGTCGAGAGCGTCTTCATCGAGGCCAGCGTCAGGTCTTTGTCGGCACCCATGACATGAGCAAGCTCAAGCAGACGGCGCGCTTCGCGGTCCAGCTGGTAAACGGACCACAGGGTATTTTCTCGAATGCCGTCCTGAAGTGCCTCATATTTTTCGTAAATTCCCGAAAGAAGGTAGATCAGGCCGACCATCAACAATGTCGCGAACAATTGAAGGAACGCGGTTGCCTTGCTGGCTCGTCTGATGACGTCGCCATTCTTGCGGGCATTCTCGTTCATCATTCCGCCTCGATCGTTTTGATCTGCCAGACGGAACGCGAAAAGTACTTCTCGTTGTAGAGCGACCTGTCTGTGTCAAAGGGATAGATGAGGAATAGTGGCCCCTTGTCGCGGACAGACATGGGCAAGCCATCCATCCGCGTTGCCAGCATGCTGTCGATTTTCAAAGCATCCTCCGCGGGAACTTCAGCCGCGTAGTCGTTCAGGGCTATCAACTTGAATTTGTCCGCATGGGCCCCGGCAGCCTCGAGAACCGCACGAAACAAAGGCCCTGAGAATTCGACTTTTCCCGTGGTCCATGGCGTCTCCATCGTGCCGTTACGGCTGTCGAGAGCTTCAAGCATGGCAAGATCGAATTGAGCCGTATCTCCCACATTCGGATGATCGAGTTTGCCGGTGACGGTCAGGATCACCTCGCCCTTTGGGGCATCGAGCGCAAATGAGGAGGCAGGAAGAAATATGACGGCAGCCATGGCTGCCGACCTGAGAAGAGAACGCATGGGAAACCTTGATCTACCGGCAAACAAGGTGCCGGATCGCCAGAACGCATGCCGGATCGGCGGGGTCCTGGTTCCTGGACGCTCCTCCAGAGCGCCTTCAGATCATAGCCGACATCATGTCAGCCTCAGCACTCTCGCCGGGACACCCCAAATCTAGGGTGAACAAGTTCATGGGAGGTAAATCTAATGTAGTAAATTCGAATAGGAACATGATTTTAGGGACGCTCGTCGGAGCAGGGTAAACGCCATCTAAACGTTTACGGTCGTGCGCGGGCGCCGGTCATCGGAGGAAACCAATTTCCTGAGAGAGTTTGGTAGCGGACGCTGACATTGGCCGCGATGCGACTGCCTGAAGAGGGAAATTTCGCCGAATATTGTCGCCTCACCCGGTGCCCAAAGCCCATACGCTTGCGTAAGCAACGCGTGTCCGCGGGCTGTCGGCGGACGCCCGCACCCGGCGCCCTTGGAGGCGCCGCCCGGCTGAAAAACCATGTCAGGCGATAAGTCGCCGACGTATCGCCTCAGCGATGGCTTGCGTTCGATTCACGGCGCCCAGCTTCTTTGTCGCCGACTTGACGTAGCTGTTCACCGTATCCAGCTGGTAGCCGGTGGACTTGGCGATGCCCTCGCTGGTCAACCCAAGGCTCGCCTGGGCGAGGCAAGCCATCTCGCCCTTCGACAGTCGCATGTGTTCGGCCGCGAATCGCTCCATCAGAGGTTTGGTTACGGCAGTGTGAATTGCTTCGGACACAAGAGCCAGAAAGGTGATTTCGTCGTCATCAAACGCAGTCGCTCGAGTGAAGCCGACAGCACCGTAGACCGTACTGTCCCGGTGGATCGGAACAATCGTCCTGTTGAATACGCCAAATGTGCGCTGCAGGTAGAGCAACCTCTGCGGAGGCTCCTGTTCCTTGTAGACTTCGTTCTCCGCGACCACCGTCGTGGCAGACTTGGCCGCTTGCACGAAAGGGTCCACGCGAATCAGTTGATCGGCTTCGTATGCCTCGAGGTAGGCTGGCGGCAAATCGGTGTCGATCGAAAACCCCTCGCCGAAACGATAATGATCGACGTCCAGGCCGGAGATGAAGATGTAGTCGAAGGGCACCGCCAGACGCAGTCGGTCGATAACGTCATTTTTTCCGAAGTGACGGAGCTTGGGAACCGAACGAAGGTCGACATAATCGTCCAGGGCGTTCGGTGAAAGGACAGAGAGAGCGCTGACCGGCATAAGGGCCTCGATTGATACCGCGAAGAACCCCAGTTATGGCGCCTCACGGTTAACCGAAGCTTAAGGAATTGATCCAAATCAAATTACTGGGCCGGCAGTCAAGCAACCATCCGCGCCAATGCGCAGCGCGACCAGAGCGAATGCAGTGCCTCGACCAGATGGGCGATATCGGCGTCGGAATGCAGCGGCGTCGGCGTGATGCGCAGGCGCTCGGTCTTCTTCGGCACGGTGGGATAGTTGATCGGCTGGACGTAGACGCCGCAATTGTCGAGCAGCAGGTCGGAGATCCACTTGCACTTGGCCGCATCGCCGACCAGCACCGGCACAATATGGCTCGGATTGGGCATATGCGGAATGCCGCGCTGGTCGAGCAGTGCTCTCAGCTTGCGGACACGGTTCTGATGCCGGGCGCGCTCGAACTGGCTGACCTTCAGGTGCTGGATCGAGGCGACAGCGCCGGCGGCCAGTGCCGGCGGCAGCGCCGTGGTGAAGATGAAGCCGGAGGCAAACGAGCGGATGAAATCGCAAAGTGCCGTTGAAGCGGCGATATAGCCGCCCATCACCCCGAAAGCCTTGCCGAGCGTACCCTCGATCACCGTCAACCGGTCCATCAGCCCCTCGCGCTCGGCAATGCCGCCGCCGCGCGGACCGTACATACCGACGCCATGCACTTCGTCGAGATAGGTCATCGCGCCATATTTGTCGGCGAGATCGCAAATCTCTTTGATCGGGGCGATATCCCCGTCCATCGAATAAACACTCTCGAAGGCGATCAGCTTCGGCGCCTTCGGATCGGCGGCCTTGAGCTTGGCTTCGAGATCGGCCACGTCATTGTGCTTCCAGATCACCTTCTCGCACTTGGCATAGCGGATGCCCTCGATCATCGAGGCATGGTTCAGCGCGTCGGAGAAGATGATGAGGCCGGGGATCTTTGCGCCGAGCGTACCAAGGGCTGCCCAGTTGGAAACATAACCCGATGTGAAGATCAGCGCTGCTTCCTTGCCGTGCAGATCGGCAAGCTCACGCTCGAGCATGACGTGATGGTGGTTGGTGCCAGAAATATTCCGGGTGCCTCCCGCACCCGCGCCACAGTGGTCGATGGCGTTCTTCATCGCCTCGATCACCTTCGGATGCTGGCCCATGCCGAGATAGTCGTTGGAGCACCAGACCGTGACTTCCTTCTCGCCGTCCGCGGTGTAACGCGTCGCGCGGGGAAAATTGCCGCGGTGACGTTCGAGATCGGCAAAAACGCGGTAACGGCCCTCGGTATGAAGCCCGTCCAGCTCGTTTTTGAAAAACGCTTCGAAATCCATGTGCACGCTCCCCTGTGTGATCGGACCAATACATGGTGAGGGTTGCAGCGTAATTGATCTCGATCAAGTCGGACGAAGGCCGCGCGCCGGGCGGCTAACGCTTCGGCTGAAGGAACTTTGAGGAACTGCCGCGATGCACCGAGGAGCGCCTGGTCGCGCTCCGTCATTCCAATCTTTGCGGTCGATAAGCCGGTTGTTTTATCAGTATCAATTATCGGAGCGGCGTCTGGGATTAAGGCTCGAAGGTATGAGCCCAATCACACATCTTATAAACGCAATCGTCGGCGTTGGCGAGACGCCGACATCCAGCCGTCGATCTCGCGCCGCTTGCCGGTCTTCAAGCGCCAAGCCTGAACGATCAGACACTGGATGGTCATATCGCCGTCGTCAACATCTTCGCGTTCTGGTGCGTTCCCTGTCGGCTAGAACATCCGGCGCCGATGGAACTTGCCAAAGATCCTCGCATAAAGCTGGTCGGCATCAACTTCAAGGACGCCCCAGAGAAGGCCGCAGCCTTCCTTCAGGAGAACGGCAATCCGTTCGCGGCAATCGGAATCGACACCACGGGAAGAAGCCCGATCGACTGGGGAGCCTATGGCGTCCCGGAAACATTCGTTATCGATCGCACGGGGCGAATTGTCTTGAGACATGTGGGACCGATCGACGAAAAAAGCCTCACGATGGATATTCTGCCTGTTTTAGAAGAGATCATCGCCGCCGAATGAGCACTGCCTCTTCCAGCCGTGTTTGACCTCTATCAAAGAAACGGCCTCGCTTATTGAGTATGTCAGTTTGGCGGGTCGGGATATTCCCGTGTCAAGGGGGAAACTTGACAGAGGCTCGCTCGGTTAGGGCGCAACACCGAGCGAGCCTCCTCGCGTCAAATTCGCTCTCAACAACGAGCGCCGGCCGAAGCCGCGCCGTTAGGCGCGGGCGGCAGTGCCGCAAGCTTTAGAACTTCGGGTGTCCAAAACCCGCGAGATTGTCTGGTTGAGGCAAGCAGCGATTTCGCTAAATCTTTGCGAGAGAAGCGGGTCGAACACCAGCGGGTGCCCATACGATGCATTATCGCCGCATATGCTCCGATATCCGGAAATTGGTATCCGCGGATGTGCCGATATTGCTGGGCGCTTAACAGCATAGAGGGCTGTCTTAGCCCACCTCGGTGCCTGTCAGCCGGGCGATCTGGAGCCGGTCACGATAGGCGCCGACGCCCAGGCTTTCGACCAGGGTGCGAACAGCCTTTTGCTTCAGCTCCGACTCCACGTTGCCATCGAGTGTCACCTGGCCGTTCTTGACGGTCACCTGGACCTTCTGGGGCGTTATCCCCAAGTCCGACCTCAGGCGCGTTCGGACCGCCAGCTTGATCGATTCATCTTCTTTTGGCAGTGGCGCCGTCTGGGCGTCGATGATCAGGCCGAGGATGTCCCTGCGGCTGACAATCCCGACTAGGCGCCCCTCCTCGACGATCGGCAGACGCTTGATCCGGTGCGCCTGGAGGCTTTCGGCGATATCCGCTACCTCGCTGTCGGGGCTCGCCACGATCACATCGTGAGCCATGACATCGGCGACACACCAGCCATTGCTGGAGATATATCGCTCAAGATCGATCTCGGATATGATTTCGGGTGCGCGGGCGGCGCGGGGAGCGAACCGAATCTCTCTCCGCAACAGCAGATCGCCCTCTGTCAGCATTCCGCAGACGCGGCCTTCATCATCAATGACAGGAAGGCCGCTGACGTTGTTTTGCATCATGACAGCGACGGCGTGGCGTATACCGACCGCTGGACCGATCGACACCACGTTAGTGGTCATTATCTCCTTCGCCTGCATTTGTCCTGCCTCGTTTATGGGAATTGTTGCTGGGACGACCATAGTGCGACCTCGTCGAGCCGCCATTGATCTTCGTCAAACAATGCGATCGTCACGAAGCAGCTCGCTCAGCCGCGCCCGCTCGTCTGCCGTCAGCTTGCTGCCGGTCGGCTTGCCGGCCCTCTTGCGCGCAAAGACCAGCAGCGACAGCCCGCCGGCCAGCACCAGCAGCACAGGGGCACCCCAGAGCAGCACCGTCTTCATGCTGACACGCGGCTTCAAGAGCACGAACTCGCCGTAGCGCGAGACGATATAGGTCAGCACCGCCTCGTCGCTGTCGCCGTCGGTGATGCGCTCGCGCACCAGCAGGCGCAGGTCCTTGGCCAGATCGGCATTGGAATCGTCGATCGACTGGTTCTGGCAGACCATGCAGCGCAGTTCCGCCGAAAGGGTGCGGGCCCGCGCCTCGAGCGCCGGATCGGCCAGCACCTCGTCCGGATTGACGGCAAAGGCGGGGGCCGCCATCAGCAGCATAGCGAAAGCCAGGAGCAGACGCCGCATCATTCCGCCGGCTCCAGTGCGGGAGCTGCCGGCCTTGCCGGCTTCGCCTTGCGGCGCGGGGCGCCGACACGCAGGCGCCGGTCGCTGAGCGAGACGAGGCCGCCGAAGGCCATGAACACCGCTCCACCCCAGATGCAGAGAATGAACGGCTTCCACCAGATGCGCACGACGATACCGCCGTCCTTGGTGGCGTCGCCCAGGGAGACATAGAGCTGGCTAAGCCCGAAGGTCAGAATGCCGGCCTCTGTCGTCGGCATCTGTCGGGCGGTATAGAGGCGCTTGGCCGACCAGGTATCGGCAACCACGACACCGGCGCGCCGGATGGTGAAGTGGCCGCGTTCCTCGGTATAGTTCGGCCCGGTCGCCGGCTGCATGCCGTCGAAATGCAGACTGTAACCACCGGCCTCGGTCACCTCGCCCGGCTTCATCTCGATGACATGCTCGCTCTGGAACGTCGTCACCGCAACGATGCCGAGCACGGTGACGCCGAGCCCGGCATGGGCAAGGGCCGTGCCAAAGGCCGAACGCGGCAGGCCGGAAAGCCGGCGCCAGGCGAGACTGCCCGCGACCTTGCCGATGCCGGCGCGGTACCAGAGATCGGCTACCGCACCGAGGATCAGGAACAGCCCGGCAGCGAGGCCGAGGACGGCAAGCACCGGCCCGCCATGTTGGACGTAGAAGAAGACCACTGCGGCAAGGAAGGCCAGACCCGCGACGACATAGAGCCGCTGCAGGGCACCCAGCAGATCGCCGCGCTTCCAGGCGAGCATCGGCCCGAAGGGCACGATGACGACCAGCGGCGCCATCAGCAGGCCGAAGGTCAGGTTGAAGAAGGGCGCTCCGACGGAAATCTTGTCGCCGGTCAGCGTTTCCAGCAGCAGCGGATAGAGCGTGCCTGTGAGCACCGTGCCGCAGGCGACCGTCAGGATCAGATTGTTGACGACGAGCGCGCCCTCGCGCGAAATCGGCGCAAACAGCCCGCCGGCCGACAGCTTCGGCGCGCGGAAGGCGAAGAGCGACAGCGCCCCGCCGATGAAGATCAGCAGAATGCAGAGAATGAAGACGCCGCGGGAGGGATCGCTGGCAAAGGCATGCACCGAGGTCAGCACGCCGGAGCGCACCAGGAAGGTGCCCATCAGCGACAGCGAGAAGGTGAGGATGGCGAGCAGCACCGTCCAGATCTTCAGCGCCTCGCGCTTTTCCATGACAAGCGCCGAATGCAGCAAGGCGGTGCCGGCGAGCCACGGCATGAAGGAGGCGTTTTCCACCGGGTCCCAGAACCACCAGCCGCCCCAGCCGAGCTCATAATAGGCCCAGTAGGAGCCCATGGCGATGCCAAGCGTCAGAAAGGTCCAGGCAGCCAGCGTCCAGGGCCGCACCCAGCGTGCCCAGGCGGCGTCGATGCGCCCTTCCAGAAGGGCCGCAACGGCAAAGGAAAAGCAGACGGAGAAGCCGACATAACCGAGATAGAGCAGCGGCGGATGGATCGCGAGGCCGACATCCTGAAGAACCGGGTTGAGATCGCGGCCCTCGGCCGGCGCCGGATCGAGACGGAGGAAGGGATTGGAGGTCAGCAGGATGAACAGCGTGAAGGCGACCGAAATCCAGGCCTGCACGGCCAATACGTTGGCCTTCAGCGTCTCCGGCAGATTGCGGCCGAAGACGGCGACCAGCGCGCTGAACAGCGTCAGGATCAACAGCCAGAGCAGCATCGATCCCTCGTGATTGCCCCAGACGCCGGAATATTTATAGAGCAGCGGCACCAGCGAATGCGAATTCTCCCAGACGTTCTCGACCGAGAAATCCGAGACGACATGGGCATAAGTCAACACACCGAAGGAGAAAGCCACCAGCGCAAACATCGCCAGCGAGCCGATCGTCGCCACATCCATCATCGCCCGGTCATGACGGCGGGCTCCGATCACTGGAACGATGGAGAGAATGAGCGCCGTTGCCAGCGCCAGCACCAGCGCGTAATGGCCGATCTCGATGATCATGGCGTCGCCTTCACTTCCTGTCCCTGAGCTTGCTTTCCCTGAGCTTCCTTCCCAGGGTTCTCCTGGCCTTGGCCTTCCTTCCACAGCCCTTGGGATTTCAGCCTGTCGGCGACGTCCTTCGGCATATAGGTCTCGTCGTGCTTGGCAAGCACGGTGTCGGCGACGAAGACGTTGGTCCCGGCGGCAAACATGCCTTCGGTGACGACGCCCTGGCCCTCGCGGAAGAGATCGGGAAGGATGCCGGTATATTTGACCTTCACGGCATTGGTGCTGCCGTCGGTGACGGCAAATTCCACCGTTGAGCCGGTGCCGCGCACGACACTGCCCTCACCGACCAGGCCGCCGAGCCGGATGCGGGTTTCCGGCGCCACCGGCGTCTTGGCGAGATCCGCCGGCATGTAGAAATAGGCGACTGACTGGCTGAAGGCGAACATCACCAGCAGCACGGCGGCGAGGATGAAGCCCATGCCGCCGGCAATCACCGCCAGGCGCTTCTGCTTGCGCGTCATTGCGTCGCTTCCTCCGTGGCTATGCCGAGTTCCCTGGCAAGCGCCAGCAATTGCCTGCCCTGTTCGCCAGGCGGCGGAAAGGCCGCAAGCCCGCGTTTCAGGGCGCCGGCGGCGCGATCCTTGTCGTTCAATACGGCGTAAGAGCGGACGAGCCGCATCCATCCCTCGAAATTGTTCGGATCCTCGCTGAGCTTGGCATCGAGGCTCTCGACCATGCCGCGGATCATCTGCTGCCGGTCGCCGGCGTTCATCGTCTCGGCCGCTGCCACATCTTGCTGCGTGGGATTGCCCGGGGCACTTGGATCGGCGCCCGGGGCAGCCGGATTGGCGCCCGCCGGATCGGCGCCTGCCTTAGCGCCGCCGTTCATGGCGATATGCTCGTTGACCAACGGCAGCCAGGGCGCATCGGCGGGTGATTGTTTTGCCAGCGTCTCGAAAGCCTGGCGCGCCTCGTTTGGCCGTCCCGCCTGCTCCATGCTGAGGGCGATGTAGAAGCGGGCACGCGGGTTTTCCGGTTCGAGCTGAAGTATCTGTCGCAGGACATCGAACGTCTCCTCGGTCACCGAACCATGCGCCTCAGCCATCAGGGCCTCTGCAAGGCCACCCAGGCGATGAACGTTCGGGCCGAGCAGACGCAGGGTATTGCGGTAAGCTGACCTTGCGTCGACGACTCGGCTGGTCCTCAGGTAGATCGGGGCGATCACATCCCATCCGCGACCATCATCCGGCTGGCTCGCGAGATGGCGCTCTGCTTTCGCGACCAGTATTGCAATATCCTGGCCAGGCTCTTCCAACCGTGCTTGCAACGGCCGCGACGGCATGTCTGGGGAACCCACGAGAACATAGAGGCCGATGCTTGCCAGAGGAAGAAATGCGACCACCGCCAACCTCAGCCACCGACGCGGATGACGCGGATGCGGCAATCTCTGGCGTTCTTCGCGCTTCGGCTCGCTTGCCTTGAAAAGCCGCCGCGCCGTTTCGGCTCGCGCGTATTCATACTCGTTTCGGCCGATTTCGTTCGCCTGCAATTCTCTGTCGAGTTCGAGAAGTTGGTCTCGATAGACCCGAGCCGCGTCAGCCTCGCCGCCGTTGACCCGGACGCGGCCTGACGCAAGCGGATGAAGAAGAGAGGCGATTATGGCAGCCGTGATGACCGCGAAAACAATCCAAATAACCATAACGTCCAGACGCCTTTTTGCGCTTGAACATACCGAGGCTGGAGGGCGGCACATTGACCGCGGTCAACTACGACGAGCTCTTCCAATCCCAATTTTGCAAGTTCAGCACGCTTCGCGAAGCTGATCGACGTTATCGACCAGGACGACCTTGCCTCTGACTTCGACGCCCGATGCCGCCAGCGCCGCAAACGCGCGGGAAAGGGCTTCCGGCGCCAGTCCCAGTTTGCCGGCCAGGATTCTCTTCCGGTAAGGAAGGCGGAACGTGACCCGCGAGGTGATCGTCGAGGCGGGGCAGCGGCTCACAAGGTAGTTTGCCACCCGTTGCGCGGCTGTGAGCAATCGGTCTCCCGCAATACAATCCATCGCACCGAGCAGGTGCCTGACCATGATGCGCATGACATTCCGGTGTACGATCGGATGTTGGTCGGCGAATGCCTGCAAGTCCGCAAGCGCGAACAGCGCGACCTCGGCCCCGTCGGCGGACCGCGCGCTATAAGCGTAGGAGCCGCCCCCCGAGAGGAGATATTCCCCAAAGGTGTCGCCCGGCTCGCACACGCAGATATCCGCCTCGCGCCCGGTGGATTCCGATTTTGAAAGTCGGACAAACCCGTTCATGACGCAGTAGACGAACGACGCCTTCTGGCCCTCGGCTACGATCTTCTCGTCAGCAGCGAAGCTTCGAAGCTCAGCCATTGCCGTGAATTGCTCCACAGTCGCCTGATCCAAACCAGCGAACAGCTCAGACTGCAGAAGCACAGAATTTTTCGCAAGCATCCATCTTCCTTTCGTGTTTGGACCCAGTGTGTGGTTAGGGTTTTCGTTGATCGGTTTCGTCCTCGGCGAGGATTCGCCAGGCGGCGCCTTGAAGGTCGTCATACTGGCCGCTCCTCAGCGACCAAAGGAATGCCAGAAGTCCCATTCCTCCCATCAGCAGCGCGATCGGTATGAGATAGATCAACATGTTCATGCGGCTTTGACCTCCGCGCTCCTGCCGATACCCCCTCGAATTTGCATATCTCGACGCTTGCCGAACGCGTTCAGACGCAGGGCGTTCGTCACGACGATGATCGACGATGTCGACATCGCCACCGCCGCTATGAGCGGTGTCGCCAATCCGGCGATGGCGATCGGCACCGCCAGAACGTTGTAACCGATGGCGAGAGCGAAGTTCTGCCGGATGAGGCTGGCGGATCTTCGCGCAACAGCGATTGCTTCCGGAACAGCGTCAAGGCGATCATTGAAGAAAACGAGGTCGGCGGCCTGTCTGCCGATATCGGATGCCGTGGCCGGCGCCATCGAGACATGCGCCGCTGCAAGTGCCGGGGCGTCGTTGATACCGTCGCCAACCATCAGCACGCGACGACCTTGGCCATTCAGCCTCTGGCATTCCTCGACCTTCTGTTTTGGCGTCAGAGAGCCAAAAGCCCTGTCGATACCGAGAGCATGCGCCGTGTTGTCGACGACGGTCTGCCTGTCACCGGACACGATCAGCGTTTCAAGGCCGGCTGCACCGAGCCGGTCGATGGCCTCGCAAGCACCCGGACGAAGCGTGTCGTCGAAGAAGAAGCGGGCAAAATCGACGCCATTCTTCGACAAGACCACTTCCGAAAACGGACTATCGGCAGTCCGGGGCACGACGCTGGTTCCGCAGGCAAACGCCGTGTTGCCCAAACGATAGACATCCGCTCCATTCCTGGCCTCCAGTCCTCCGCCGGGGATTTCCGTGACGCTGTCGAAGGACATGGGGGCGGTTTTGGTCTCCCGAACCAGAGCCCGAGATAGAGGATGCCGTGAATGCGTGGCCAATCCATGGGCGATTGCGGTGGCGCTCTCGTCCATGGTGCCCACTCCGACAAGGCGCGGACTGCCCATTGTCAAGGTGCCCGTTTTGTCAAAGGCCACGGTGTCGGCCTCGGCCAGTCTTTCGAGTGCTGAACCATCCTTCACCATGATGCCTTTCCGGAAAAGCTCCCCCGCAGCGACGACCTGGACAACGGGCACGGCAAGACCCAACGCACATGGGCAGGTAATGATCAGCACCGCTACGGCGACCAGCATGCCCTGTTTCCAGTCTCCGCCCAGGAAGCCCCAGCCAAGGAAAGAGACCAACGCCAACAGATGCACGACCGGGGAATAGAGTGCGGCAGCGCGATCGGCGATCCTGCGATAGCGAGCCCTTCCGCCCTCGGCGGCCTCCATCAGGCCGATGATCTCGGAGAGAAGCGAATTCTTGGCAATTTTCGTTGCCCGCAGCACCAGCGAGCCGGTCAGATTCATTGCCCCAGAACTCACTTCGCTGTTGCTGGCAACGGCGACGGGGCTGCTTTCGCCGGTGACGATGGAGAGATCCACGTCGCTTTCTCCGCTGACGACTATGCCATCGACGGGAACCCTTTCGCCTGCGGCTATCGAGATTTCATCCCCCGCTGCGATCTCTTCTATCGCAATGTAATGTCGCGACCCGTCCGGATTGATCAGCAATGCTCCGCGCGGGGCCAGTCGTGCTAGTCCGTTGATCGCCGCCCGAGCCTTTTCCCGCATGACATGATCGAGGGTTCTGCCGATCAGCAGGAAGAAGAGCAGCGAGACCGAAGCGTCGAACCATGCATGCTCGCCGTGATGGACGGTCTCCCACAATGAAACGGCATAGGAGAGCGTCACGGCGAGCGAGATCGGAACGTCCATGTTGGTGCGCCCGTGCCGCAGCGCATTCCGGGCCGATTTGAAGAAGAAGCGCCCCGCATAAACCAGCGCGGGCGCTGCTATCATCGCCGAGATCCAATGAAACATGTCGCGCGTCGCGGCATCCGCGCCCGACCAGACCGATACCGAGAGCAACATGATGTTGGCGGCCGCAAAACCGGAAACGCCGATCGCGAGGAGAAGCTGATTTCTGGTCTTGTCGTTCTCGGGAGCTTGGGGCGTGAAGAGATGCGCGCGATATCCGGCCGAGTTGATCGCTGCGAGGATCTTGGACGGATCGGTTGCACGCGTCTCGACCTCCTCCTGGTAAACGCAGGTCACCCTTCGAGCTGTGAGATTGACTCGCGCTGTCTTGACGAAGGGAAGCGACAACAACGCCCTTTCGATAGTCGAAATGCAGCCGCCGCAGTGAACGTCGGGAACACTCAGGTCCAACTGACGCAATCCCTCGCCGAGCGGCTGGCTGACAAGGCGAACCTCTTCGGCACTGGATGATGTCGTGCTGAGGGCAAGCACGCTTTCTGCGTCCATGGTACAGCAGGTCATTGGCCTAACTCCGCGGTATCGATGCGTTTTGCCTCATGCATGACGACCACGCCGCCGTTTCGCGAGATGGCCTCGACGATCCAGTCACCTTCGGCTAGGCCATGCTCCGCTTCGAACCGCCCCGCGGCTGTCCTCCTGAGCGTAAGGTGGAAGTCCTCGTGGTCTCCGACGGGCCGTTTGAAATTCAGAACGACGTCGTCGACGATCGCAGGCGATCCGCTCTTGTCGTGAATGTCGTAGCGGATCTCGTGCCCCTTTATGGAGAGGTTGCCCTCGATGCCGGAAGCGGCCATTGCCTTCATCGCCGCCGCTTTGCGGTTGAACTCCTGACTGGCGACATAGGTGTTTTCCACGACCAGACCGCTCCAGCTGGAGGAGGCATAGAAGGCCATGGTGACGTTTACCGCGATCACCACGCCAAAGAATGCCGAGGTCGCAAGCAGCATGTGCAGGCCTGTAAAACCTTGAGCGGAGGTCTTCATTTGATGTCTCCCGGTGCATTGAACGCCGCGCGGTAGGTTGCCCGATCGGCATGATCGGTATCTTCGATAACGAACAGAAATTCATTGATCGCGGCTCCGGTAGGCTTGCGCGTGACGAAGACCTTGAGCGTCGTGGCCGCGTCGGGTTCGGCGTGGACTGTAAAGCTGCGAGCGTCTTCCTTGCCGAACTCGGGAATGCGCATCGTCGCCCCCTCCAGCCCGACCAGGCTTATGTTCACATCCCTCGGCGTCGGCACCATGTTCAGGACACGAAGCGTGTAGCCATTCCGCAGAGAGCCGTCGCTTTCCAGAACATATTGGGGGTTTCGGTCGTGAACGACGTTGAGTTCAAGGCGTTCCCGAAAGGCGAGATGGACGAGCATAGCCATGCCGACTGACGCCCAGGCGACCGCGTAAAAGACGGTTCTCGGACGAAAGATGATACGCCAGTCGAAGTGGCGGATCGCCGGAACGAAGGTCCCATCCTCGTTTCGAACCCTGGATGGCTGGATGGCCGTTCGTCCTTCGTCTGTGGCGAGCGACATGTTGGTCGAGTATTCGCTCAGCGTTGCATAGGCAATCAGGCCGCGAGGCTTTCCGAGCTTGTCCATGACACCGTCGCAGGCGTCGATGCAGAGAGCGCATGTGATGCACTCCATCTGCTGTCCATCGCGAATGTCGATTCCCATCGGACACACCGCCACGCAGGCATTGCAATCGACGCAATCCCCGACCGGCAGGCCCTTGACTTGAGCCTTCTTGGCGTGACGCGACCGCTGCTCGCCCCGCCAGTCATTGTAGGTGACGACGAGAGAATTTTCGTCGAGCATTGCGCCCTGGATGCGTGGCCACGGGCACATATAGGTGCACACCTGCTCTCGCATCAGACCGCCGAGCACATAGGTCGTTGCGGTAAGGATGGCGACGGTGGTGTAGGCGGCTGCAGGCGCGCGGCCGGTGAACAGGGAAACAAGCAGGCTCGGCGCGTCGGCAAAATAAAAGATCCACGCTCCGCCCGTGACGACGCCGATCAACAGCCAGATCGAATGTTTGACCACAAGCTTCCTCAGCTTGGCAAAGCTCATGGGACCAGCGTCAAGCTTCATTCGCGCGTTTCGATCGCCTTCGATCGCACGTTCGACGACGAGAAAGAGATCAACCCAGACGGTCTGCGGACAAGCGTAGCCGCACCATGCGCGGCCAACCGCGGAAGTGACGAGAAACAGGCCGAACCCCGCCATGACGAGGAGACCCGCTACATAATAAAATTCCTGAGGCCAGATTTCGATGAAGAAAAAGAAGAAGCGCCGTGAAGACAGGTCGATGAGGATTGCCTGGTCAGGCGCGTAAGGACCGCGATCCCAGCGAATCCATGGCGCGAGATAGTAGATGCCGAGCGTAATCAGCATGACGATCCACTTGAACCGACGGAATCGTCCCTCTGCACGCTTGGGAAACACCTTCTTCCGAGGTGCGTAGAGAGGCTGCCGGTTGCGACGGGCATTGACCGGCTCGACATTGAGCCGCTCGATGTTATCGGGATCTGGTGCGGTGTAGAGGTTCATGGGCCCTATCCGAGTTCACCCGCCCTTGTCCCATCTGCCGCGCATCCGTTCCTTGATGCAAATCAAGAGGGAAGGCCTTCACGCGAAAGGAAAAGGCCACGCCCTGGAGTGAGGGCGTGGCCTGGAGGAGCTGCGGGGGAACAACCACCGCTGGGACGTCCTCGACAAGTCTACAGCTAGCGGCTTGTCTGCTCGTGGTCTTTGAGGCAGGTCGAACTGACGATCGAACTGCCGATCTTTGCCGGGTCGTCCTGATCGGACGGTGGCGGTGTGGCCTTGGCGCGCGCCGACACACGTGATCGTATGGTAGCGCGCGGCGTGCCATAGAGATCGAGGATCGGGTTGTGGCCGTGAGCTGCCATGGCTTTTCTCCTCACGTCCCGCCGCCAAGCGAATGCACGAAAATGGTAAGTTCCTTGACCGTCGTATCGCCGAGACGCCCTGCCCAGGCAGGCATGACGCCATGCTTGGGAGCGGCCACCTGACGGATGATCGCATCCTCCCCACGTGCCTTCAGCCAGATCGCATCGGCGAGATCCGGCGCGCCCATTTCGGCTTTTCCTTTGGCGTCGTTGCCGTGACATGCGGCACAGTTATCGACGAAGACCTGTTTTCCTGCCTCTGCGAGACCGGGGTCCGACGGTGTATTGGTCAGTCCCCAGACGTAAGCCGCGACCTGCCTTGTCTGGACGGGATCCAGAACATCGGCAAAGGGCGGCATCTCGGAAGCATGAGTGTCCGTATCCCCGTCGAAGCGAATCCCATGGGCGATCGTCGCCTGGATGGCATCGAGGTCTCCGCCCCACAGCCAATCGTCGTCGTTGAGGTTCGGAAATCCCGGGCGGCCGCTTGCTCCCGAGCCATGGCACGGCGCGCAGTTCACCTTGAATGCAGACGCGCCGCCGGCGACCGCGAATTCGCGAAGGGCAGAATCGGAATCGATCTCGTGCACCGTCTTGGCGGCGATCAGATCATGAAGTGTCGTCTGCGATGCTTTGGCCTGATCCAGGTTCTGCTGCAGCTCGGCGCGGCTGGAAAAGCCCAGCACACCCTTCGTGGCGTCGGTCATCATCGGGATCGCGGGATATGCGATCGCATAGCCCAACGCCCAGACAATGGTGGCGTAGAAGGTCCACACCCACCAGCGGGGCATCGGATTGTTGAGTTCGCGGATGCCGTCCCATTCATGTCCGGTCGTTTCGACGCCGCTAAATTCATCGATATGTTTTTCCGACATCTCAATCATCCTTCAAGGGAATATCGGCGGCCTCTTTCGCCGTTTGCTTGCTGCCTGGGCGAAGGGTGAAGACAACGACGCCGACGAAGAATGCCGCCATTGCCAGGAGGCCCCAGCTGTCGGCGAAGTGTCTCATTGCAGTATAGGTTTCCATGGATCACCTCATCGGTAGCCGGTCGCGTCGTCGTAGGTCGAGAAATCGACCAACGTTCCGAGCATCTGCAGGTAGGACACCAAGGCATCCATTTCGGTCAGCGCAGCAGGATCGCCGTCGAAATCGCCGGTCTTCGCCTTAGGATAGCGGGCAAGCAGGGCCGGCGTATCTGCGTTCGGATCGGCTTGGGCCTTCATGTCGGCTTCCGCGTTCGCCAGCATGTCGTCGTTATAAGGCACCCCCACATCCTCGTTGGCCTTCAGGTCCATTCCCACGTCCTTGACCGTCACCCTCTGCTCTTTGAGGAAGGCGTAACTCGGCATGATCGACTCCGGCACGACTGCCCGTGGATCCGCGAGATGCTGGACATGCCATTCGTTGGAGTAGCGGGCGCCGACACGGGCCAGATCCGGCCCGGTTCGCTTGGATCCCCACTGGAAAGGATGATCGTACATCGACTCGGCCGCGAGCGAGTAATGGCCGTAGCGTTCGACCTCGTCGCGGAACGGCCTGATCATCTGGCTGTGGCAGAGGTAGCAGCCTTCGCGGATGTAGATGTTCCGGCCGGCCAGCTCGAGCGGCGTATACGGCCGCATGCCTTCCACCTTTTCAATCGTGTTCTGCAGGTAGAACAGCGGTGCGATTTCGACGATGCCGCCGATGCTCACGACGAGCAGCGAGCCGACGAGAAGAAGCGTCGCGTTCTTCTCGAGGATCTGATGTTTATCTAGTATCGATGCCATGTCTCACCTCATTCGGCAGGCTGTGCTTGGGGCACGAAAGTGGTTGGGATTGCAGCTTCGTCGCGCAGATGGCCGCGGATCGTCATGAACACGTTCCAGGCCATGACGAGACCGCCCGCCAGGTAAAGCGTTCCGCCGACCGCGCGCAGCACGTAGTAGGGGAACATCGCCGCGACCGTCTCCGCGAAGGAGTAGACGAGGAAGCCCTGGGAATTGTATTCGCGCCACATCAGCCCCTGCTGGATGCCAGCAACCCAAAGCACGGCGGCGTAGACGACGATCCCGAGGGTTGCGAGCCAGAAGTGCCAGTTGACCATCCGCAGGCTGTAGAGACGCTCGCGTCCCCATAGCTTCGGCGTCAGGTAGTAGATCGCCCCGAAGGTGATCATTCCCACCCAACCGAGAGCGCCGGAATGCACGTGGCCGATCGTCCATTCGGTATAGTGGCTGAGCGAATTGACGGTTTTCACCGACATCATCGGGCCTTCGAAGGTCGACATCCCGTAAAAGGCGATGGCGACGATCATCATACGGATGATCGGATCGGTGCGGATCTTGTCCCAGGCGCCCGAAATGGTCATGAGACCGTTGATCATGCCGCCCCAGGAGGGCATCCAGAGCATTACCGAGAAAACCATGCCGAGCGTCTGGGCCCAGTCGGGCAGCGCCGTGTAATGCAGGTGATGCGGACCGGCCCAGATGTACATGAAGATCAGCGCCCAGAAGTGGATGATCGAAAGCCGGTATGAATAGACGGGTCGGTTGGCCTGCTTCGGCACGAAATAGTACATCATGCCGAGGAAGCCGGCGGTGAGGAAGAAGCCGACGGCGTTGTGGCCGTACCACCATTGGGTCAGCGCGTCCTGAACGCCCGAGAAGACAGAATAGCTCTTGGAGCCCAGGAACGAGGCGGGAACCGCCAGGTTGTTGACCACGTGCAGCATCGCAATGGTGACGATGAAGCTGAGATAGAACCAGTTTGCCACGTAGATGTGCGGCTCTTTGCGCTTCAGGATTGTTCCAAGATATACTGCTAGGTAGGCGACCCAGACGATGGTCAGCCAGAGGTCGACGTACCACTCAGGTTCGGCATATTCACGGGCCTGGGTGATTCCGAGAACGTATCCGGTAGCAGCCATCACGATAAAAAGCTGATAGCCCCAGAATACGAACCAAGCCAGGTTGCCGCCGAAAAGACGTGCGCGACAGGTGCGTTGCACCACGTAGAACGACGTCATGATCAGCGCGTTGCCGCCAAAGGCGAAGATGACTGCCGACGTGTGAACGGGCCGCAGTCTTCCGAAATTGAGATAAGGGGCGACGTTGAGGTCAGGAAAGGCCAGTTGCAGCGCGATGATCACGCCAACCAGGAAGCCAACCACGCCCCAAAACACCGTGGCGATCAAGCCATACCGTATGACCTCGTCGAAATAGCCGGATATATCGACTTTGCGCTGTTGGCCCGCCGGCGAAAAATCAACGTTCCTGACCAGCAGAGCGGCCCCAACGGCGAGGCAGAAGCAAAGTATGCCCATATGGACCGCAAAGAGATGATCATGTGCGAATGCGGCTCCTAGCAGCGCTAGAAACGCCGCGACCGTGATCACCATCGTTTCCGTTGTGTAATTCATGATGTCGTCCCCAGTGCACAGACGACCGCGTCGCGGCCGGCTTTCTCCGCAGGACTGTCACGAAGCCGGGAATTGCTCCTTGATCTACATCAACGATCAGACAGTAAGACGGGTGCGGACCGCCGCCGTTACAAACTGTTACAAACTTTCACCCTTTGGCACCGGCCGCTCATTCCGGTGTGACGCAGGGGGCGTTCTAGTACACCTCGTGACAACGGGGGACACGTCGATGCTGATGCAGAAAAACCAAGCGTTCGAACATGCCGAAATGACGAGCGAGGCGATTCACGCCGGTCAATCTCTGTCAGCGCTCTTCCTCACCTCGGCGACGGAACTCGTCCCCGCCGGGAGAGCCATCTGCTGGGAGGGCGACGAGGCGAAACATCTTTTCCAGGTCGTAGAGGGGGTCGTTCGTCTTTATCGCATCGTCGGCGAAGGTCGTCGTGTGATCACCGCGTTTCAATTCGCCGGCGACCTCATCGGCGCATCGCTGCAAGGCGATTTCCTTTTCACAGCAGAGGCCGTTACCGAATGCAAGATTCGCCGCGTATCTCGGAAGAGCTTCCACGACGAAGTCGCCCGGTCGGATGCTCTTCACATCGCCTACATCTCCCTGCTCTGCCAGGAGACGGCCGCCGCACACGAACAGATGGTGCTGCTCTCGAAGAAGAATGCCGAGGAGCGCCTGTGCAGCTTCATCCTGATGCTCGCCTCTCGCCGCAATCCTCGGACGTGGCAGGGCCTGCTGCGCGTCCCCATGAACCGGCAGGACATTGCAGACCATCTCGGTCTGACCATTGAAACCGTGTCTCGCACAATCACCAGACTTGCATCCCGAAACGTCGTTATTCCCGAGGGCAGGCACGACTTGCGAATCGTCAATCTCGCCTGCCTGACGCAGTTATCCGGCGACGCTGATGATTTTTCGGATAAATCCTGTCATAGGGTCAACATGCACTGACGCAACGAAGCCGCAGGATCGACGTTCATGCCCCACCGCCTCGTATCGCCGAGAACCGTATCGTCCCACGAGCTGGATGCAATGGTGCACGTGCTGGACGGAGCTGATATCCTGATCCATCGGTTTGACGGAACCGTCACGCATTGGTCCATTGGCTGCGAGAACATGTATGGCTGGGCAAGAGAGGAAGCTGTCGGGGAGAAGGTGCACGAACTGCTGGCGACGCAGTTCCCCGAACCGGTGGAAAACATCCGCGACCAGCTGAAGTCGCGTGGCTTCTGGCAGGGTGAAATCATTCATCGTCACAAGAGCGGGCACGACATTCATGTCGCGTCACGCTGCGTGCTGGTCAATTTGCCGGATGGGGATCTTGCCGTCATAGAGACGAACAGCGATGTCAGCGCGTTGCGGCGAGCCCAAGAAGTGGTCAAATCCCGCGAGGCGCACCTGAGTTCGATCCTTGACACCGTGCCGGACGCCATGGTGGTGATCGATGACAAGGGAGTGGTGCTTTCCTTCAGCAAGGCCGCCGAGAAGCTGTTTGGAATGTCTTCAGACCAGATTTGCGGCCGCAACGTCAGCAACCTGATGCCAAACCCCTACCGCGATGCTCACGACGACTACATCAATCATTATCTCGATACGGACGAGAAACGCATCATCGGCTACGGGCGCATCGTCACCGGACAACGGGCTGACGGGTCCCAGTTCCCGATGGAACTGCATGTCGGCGAGGCGACGGCAAACGGAGAGCGGATTTTCACCGGTTTTGTCCGCGATCTCACCAGCCGTTACAAAATCGAGGAAGATCTTCGCCAGTCGCAGAAGATGGAAGCTGTTGGGCAGTTGACCGGAGGCATTGCGCACGACTTCAACAACCTGCTTACCGTCATCAGCGGCAACCTCGAAATGATCGAGGATAAGCTGCCACCCGGCAGCCTTCGTGAAATTCTAGGAGAGGCTCAGGCCGCGGCGGCGGACGGAGCGGTGCTCACGGCTCAATTGCTCGCTTTCGGCCGACGGCAGCCGTTGAATCCAAGGCACGCGGATCTTGGTCAGCTTGTGAGTGGCTTTTCGGATTTGCTCCGGCGAACGCTCGGCGAAGATATCAGGTTGTCGACCGTCATCGATGGATCAGGCCTGAATGTCCTTGTGGATAGCTCGCAGCTTCAGAACGCCATTCTGAACATCGCTTTGAACGCCAGGGACGCCATGCCCAAGGGCGGCAGTCTCACGACGACGATCTCGCGGGTCCATCTCGATGCCGACTATGCGAAAATGTCTCCGGAGCTGCGTAGCGGCAACTTCGTGCTCGTCTCGATGACGGATACAGGTTCTGGTATGACCGAGGAGGTCAGGCAGCACGCGATAGAACCATTTTTCACGACGAAGGACGTCGGCTCGGGCACAGGTCTCGGGCTCAGCATGGTCTATGGTTTCGTGAAGCAATCGGGCGGGCATCTCCAGCTTTACAGCGAGGTGGAGCGCGGCACGACAGTCCGTATATACCTCCCCGCCATCAATGGCGCCAAGCCTCAAGAGGCTGCACCGGACCACGGCTCCGACGAGAGCCAACTGCCGCAAGGGGACGAGGTGGTGCTGGTCGTTGAGGATGACGCCCGTGTCCGCCGCGTTGCCGTCGCCAGGCTTGCGTCGATGGGCTATACGGTGCGTGAAGCCGAAAACGGTCGCCGCGCCCTCGATCTCCTGAAAGAAAGTACCGACGTCGGGCTCCTCTTTACCGACATCGTGATGCCGGGCGGGATGACGGGTGACGAACTCGCAAGAGAGGTGCGTATTTTACGGCCGGACATTGCCGTGCTCTTCACGTCGGGATATTCCGAACCGGGTCTCGCAGGCAATGATACGGTTCCGGGCGCGCAATGGCTGCGCAAACCCTATACCGCAAAGGAGCTGGCGTTGCGGATCCGCGAGCTTCTCGACGCGAAATGACATCCAGGGAGGCAGTTCGTCTCGCCACCCGCCCATGCGTCCTGGCCCGCGCGAACGCGCGGAGTGCGCGCTTTTTCCCGCGTTTGACCAGAGTCAAAGAACCGGCGTCCAGCATGTCTTAGAAGATGTTCGCGAGGCTAAATCAGGCCTCGCAAAACAGGAGATATGCAAATGCGCTTGAAATTCGGTCTGATCGTTGCAACGGCAGCCCTGATCACTTCAGCTGCGCCGTTGATGGCTGCCGACCACCAGGTTCAGATGCTGAACAAGGGCACCGACGGTGCGATGGTGTTTGAGCCCGGCTTTATGAAGATTGCTCCCGGCGATACTGTCACGTTCATTCCCACCGACAAGAGTCACAACGTCGAGACGTTCAGGGGTCTCATTCCCGACGGCGTTTCTGAGTTCAAATCCAGGCCGAGCGAACAGTATCAGGTGAAGTTCGACATTCCGGGCGCATATGTCTTGAAGTGCACGCCACACGTGGGCATGGGCATGGTTGCATTGATCCAGGTTGGCGACAGTCCGGTCAATCTTGGGGCGATCAAGATCGCCAAGGTGCCGAACATGGTGCGCAAGAGGCTGGATGCCGACCTCGCGCAGATCACTCAGGCTCAGATCACCCAGTGATTGACCGACAGGTGCGGATGGCGGCGCTTGCGCGCCGTCCCGCACGATCAGAACCGTCATGTTCCGGCCCGCGGCAATGCTTCGTGATTGTCGACACGGCAGGTCTTTGGCAGCTCGCGGCCGCAGCGCGCTGCTCAGGCCGCTTCCGTTTGAGCTGTCGCATCGGGCGAACGCGACGCCGGATCACCGTCCATTGCCCGTCGAAGCAACCTGATGACCTCCCGTTCCGACTTGATATGCCTGCGCATCGAACAGCAGAACGAACGCAGCTGATATCCTATAGCTTCCCAGGAGAGCCGGCAGCGCCCCTCACTTAGAGTTTCCAGCGTGAAGACGACGTGCTGCCCCGCATCATGATCGAATAAACGACCGGCGTGCCGGCGTTCCCTTGCATCGGCAAGCTCTTCGACCTCCATGATCAATCCGAGTGCCGACGAGATCGATCGCTCTTCGAGCTGGTGCGTCGTCAGCAACAGCGGGATCAGACCGCGTGAAATACGGCCGCAAAGGCTTTCATCGATATGGCAAGGCAGAAAGTCGGCGATTGCCTGTAGCACGTCGCACCACGACATAAGCTGGTCATAGCAGCTTTCGAGTTCTTCGAAACTGTTCAGGATTGGGTTCTTCATCCGATTACCTCTGTAGCAACAAGCTGGCGAGCGATCGCCATGGCGGCGAGAACCGCGCTAGCAATGCCCATTCGTTCCAGGACACCGATCTGGCAGCAGTGATTGCAAACAGGACGATCACGGATGTTCCTCTCGATAACCCTGTCTGCGCACCAGTCATCACGGCCTCCTTTCACCTGAAACCTAGCCTGTCCGATCGGTGGACTCTTTGCGCTCGATCAAAGAGGTAGCGGGATACATCTCGCGACGATATTCCCGGTCCTGAAGGCGGGACGCCGAAAAAGGTTGGTTTCTCGATCAAGCGGCCTTGCTGTGCGTGCGGCCGTGCGAACCGAAATACGCGTCGAATGCCGCCGCAACGGCGCGGACCATGAACCGTGCGTCCTGAGACACGACAATCCGATCTCCGGAAATCGTCGCGACGCCATCGGCGACGAGTTCGTTGAGTCGATCGTTTCGTTCGAGGAGGAATTCGATGTCAAAACCCGACGCCTTGCTCAATCGTCCGAGATCAACTTCGAAATCACACATAAGCCGCTCGATTATTCTGGCTCGAAGCTTGTCCTCTTCTGTCAGAAGATATCCCCTGGCTGTCGGCAGGATGCCGGAAGCAACCCGCTCCTGATATAGACCCAATGGCACATGGTTCTGGATATAGCCGGTCGGCAACCGCCCAATCGCCGAAGCACCGAGGCCGATCAGCGTATCGCAATCATCCGTGGTGTAGCCTTGGAAATTCCTTCTCATCGTGCCGCTGCGCGCAGCGACCGCGAGTTGATCGTCCGGCAGCGCAAAATGATCGAGCCCAATGCGTGCATACCCGGTCTTTACAAGCTCTTCCGCGATGGCTTCGGCCTGCTCGTTTCGCTGTTTTGCACCAGGAAGCGACGCCTCATCTATGAGGCGCTGGTGTTTCTTGAAGGCCGGTATGTGCGCATAACCGAAAACGGCGAAACGCTCGGGACGCAGCTGTGCGGCCAGTCTGACGGTTTCGATGCAGGATTGCACCGTCTGTTTCGGAAGACCGTAGATCAAATCGAAGTTTATACTGGAGATGCCCACGGAGCGTAGCCCGCTGACCGCAATCTCCGTCTGCTCGAACGATTGCTTTCGGTTGATCGTGGCTTGCACGATCGGGTCAAAGCTCTGAACGCCGAGGCTTGCGCGATCGACACCGCTTTCGCCCAGCGCTTCGATCATCGGAACGGCCAATGTGCGTGGATCGATTTCAACCGCGATGCTCGCATCTGCCTCAAACCTGAAGGCGCTCCGCAGCTTTGCCATGATTGCGGCAAACTCCTGCGGCCTCATAATCGTCGGGGTGCCGCCGCCGAAATGAACGTTCTTTACGGGAACCTCGTTACCGGCAGCAAAGGATACAAGCTCGATCTCCTGGCTCATGACATCCAGGTATTCGCGAACCGGGCCATCCTGTCGGGTGATGCTCGTGTGACAACCGCAGTACCAGCACATCGAGCGGCAGAACGGGACGTGGAGATAGACGGAGACGGGTCCGGCTTTTTGAATGTTTGCGAGTCCCCTCGCATATTCATCCGGTCCCACAGTGGCTGAAAAGGCTGGCGCCGTTGGATAGCTCGTGTAGCGCGGGAACCGCGCGTCGCCATACTTGGCGACCAGACTGTCGGACATTGTCGCATCCTTTTACAAAAACAGGATGATTTATGAGGTCGAATTGCGCGACCTTCCTTGTTCTAAATCAATGTGGCGTCCACTCGTAACCGAGGTCCCACATAGATCCGGACGTTGCCCACCGCCGAATGGCGGCCGCTGATCCATTGACTTACAGGCGAACGCATATTGGCACACGCCGTCATGGCCATAAGCCCCAAGAGTTGTCGAACGGCAAATGATGCCGAGTTGACCGAGGTCAAAGTGTCATTGCACCGATGTCGTACCTTGGAAGGAACCTGGGAGCATCAATGGCTGGCAGCGGTTCATGCAACGCAGGATTCTGCTCGAGGGAGATGAAAGTGCAGCACGATGTCATCAACGCAAGCCTGAACGCGCAAGATAAGTCGGGGTGCATCGATGTGCGTTTCGGCGCAGACATGAAAACGGTCGTTGTCTCCAGGCGCGCACTGCTATCCGTAGCCTCGCCGCCTCGCGCAACCGAAGTCCGCTTTCTTCAGTACGTCGACGCGTTCTGTGAAATCGTGGCGAGCGGCCTTGGTTCAAAGAAGTCCGGCGGCGACGTGGTCCTGGTCACGGCAAACGACGTCCGCAGATGGCGCCGCGCGTGGCAATCGTCCGAAGTGGCAGCGGGGATATAAGCTGCACCGCGCGATGCCGCGTCATTTAAGCGCGTCGCGTGAATCTCATTCATGTGGCGCGCCACCAGGCACTCTGGCTTTCGTCATTTGGGGATCATTGGCGCTGCCTTCCGGCGTAAGCAATCAAGCCGCGCTCGTCGCTGTCATATTCATCATTATCGCCGGAGAGCTGTACGAGCGTCGCGTATTTCATGATGCGCACGCAATGCCGGCCGGCGGCCATCAGGACGCCCTTGTTGGTTAGCTTCGTCATCGTCCGCGACACGGTTTCGATCGTCAGGCCGAGATAGTCGGCCATGTCGAGCCGTGTCATCGGCAGCTCGACGATCGCACTGGACCGGCAATGGCCTGGGTCACGGCGAAGCTGCTTCAACAGGAAGCTGCAGAGCCGCTCCTCGGCGTCCTTGCAGGACAGAAGCACCATCTGATCCTGAGCGGCGGCCATCTCGTCGCGAAGCCGGGCGAAGACTTCCGGCCGCAGCTCCGGCGAGTTGCTGACCTCAGCCTCGAAAGCCTTGCGTGAGAAGCGGCGAACCTTGGTATCGGTGACGGCCTCGGCGCTGTAGAGATAGTGGTTTTTCAACGATACGCCGACAATGTCGCCCGCATGGAGGAAATCGGTGATGACCCGCCGGCCATCGGAGATGATCCGGAAGATGCGCAGGTTCCCCTCAACAACTTCAAAGAGGTGTTTGGCGGCATCGCCCTCGAAGAACAGTGACTGGCCGGCGGCCAGATGTTCGACTGGCTGCTTTCTGAAAAGCGCCTGCAAGCAGTTCGGCTCGGAGCCGAAAAGCGCGCCGTTGGCGATTTCCAGAGCAGGGTGAAAACGGGTTGTGTGCAGCATGATCGTCCCTCTGTGCTGTCGATGAGGACAATTGACCGGCTTCTGGTGACACACCGATGCCGCGCGTGTTAAAGACGGTGCAATTCAGTAACAGTCTGTGACAGCACGGCTTGACGGATGGGCGATGGCAACACTTCAGCATGACGCGCATCTTCTCGTCGTCGACGACGATCCGCGCATTCGTCAGATGCTGACGCGCTATTTCGAGGACGAAGGTTACGCTGTCTCGTCCGCCTCCGATGGGATCGAGATGCGGGCGCGCATGCGCCAGCAGAATTTCGATGCTATCCTGCTCGACCTTGTCCTTCCCGGCGGCGCGGACGGGCTTGATCTTGCCCGCGAAATTCGTGCCCAATCCGACGTTCCGATGATGATGCTGACGGGCCGCGACGACGTCGTCGACCGGATCGTAGGTTTGGAAATCGGCGCCGACGATTACATCGCCAAACCCTTCCACCTTAGAGAAGTCCATGCTCGGCTGAAGTCGATCCTGCGTCGGCGGCAATCTTCGTCACGCAATGCCGAGCCGGTCAGCGAGGAAATCGTCGGTTTCGAGGATTGGAAGCTCAACCTCAGTCGTCGCCAGCTTCTCGATCCCGAAGGTGCGGAGATCGAAATGACGACCGGGGAATTCGACATGCTGGCGACCTTCGTGCGGCATGCCGGCCGGGTCCTTACCCGTGAAGTGCTGATGGATCTGACCCGGGGCCGAAATCTCGAAGCCTTTGACCGGACGATCGATGCCCAGATCGTCCGGCTGCGCCGCAAGATTGAGACCGATCCAAAGAGGCCGCAATTCATCAAGGCCGTGCGCGGCGTCGGCTACGTTTTCACCGCCAGGCTGGATTGACGGTTTCAGGAAATGGTGACGTTTGCTGCGGCCATCGTCAGTCCACCGATGACCTCGTGAAGCAGTTTCATCGCCAACATGTTCTGGCGCTCGGGATCGCGATCTCCTTGGCCTCCGCACGCCTCTGACCCGTCGAACGAGGCGGGATCAGGCCGGCGTGCGCTTAGGCCTCGATCGGCGTCAAGATTTGAACGCGGGCAACTCGAACGCCGTCGCGGGCCGCTTGCGATGGATCAATGCGCCGCCGGGCACCGTCTTCATCATCCCCGCCGAACAAACATCGTGAAAGGATGACGATCTTGACGAACAAGCTGATGAAGGCGGCGGTAGTGCGCGAATTCGGCAAACCGCTCGCAATCGAATGCGTGCCTGTGCCTGTACCCGGCCCAGGCGAAATTCTGGTGAAGGTCGTCGCATGCGGCGTCTGCCATACCGATCTGCACGCAGCCGAAGGCGACTGGCCTGTCAAACCGACGCCGCCCTTCATTCCAGGCCATGAGGCGGCCGGCATCGTTGCCGCCCTCGGTCCCGGCGTCACCGAATTCAAGGAAGGCGATGCCGTCGGCGTCGCCTGGCTGCACGATGCCTGCCTTCGTTGCGAATATTGCGAAACCGGCTGGGAAACGCTTTGCGAACACCAACACAATACCGGCTACAGCTGCAACGGCGGCTTTGCCGAGTACGTCATCGCCTCCGCCGCCTTCGCCGCCCGCCTTCCCCAAAACGTCAACTTCGCCGAGATCGCGCCGATCCTCTGTGCCGGCGTCACGACGTACAAGGGCCTGAAGGAAACCGAGGCGCGGCCAGGTGATTGGGTGGCGATTTCGGGTGTCGGCGGTCTCGGTCATGTCGCGATCCAATATGCCAAGGCGATGGGCTTCAAGGTGGTCGCCCTCGATGTCGCCGCCGCCAAGCTCGACCTCGCCCGCCAGGTCGGCGCCGATCTCGCACTCAATGCACTGTCCGAAGACACAATCGAGAAAGTGCTGAAGGTGACAAGCGGCGGCGCGCATGGGGTGCTTGTCACCGCCGTCTCACGGCCTGCTTTCTCGCAGGCACTCAGCATGGTGCGTCGCAAAGGCACCGTCAGCCTTGTCGGTCTGCCGCCGGGCAACTTCCCGATGCCGATCTTCGACGTGGTGCTGAAACGCATCACCGTGCGTGGTTCGATCGTCGGAACGCGCCGTGACCTCGATGAAGCGCTCGCATTCGCCACCGAAGGTCGTGTCCGGGCCGAGATCGCCAAGGCGCCGCTCGATGATGTCAACGATATCTTTGCCGGTCTGAAGGCGGGAACCATCGAGGGGCGCATGGTGCTCGACATCGCCGGGCAGGCGAGCGCATTCGCGACGCAGAGACAGTCCGTTGCCTAGCCGGCCGCTGCGCAGATCCCCGCCGCCCCGGAAGCAGCGGGACATCGGCATTTCCGTCAGGCGCAGAACGGCTGTACCGTAACATGCGTTGATCATTGATGTCATACGGACGGCTGCGAGCGTTACCATGGTGACGCGCTGGCCGATGGGCAAAATGCCCTGTGCAGCTGCCCGCGTCCATGTCTGTTTGCCTCTTCAATTTTGACGTCGATCAAAGCATCCCACTTTCATCGACGCTACCTTCTTCCCAGTGGTTCGTCGCCAAATGCTCTGGAGTACGGTCGCCTGTGCCGTGCTCCTCTTCCTTCCTGCCGCTTGGATGGCAGCCGCCAGGAACCGCCGCACGCACCGGCGGCGACGGCCGCACTAGTGAAGGCGGGTGTGGCGTCAGCCTCTGACATTCCGACCGAGACCTTTCCTGAAGCACAAGAGTGGGAGCAAGACGACAAAATGCCGAAAAGCTTGTTCGGTTTCGTGCTCCTGATGGGTCGCCATCATCAGATCGCGATCGCCGCCCTTTCGATCCTCCTCTTTCTCGCCATGCGTGAAGAGCTCGAGGCGGTCGACACGCGACAACGTGAACTGCACGAGCGGATCATGCGACATGCGCCGTTCAGGAACCACGTCTCCTGGCAAACCAAGGCTGCGGATCCGGCGACGTTCGTTTTTGAAAATGCACGAACGGCCGACCTTATTGTCCTCTTTGATGTCGAAAAAGGTCAGGCACGCGATTACCGACGCACGGTCAACATACCAGACGTCCTGCTCTCGGTGGGGCGACCGGCGCTCCTAGCTTCGGCCTCCAAGGCTCCTCTAGAAGCTCAGACGATTGTGATTGCCTGGAAGGACGCCAAAGAATCGAGGCGGGCAATCGTCGACGCGATGCCTCTCTTGATCTTGGCACAAGACGTGGTCGTCCTTTCGATCGAGGAGAGCCACCCGATCGATGAGCAAGCGCTGAGTGATGTTGTTCGGTTTCTCACCCGCCATTCGGTTCCAGCCCGGAGCATTATCGAGCCGCGACAGACAGGCGATGTAGGGATGAAGATCATTGAAGCTGCAGATAGGCTCGCGGCAGATCTGATTGTCGCAGGCGCTTATAGCCATAGCCGATTTCGGGAGTGGGTCTTCGGAGGGGTAACCCGCACGCTGCTCGATCACAACGCCATCAACCGCCTTTTGTCGAATTAGCCGCATCTCCAAGGTGGGGAGAGTCTCGCCGCTTTGGAGCTTCAGTCATTGCGCTCTATCAACGACGGGGTGCAATCAGATGGTAATATATGAACTTGTCGCTGCAAGGAGGGCTACCGATGAGCTACACCCTAAAAGAACTGACGCAAGCAGAATGCTTCGCCATTCTTGAGCAGTCCCGGTTTGGCCACCTGGCCTGTTGCAAGGATAACCAACCCTACGTGGTTCCGATCTATTTCGCTTATGCAAAAGGTGCGATCTACAGCTTTTCAATGCTCGGTCGAAAAGTCGACTGGATGCGCACGAACGAAAACGTCTGTCTGCAAATCGACCAGCATGGCACGGGCAGGGGGTGGACGAGCGTCGTCGTCGAGGGGCGCTTCGAGGAGTTTCCGGATACGGATCTTTGGCATAATGAAAGGTTGCAAGCCTGGTCTTTGCTGCAAAAACACTTCGATTGGTGGGAAATCGGCGCGTTGAAGCCGCAGGCGCAGTCAACGGCCTCGGCGTCTGAGCACATATTTTACGGCATATTTGTTCGTGAAGTTACCGGTCGAACGGCGCTTCCGGTTGATTGACCGAAAACGCCGCCGAAGGATGCTCGGAGATTACCCCGGGCGTCTTGCTCAGTGGGCGAGGAACAGAGGAACGCTGGTTTCTCCCAGCATCGACTGCGTTACGCCGCCAAAAAGACGTTGCTGCAGTCGAGAATGATTATATGCGCCCATGACGATCATGTCGGCGGCGACATCAACGGCATGCTTGCGCAGCACCTCATCGACGCGACGACCGCCGCTTGCGACGCAATCCACATCAACCTTGACCCCGTGCCGTGCCAGAAAGGTGGCAACGTCAGCGCCTGGTTCTTCGCCATTCGCTGATGATGATGCCTGTGGGTCGACGAGGGTAACATGCACCGATTCAGCAGCCTGTAGGAACTCGATCGACTGACGTGCCGCGCGCGAAGCCTCGTCGCTGGAGTCCCAAGCCAGCAGGATCGCTTTTGGAGCAAGCCCGACATTGGTCTTTTTTGGGTTGATCAGCATCGGTGTCGGCGACCGGAACAGGGCGCCATCGATAACCCTGCGCCGAAGTTCTTCGTCACGGGCGGCTTGAGGGCCGACAAGGACGAGATCGGCATATAGTGCCCGCTCTGCAATATCTTCATCCGCCCAGGCGAATTCGGTATAGATCTCCTGCACCTCGAAAGAGGCCTCGCTCCTTGCGAGGATCGCTTTGATCTCGGAAGCCTTATCGGCCAGGCGATCGATTTCGCGCTGACGTTCTTCGATCCAGACCGTCGAGACAACCTCGTAGGAACCGATAGGGGGCGCTGTGCCCATCGAAATCGCCATTGCGGTGAGATGGGCACCGTGGGTTTCGCAAAAGTCGATGGCGCCCTTCAGGTCTTCATCGAAGTGATTGACGCCGAGGACACTCAAAACAGTTTTGATGGTCATAACCAGTTGCCTCTCTTGTTGGAATTGACCAACCCTAATCTTCCTTGCTCTCCCATTCATTGATCTGACGCAAAGCGGGCAGTGTTCCCGCCGGCTAGGATGCTTGAACAATCGAGGGCAGGCCATGTCAGATCCAGTCTTGTATTTTCACGGCGCAGCCGGATCAGTCACCGGCTCCTGCTTTGTTTTGGAATATCGTGGTGTTCGAACCATGATCGATTGTGGCCTGTTCCAGGGGGCGAAAACGGAGAAGGAACTAAACTACCGACCCTTCCCCTTCGAGCCGGCTGCCGTTGACGCGGTCATTTTGACCCACGCACATATCGATCATTCGGGGCTTGTCCCCAAGCTGGTGAAGGCGGGGTTTGGCGGACATATATACTGTACCGTCGCCACCTTGGACTTGTGCGCGATCATGCTCCAGGACTCCGGGCATATCCAGGAATCGGAGGTCGAGCAGCTCAATCGGCGCAATCGTTGGAGATCACGCGACATCATAGAGCCAATATACAATGCGGATGACGCGCGAGTAGCGATGACGCAATTTCAAGCCGTCGCTCATAAAGAATGGCACGAGCTTTCTGGCCACCTCCGGTTCCGGTTCTGGGACGCCGGCCATCTTCTCGGCTCCGCGTCGGTCGAGATCGAGCTTTCGGGAACGGATCGACCGATCCGATTGCTATTTTCGGGCGATATCGGTCCTCAGCATAAACTGCTCGAGGCTGCGCCTGAAGCGCCCCAGGGGTTCGACTATATCATCTGCGAAAGCACGTATGGCGATCGTGAGCGGGAGGAAGTTTCGGATGAAGCGCGGCGCGGGCTGCTTCGTGAGATTGTGCTGAAGGCGCATCATCCAAGCGGCGCTTTGCTGATCCCGTCCTTTGCAGTCGAACGAACCCAGGAGCTTCTGGCCGATCTCAACATCCTGATGGACGAAGGCAGTCTGCCGCGCTGTCCGATCGTAATCGACTCACCGCTCGCTTCACGTGCCACTGCGATATTCAAGCGTCACGCGCGCGCCATGGCGAATGGCAATTTGCTGGTCAAAGCGTTGAATTCGAAGAACGTGCGCTTCACGGAAACAGCAGAGCAATCGAAGGCACTCGACCTTCTCCGTGGCTTCCACATAATCATCGCGGCGAGCGGAATGTGCGAAGCTGGGCGTATTCGCCATCGGCTCAAGAACTGGCTTTGGCGCGACGAGGGCAGTGTTCTCATCGTCGGATTCCAGGCGGAGGGAACGCTTGGACGGTTACTCCAGGAAGGAGCGCGCACGGTCAAGATCCAAGGCGATGAAATCGTCGTGCGAGCAACCATTCGCTCTCTGGAGGCTTACAGTGGTCATGCCGACGCGACCGAATTGATGCAGTGGGTGGTAGCGCGGAAGCCAATTCGAACAGGATTGTTCTTGGTCCATGGCGAGGTAACTGCGCGCGACCAGTTGAAATCCCGTTTGGCTTTGGAGCAGCCGGATATCACGGTCTTCACCCCCTCGCTCGATGCTAGTTACCGCCTGACGAGGCAAGGCGCGGAACTCTTGGCTCCTGCTTCCTCGCGCCCGCGTCTTGCAGCACAAGAGGTTGGACATCCTGATTGGCACAATGAGTACCAGTCGTTCGTTATCGATTTGGAAGAGCGCTTGCGTCGCAGACCTGATCGAAAGGGACGAGCGGTGATCCTGCGTCGGGTGAAAAGAGCGCTCAACGATGAACCGATGGAAGACTGACGTAATGGGAGAACAATGATGTTGGTTACAGATCGTGACTGTCAGACCGGAGGAGCGCGATTTGCCGTGCCGACGCTCGGTGAAATCGACGGAAAACTTCTGGTTTCCGAAGTGATCGCTGTCAGCTGCCTGAGACAGCTTTTCGCTCACGCGAACGATGCCGTTATGCCTGCAATCAAACGCCGGATCAGGCGGTCGCTCGAAACCCGCTGCCAGGCGGAAAAACTCTGCCACGATGACACGGAAGCGGCGGTGGAATATGCTTTTCAGCTGGTGGAGGCGGCGGCCGAAGCGGCCGGCAGGAAGACGACAGTTTCATCAACGCCGGGCGGCTGCGAGACGATTCGTCGGCTAAGGGCGATGCATGGTCCTTCCGGTCGCTAGGCTTAGAAGGGAGAACATCCGGTGTCCATATGTTTCATGCGTTGACTGTTCTCGCGATACGAGTTCGGAGCCGATTGCTGCAAATTCGATTGTTGACGATGGCGTGGCAACGCTCAATGCGACAGTAGGATCGGCAGATTGATATTGGTCAGCACCGCTTGGGTAGCGCCGCCGAGCACGAATTCGCGCAGACGCGAATGGCCGAAACCGCCCATGACGAGAAGGTCTGCTCGCAACTCGAAGGCCTTGGACTGCAGCACCGTTCCGACCGGTTCGCCGCGCGCGCGCACGCGTGTCGCCTCCGCGACTACGCCGCTGTTCAGCAGATTCTCGATGAGATAATCGCCCGTCTCGTATTTCATGGGCTTCTCGTCGATGACCGAAAGCAGGCAGACCTTGGAAGCCCGCTCCAGGAAAATCGAGGCATCATGTGCCGCCCGTGCGGCAGCGCGGCTGCCATCCCAGGCGATGGCGACATGATCCATTCGGCCACCGAAAGGTGCAGACGGATACAGGATGAGCGGCCGACCGGATGCAAATAACACCGCCCCTACGATCGGACAGGAGATCCCGGCTGATTCCAGCAGCACGAGATCGTAGGCGCGCGATGCTTCCGCGAGCGCGTCGACGACGAAAGGCTCCGTAGTCTTGATCTCGCGCGTGCGTAGATCCACGCAAGCAGCTTTTGCCGCATCGACCGCCATCCGAGTCAGCGCCGAGGCACGCTTGCGACTGAGCGCCCCGGCATCCCGCGCCATCTTCGCCGCATCGATGATCAGCGACGACAGGGCATTGGAAACGTCGGGAACGGTAATCTCCACCGCACAGACGGTAAGCGTCGCCTGCACGTGGTGCGCAAGTGCGACGGCGTTGGCAATCATGAACTCCGACGTCGCATCCGGATAGGTGAGGAGTGGAAGAAAGAGGTGTTGCTTCATGCTAATCTCCAGACGGAAAGAGGCGAGACCTGATATTCGTCACAGTCGGGCACCGCCCTGGAAATATGAATTGACGTGCGTCAAAGATGGCGCCCATTCCCAATGGCGTCGGCGTTGATCGATGGGCATGTTGGCCCAATCTTATCGGGCCGGCACTTGCCTTCCAGCCGGCGCAAAGCATGGGCCCTTCAAGCCAAGTCATCGGGGTCGTTCACGGACGTTCGAGGTGGCCGTTGCGGGGCTCCGGCCACACTTTCGAGTTTTCACTCCGAAATCCACGCAACACTTGTCGGCTTGCTTTTGACATGATCTCCTTGCCGCCATGCAAGGAGATCATCTGCGCCAATTCGGATGCGCCCATCCGGTTCGAGTCGCCGCGTTCATATTTGGCGGACGCAATCCGGCTGAACAGATCGATATTTTCCTGAAGCCGGTTCTCGTCGCAACGTCGTGGTTCTGCGACCTCCAGAAGGGCTCCCCTGTCGATGACGACCATCTGATTTGCGCCGCCTGCATCCATCGCAAGCAACGCTTCGTCGCCGGACGACTTCATCATTCCACTGATTAGCTTTAATGACATCACTTTATCTCCGGACCGGTTGATCTCCCAGGAAAACCTGCCGCAGGAAAGCTCCTGGACTGCCTCGGCAAGTTGTTGGAAACCTTACCCCGGTTCGAAAAGCATTCCTTGATACACATCAAAAGAGATGGCTTGCCGAACGAATGGGAAGGGTGTGGCAGGATAGGGAACTGCGCGTGCGGCAGAACGCCTCGGGATGGTCCGCGCTGTCGGTTCTCGCTCGAGGAACTGACCTATCAATTTCCTGGAGAAGCGATTGTCCCAGGCAAGGACGCGCAAGCGTCTCTCGAGCATTATGTCAGGGAATGTGCGCCTGGGCGGTATCCGGAAGGTCTGCCGAACAGCGTTCTGAAAATCATCCGACACGAGCTCGACCTCATCCGGACTATGAAATACGCACCCTACTTCCTGATGGTGTTTTCTATCGTCCGTTATGCCCGCTCGCAAGGCATTCTCTGCCAGGGGCGGGGATCTGCCGCGAACTCGGCGTCTGTTACATTCTCGGGATCACGTCCATCGACCCAGAGACGAACGACCTGCTCTTCGAGCGGTTCGTTTCCCAGGAGCGCTACGAGCCGCCGGATATCGACGTCGACTTCGAGCACGAGCTCCGCGAGGAAGTCATTCAGTGGATCTACAACACCTACGCACATCAGAAGTCGCCTGCTCAAATGGGCTGCGAACTGAGCATAAGTTCCATAAATCTGCTTACGCCTGACACACGTGCCATCCGGGGTCTATATGAAGGGTCCCGTTAGCCCGCCGCTTATGCAATTTCTTTGGAGGATATCTTTCGGCGCCCGTGCAGGACGCGGACGATTTCAATGGCACTGCCACTGAGCCGATAAAGAGTCAGATACTCACCTGAGATGAGATGCCGAATGCCAGGCGCGATATCGTCGCGCGCAACTCCCGAGTAGGGGTGTCGGGCGAGATTGTCCCAGCGTGCTTCAATCGCGTCAAGAACACGGTCAGCTGCAGATATGTTGCCAATGGCCATGAAGGACCATATCTCGATCAGGGCCTCGTCCGCACGATTGGTTCGGATAACTGGAAGCATGGTTAAAGTTCATGTCTTGAAGATTTTAATCGTTCGCGCGCTGCAGCTTTTACCTCCGCCATTGTCCTGCGCGAACTTGGGCCGCTTTCGATGCCCTCCTGCACGAGCGCTCGCAGATCCTCGACGGTGTAGCCGAGCAAATCACGTCGCTCCTTCCACTCGCGGACGGCATCACGGATGGCTTCACTCGTCGATGCATATTCGCCAGCATCGACCGCGCTTCGCACAAAGCCCGCCATTTCGGATGTTAGTGCAATCGTGATTTTCTCGACCGTCGCCATAGTTTCCAGCCTCCGATTTAGCGCGGAAGGGTATGCGATTAGCGTACTGTACGCAAGTGATGACTATTGCATTCGGAGCAGCACACAACGCAGGCAACCGATTGATTATCCATTCCGTCCGAGCCAGCCCAACAGTGGTCGTAGGTTCGAATCTATTCAAGGCGGTCACTTGCCTTAGACGGCCCAGTAAGGAACGTATCTCGCGTTTCTCCTGCCCTGGTCCGGATCTGCCGGTGCGATGCGGCCGAGTTTGATCGATTCCGCGATAATTGCGGAAACTGCCTGATACTCTTCGGCCGGAAGCGAGAACCGTTCCCGGAGAGTTGCGTTGCTCATGTAATCGTGAGTTAGCCAGCGCAGAATACAATGAAAGAAGCACGCCCGCATTTTCTCCGTAACCGCTGTTCCACTCCCACATTGCTCGCTGCCGTCTAATCTGTGATCGGCTTTCCATGGATGAAGAACGGGAGTTTCTCCATGGAGACTACATTGGAGTTTCTCACAACCAGGAAGCCTGGACGTGAGGTTCACCGACATTGGCCGGACGAGGTCAAGGCGAAGATTGTTTCGGAAAGCTTGAGGCCTGACACGACAGTCAATGAAGTTGCGCAGCGCTATGGATTGCGAGCCAACAGCCTTTCCACCTGGCGGACGATGGCGCGGCAGGGCAAGCTGGTGTTGCCAGAGCCAGAAGACGCCGTCGAATTCGCGGCCATGGTTGTCGAGCCGCCGTTGCCTGTGCCGTCGAAGGTCAAAGCCGTTTCCCGTGCCGAGATCGTCGTTGGTCCGGTCACGATCCGCCTGGAGGAAGGCGCATCTGCGACCCGGATCGCTGCAATCGCTCGCGCCCTGGCGGCGGCGACATGATCTTTCCGTCAAACCTCGTCAGGATCATGGTGGCCACCAAACCCGTAGACTTCCGCAAGGGTCATGACGGCTTGGCGGCGCTGGTGAAGAATGAGCTGCACAAGGACCCGTTTACCGGAACGGTCTTCGTGTTCCGATCACGCAAGGCGGACCGGTTGAAGCTGATCTACTGGGATGGCTCCGGGATCGTCATGGCCTACAAACGGCTGGAAGAGCAGACGTTCACTTGGCCAGGCATCAAGGATGGATTGATGACGCTCACCCACGCCCAGTTCGAAGCTCTGTTTGCGGGCCTCGATTGGCGGCGGGTTCATGCCATACAGACGAGAACCCCGGAGGTCATCGAATAGCTGCGGCACGATGACTCAGGACTATAAATTCCAAAGGCAAAACGGGCTGGATTTTGGTAGGTTCTAGCCATGCTAGACGCCGCCGACCTTCCCGATGATGTTGCCGCCCTGAAGGCGATGCTGCTCGCAGCCCAGGCACGCGAGGCAGGCAAAGACGCCCAGATAGCCCGCAAGGATGAGCGGATCGAACGGCTTGAGAAGCTGGTCGCAGCGTTCAAGCAGGCAGCCTTCGGGCGCAAGTCTGAGAAGACCGATCCCTGCCAGTTTGATCTGGCACTGGAAGACCTGGAAACGGCCATTGCAGCGATCCATGCCGAGGATGAGGCGGACGTTCCTGCTGGAAACAGGATTGCCAAGGCACACGCGATCAATCGCGGCTCCCTTCCAAAGCACCTTCCCCGTGTCGAAGAGGTGATCGAGCCGGAAAGCCTAATCTGCGCCTGCGGTGGATGCCTGCATTGCATTGGCGAGGATGTCTCGGAGCGTTTGGACGTGGTCCCGGCGCAATTGCGCGTCATCGTCACGCGTCGTCCCAAATATGCGTGCCGTGCCTGCACCGACGGCGTCCTTCAGGCCCCAGCTCCAGCACGGCTGATCCAGGCAGGCCTACCGACCGAAGCGACCGTCGCGCATGTTCTGGTCTCCAAATATGCCGATCACCTTCCGCTTTACCGCCAGGCCCAGATCATGAGCCGCCAGGGTGTCGATCTCGACCGCTCCACGCTCGCAGACTGGGTCGGTCGGGCAGCCTATGAATTGCGGCCCGTCTTCGATGCACTGATTGCCGACCTGAAGCGCTCGACCAAGCTGTTCATGGACGAAACCCGTGCTCCGGTGCTTGATCCTGGCTCCCGCAAAACCAAGACCGGATACTTCTGGGCGCTCGCGCGGGATGATCGCCCATGGGGCGGCGGCGCTCCACCGGGCGTGGCCTTCACCTATGCGCCTGGTCGAGGAGGCATTCATGCAGAACGAATATTGCGGGGCTTCTCCGGTATCCTGCAGGTCGATGGCTATACCGGATACAACAGGCTGATCGCACCAGAGCGCGTTGGCCCGGACATTCGGCTTGCCTATTGTTGGGCACACGCCCGTCGCAAGTTGGTGGAGATCACCCACAACGGAATAGCACCGATTGCCGAAGACGGCGTCAAACGGATCGGTGAACTGTATCGCATCGAGGCCGAACTGCGCGGCCGTGATCCGCAGGTTCGTCTCGCTGGACGGCAGGAGCGGTCAGCGCCACTCGTCGCCGACATGCAAACCTGGCTTGTCCATCACCGTGCCCGTGTCTCAACCAAGTCCCCACTCGGCGAGGCCTTGGCCTACATTGCCAAATACTGGGATGGTCTGAAGCTCTTCCTGACCGATGGCCGCATCGAGATCGACAACAACAGTGTCGAGCGGACCATCCGGCCGATAGCCCTCAATCGTAAGAATGCGCTCTTTGCCGGGCACGACACTGGTGCTGAGAACTGGGCGACCATCGCCTCGCTCATCGAGACGTGTAAGCTCAATTCGGTTGATCCGCAGGCCTACCTGACCGCCACGCTCACCGCCATTGTCAACGGCCACAGGCAGAACCGGATTGATGAGCTTCTGCCGTGGCAGTATGCGGCAACGTAATCTGCGCCAACCGGAACGCTGTCCCCGACCCAACGTGGGCACCGGGCCGGGGGCATTCTCAACTATCGAGGAGAGCCGTGCCGTAGGAATTGTCTACAGCGCATAACCAGGTGCCAGACGAGTCTCTACGAAACACATAGGTGGCACGTCGTACCGTCGACGTCGCAATGCCGCTTTCGTCGACGGCATCCAACCACGTTTCCATGATGACCAACGCTGTGTCTCCGCCCTCGATCACCTCCATCCGCCCTTGGCGGACTTTCAATTTACCTTGGAAATGAGCAGAGATTGCTTCGAACGCTTTCCTGATCTGGTCTTTGCCTTTGGCGTACATGCCTGCCTTGACCACTAAGGTGGCATCATCGGTGTAAAATCGCATCAAGCCGTCGAAGTCTTTGGCCGATATGGAACGGTCTGCAGATTCGATAAGGGCTTTCAAGGGATGGTCGGACATTCTGGACTCCAAAATGGCCGCGAGCGGAAAAACAAAACCCGCCTCGCGGCGGGTTGCTTTGTCTGGAAATATGACGTGCTTAACCCACCACTCGATGAATGGTGATAATAATCACAGTGAAAGCGCGAACAAATTCCATGGTGCATCTTTATCACCAGCGTCAGCGACTGGCAAATGATCACGTCCAATTTTGAGCAAGCTAGTCAAGGTGCCAGCGGCACACCGTTTACTTTTCTCCGCCTTCGACATCTGGTTGAAGCTTTTGGGCGCGAACAGCACGACACGCATTGAGTTTTCGGATGAGATGAAATCGGGGGCCGGGAGATGCTCTGCTTCGATCTCAATTAGCGTCTTGTCGAGACCGCCACCGCGTTCCTCACAGAGGCCGAATGAACGCATAGTCGCTGCCAGTTTTTCGTTTCGGGAGCGTCGTTCGTCGAGGATTCGGTCGGTACTGATCAGAGAGTTACCCGGATTGCTGACCTCGATCCGGTTATCATAGATCTCGACTACAGGACCGACGCCAGTCGCCATGAAATCCTGGTGGATGAGTGCGTTGGCAATCACTTCCCGGATAGCTGTTTCCGGGAAGTGCGGAACCATGCGTCGAACCCCGTCGATATAGCGTTCGTCCTTAGGCAGGCGTTCCATCAGGAATCTCATCATGCCGGTGAAACCGACGGCGTAGCCCTTCTTGCCTTCCTGTTCGAAGTCGGATCGAGATTTATCGCGGCCGGTATATTTGACGATGCGAACGGCTTTCCCGGCGATGGAGGGAAAGGCCGTGACGTCGCAAGGCATTTCGTTTCCTCGTTTTATCCCCCTTATATCAGATTCGCCCCTATCGTCACGGTCCGCTCAGGTGAGAGGGGTGAGTTTTTTCAGCAAAAACAATGCGATGGTAATAAGAAGTGAGCGACGCGTTTTATCCGCGTTTTGAATGCGGCAAGGGAGAAGCAGGTCGCCCCGATGACCTAGATACGGCGCTCTGTCTTTATCCCCCTTTTGTCGGGATCGCGATTGATCACGCATCTAGACCCGAAATAAATAGAACAAAAACAAGGTGATGATGGCTGTAATGGGGCTTGACTACTATCGCCGTTATGTCGGAAACGCGCTGCGTATAAACCATAATCAACGCGTCGGCCCGACGAGGTTTTCGACATCGCATTGTCGGAATTGCCCCACATCAGATTTCCGGCGGCTGACGCGCGCAGCCAGTGGTCTTTCTGCGCGCTCGAGCCACGAAAAAGGACGAGGTTGAGAGGAAGATGATGATAGCCGAAGAGATGGGCCAGCGAGCCGTCTGTCCGGGCAAATTCTCGCACGACACGCAGGATCGACAGCCAGGAGGCTCCTTGTCCGCCGTAGCCGACCGGGATCTGGGCTGACGGCAAGTCGTTTCTTTCAGAAGCCGGATCTGCTCGATCGGCCGACCGCCCTTCTTATCGCGCTCGACCGCGTCTCGATGAAAAATCGCCTGCAGCTCGATAGCCCTGGCCACGAAGGGATCCGTTATATCGCGTTGGGAAGACATATCAGCCCCATGTTTCTCCGCCTTGCTGGCAGCGCTTCGGGCTCAAAGGTTCGGCGAATGTCGGTTCAAGTCCAGCAATATCTATTTGAGGTCCCGGCAAGAGATTCTTTCTCGCCACCCTACGACGACCTGGCTAACGGTTTGCGGATAACCTCCGGGTGGCAATACGCGCGCTTCCACAGAGAACGACTGTCTCTTTTGCGACGTCGATGGCGCGGCTGCGAGTTCGAAGTAAAGCGTCGCTAGCTCCAAGTTGAACATCGCATCGTGAGGTGGTCGGTTCGATCCCAATCAAGGCGAAGGATATTCGTCGCGCGACCATCGACCACCAACTCGGCGCGCAGGAAATCGCCACCGTATCTCGGCGAGGAACAATCTGGGCTTGCCACCGGGATCACAAGAGGGTCCGGAGCGGGCATCGTAGTCTGAAGCTTCACCACCAATCACAGCTAATGCGGTCTGCGCAGCCGAAATGGCTAACCCTCCCGCTGGCACTTATTTGCGATCGAAACGTGTCAATCGACGAGTGATGATAAGCACGAGGTCAAAGTGAAAAGTGAAAAGCATCCACCATCCACTTCGTGCCTGGCAGCGGGTTGCGCTGAAGCACGTGAGCACAAAAATAGGCGTTCCCGGCGTTAGCAGACATGCTGGTCGCACGGCGGTACGATTCCGTTCAGGACGCCCTTCTTCTGCAAACGGCGACGAGGTCAACGCCAGGGTGTTAAATTGAGGTTGTGCGGGTCTTCAGGCCCTTCGCCTTGAGGGCGAAACCTTGCTTACACCGTAGGCTGCCAGAGGCAAAGGGAAAAAGACCCGGAACTTTTTGTTAATACGTGCATTTGTCGCGTGAGGGTGGTGTGAACGCATGTGCTCAATGTGATCCGTTTGCCGAGCCAGTCGCCACACACTCTCTCTTCTTTCAAGGATATGCGATGGCCAATGAACATATTGTCGAGGTGGTCGCTACCAATGGCGAAGTCCCGGCGCCTTTGGGAATCGTCAGCGTCAAGCATGCACTCGATATGCGGGAGGCCGAGTGTATGGCATATTCGCATCCCGAGCACGAAGCGGGCAACACGGACGTCTTCGTCACGCGAGATGAACTGGCAAAACTTCCATGAGCCTCGACGATAACGGCGAAATATCCGCTGAACTGCGGGGCATTGCAGAACGACATAACTTCAGCCTGGATGCGGTCGGACATCTCTTTGGCGCTCTTGTCGCAGCTGGTGGCTTGCAGGCGCAGTTCTATCATCCGGAATTCGGCGGTATGGGCCAGTGGTCCCAAGGCGGCATGCTGATGATCGGCGATATGTTCAATCATAGCCTGAAGGCGAGGGTAGCGGCGCTCTGCTCGGACCTTGCCGAAATAGCTCACCGCGCGGCGGATGCGAAGCCGCGATCTGCTCAACACCAGTCGCAGTACCAGGGCGGTGGAGAGCACCTTCGCGTGGCGCCCGCCGCGTCGAATTGGTGGCCGAAGGAGTTGGGTACGCCATCCGCGACCGGAGCGCAGAACGATTTGCGCTACGCCTTCTTTCCAGCTAGCCGGCGGCTCGCTCTCGCACTGGCTGGCCAAGTCACGATCTATGACACCAAGGATCACCTCATCAGCGGCTTCTCGCAACAGCAGTCGGGCGATCAACGCGTGACATTCAGCTCGCAACATGGCCCGATCGACCCGTCACAGCTGGATAAAGTTTCCACGTCTGGTGAGCCGGTCACGAACCGACCAGCGGCTCCGGATGAGGGGAAAGCGGCGTCATCGGAAAACTCTGGGGAGCACTCGAACAATCCAGCTCGGAGCTCCGCAAATCTCGAAGACAACATCTTCGACAAAATCGAGCGGCTTGCCTCGTTACACGCGAAGGGCATCGTGACGGACAAGGAATTCGAAGCGAAGAAGAGCGAGCTTCTCGGTCGACTGTAGAAGGGCGCGAAGCCTTGCGACACGCAAAGCACTGCCGAAAATGCGGGAAACGACAATGACGGTGCGTTATAGGCTGGGCTGCGAACTATCCTACGAGGTCAAAAGCCCGACCACGTTCATCTTCAACCTTGAAGTTGCCAAGCTCGTTCGACACCGGAACCTGGCCGAACGGCTGACCATCAGTCCAGATCTGCCAAGGCGTACCTATATCGTGCCCGATGTTCGCAACCGGTATTTCAGCATCAATGCGGACGCTGGGCCTCTCGATATCCGCTATGAGGCTGAAGTGACGCTTGAGGTTTTTCGAACGGATCCCGCCTGCGTCAACGAAACGCCTTTGACGGAAATGCCGCTCGACATAATGCCGTTTCTGCTGCCATCTCGGTATGTCTCGTCCGATCGGCTGGCGACCTTCGCCGAGCGCGAGTTTGGCGATCTGCCGCAAGGCCATCAGCGGGTCACGGCGATCTGCAACTGGATCTACGAGACGATCGACTATCAGCGCGGATCGTCGGACGAGCAGACCACCGCAGACGAAAGTCTGTTGAGCCGGGCGGGGGTCTGCCGCGACTTCGCCCATATCGGTATTGCCTTCTGTCGCGCGCTGAATATACCGGCTCGCTTCGTCAGCTGTTATGCCTACGGTCTTGAGCCGTCCGATTTCCACGCGGTCTTCGAGGCTTATCTCGACGGTCGATGGTGGTTGTTCGACGCGACGCGGCAAGCGAACCTCGATGGCCTGGTCAGAATCGGCGTCGGCCGCGACGCCGCCGAAATCGCATTCGCCTCTCCATTCGGCGAAATGGAGGCAGGACCGGTGAAGATTAACATCGAGCATGCCGACGGATCGCCAGAAGCTCCCGGCCGGACAACAGATGCTATTTCGACGGAGGAGCCGGCACCCAATGCCGGTGCGGGTTAATGTCTCGACCGGATGGCCAGCCGACGCGCCGCTCCGCACCCTGATCGCGCCGCCGCCGAGATCCTTGCCCAGACCAAACGGTGAGGCGCGCCAACTGCCTGCAGCACGCTCTCGCATATTGTTCAAGAGCCCCAGACAACTGATTGCTCGTGCCGCTTGATCAGGTGCTTGAGGTTATCGAAGCCCGTGCGGATGTGGCGGGCGAAGTGATCGACGGCGGGCGTGCGAGGTGCGTCCGAACGCTTCAGCAGACCGAGCGCGCGTTCCGGGTGGGGTATAGGCACGGGCAGGGCGGTGATGGATTTGTCGTTGCGCAATGCGAAGACGACGCTGTGCGGCATGATGGTCAGCGCATCGGCCGCCTTCATGTAGTGGACGACGCTCATGAGGGAACCGCCCGAATAGCGGATCTTGACCTCGGTTGCGCCGAAGGAGAGGAGCATGCTGCGCAAGTCGGCGAGCAGCGGGCTGCCCGGCGGCGGTGCGACCCAGGGGAAATCGAGGAGATGCACCGGTTGCGGTCGCCGCTTCATGAGCAGCGGGTGGGTGACCCGGCAGGCGACGACGTTGCGGCCGGGCAGGATCTGCTGGAATTCGAGGCCGGACCCTTCGTCGAGAATATCGATCGGACAGATGGCGAGATCGATCTGGTCGGCGTGAAGTGCTGCGCGCAGGTCCGGGAAATAACCGTAGGTCTGGTCGACGCGCACATCCGGATGCTGGTTCTGGAACTCCGCGATCATGCCGGCGATCAGCGCATCCATGAAGAAGGGCGTGCCGCCGACGCGCACGACGCCGCTTTTGCCGACCCGAAAACTCTCGACGACATCGGACGCCTTGCGCGATGCCGAGAGCATAGTCTGGCCGTGGTCGGCCAAGGCGCGGCCGAGCGGCGTCGGCTGCAGCGGACGGCGGCCCTTGATGAAGAGCGGCTCGCCGATCCGCGCTTCCAGCATGGAGAGCGTGCGCGACACCGCCGGCTGGGAGAGGCCGAGCAGCGCCGCGCCTTCGGTGACCCCGCCGGTTTTGACGACCGCAGCCAGCTGGACAAGGTGTCTTTCATCTATCTTCATAACGATATGATATATTAAGTCGGAATAAAATCATCACAGTCAACGTGATGTCGCGCTAATTTATTCTCTACCAGCCAATGCTCTGGAGAAGACGCATGATGCCGGGTCCGACAGCGCCGAATTTCAGCGAGGCCACCTCGCATGACATTTTCGCGCAACGACTTCCGCAATCTAGGGATGACAGCCTGCCGCAGATTCTGGCGGCTGCGGTGACGCATCTTCATGCCCTCATCCGGGAATTGCGGCCGACCCAGGCCGACTGGCGCAAGGTGATCGAATTCCTGACCGATGTCGGCCATGCGAGCGACGAGCGCCGCCAGGAATGGGTGCTTCTGTCGGATCTGCTCGGCGCTTCGGCGCTGGTCGAGGAAATCAATTCGCGCCGTCCGAAGACCGCGACGCCCAACACCGTGCGCGGACCCTTCTTCCGCGCCGACGTTCCGCAACTGGCGCTCGGCAGCAATATCTCGCTCGATGGCATCGGCGAGGCGCTGGATGTTTCCGGCCGCGTGCAGGATCTCGATGGCGATCCCATTGCGAATGCCGAGATCATCACCTGGCAGGCCAATGCTCAAGGGTTCTACGAAAACCAGCAGCCGGATCTGCAGCCGGAATTCAATCTGCGCGGCAGCTTCCGCACGGATGCGGATGGACATTTCCATTATCGGACCATCAAGCCCTGCGGCTATGGCGTGCCGGACGATGGTCCGGTGGGAAAGCTTCTGCGACAGGCGGGTTATCCGCTGCACCGCCCCGCGCATCTTCATTTCATCATCAAGGCGCCGGGTTTCGAGACGATCACCACGCATATCTATGACGGCAGCGATCCGCATCTGGCCGAGGACGCGATCTTCGGCGTCAAGCCGGACCTTGTCAGAACCTTCGAACGGCAGGGCAAGGGCGCGGCGGCATGGCTGTTGGACCTCGCCTTCGTCATGGTCCGCGCCAGACAGGGAGCCGACACATGAGCCGCGATTTCATCTATAACGGCAGCCCCGCCCATATCGTCTTCGGTGAAGGCAAGAGCGCCGCCGCCGGCGAATGGGCGGAAAAGCTCGGATGCAACAGGGCGCTTGTCCTTTCGACGCCGCAACAGAAGGCGGACGTGGAGGCCCTTGCGGAGCGGCTGGGCCCGCTTGCCGCCAGCGTCTTTACCGGCGCCGTCATGCACACGCCTGTTGATGTCACCGAAAGGGCGATGGAGGTGGTTCGCCAGACGAAGGCCGATTGCGTCGTCTCGCTTGGCGGCGGCTCGACCACCGGGCTCGGCAAGGCAATCGCCTATCGCACGGACCTGCCGCAGATCGTCATTCCAACGACCTATGCCGGATCGGAAGTGACGCCGATACTCGGCCAGACAGAGGGCGGCCGCAAGACGACCGTGCGCCATGCGAGCATCCTGCCTGAGGTGGTGATCTACGACCCGGCGCTGACGCTTGGATTGCCGGTCGGCATGAGCGTCACCTCGGGGCTGAATGCCATGGCCCACGCGGTCGAGGCGCTCTATGCCAGGGATCGCAACCCGATTTCGACGCTGATGGCGGCCGAGGGACTGCGGGCCTTCAAGACCAGCCTGCCTGACATCATCGCCAAGCCCCGGGGCCCCGATGCCCGTGCCGATGCGCTCTACGGCGCCTGGCTCTGCGGCACGGTGCTCGGCACGGTTGGTATGGCGCTGCATCACAAGATCTGCCACACGCTGGGCGGCACCTTCGATACGCCGCATGCCGATACGCATGCGATCATGCTGCCGCACACAGCCGCCTACAATGCCGCAGCCGTGCCGGAGCTTCTGGCGCCAGTCGCCGATATCTTCGGCGGCTCGGTCGGCGGTGGGCTCTGGGATTTCGCCAGGCAAATCGGCTCGCCGCTGGCGCTAAAGGATCTGGGCCTCACCGAAGCCGATCTCGACCGCGTCTCTGATATTGCCACCGAAAATCCCTACTGGAATCCAAGGCCGATCGACCGGCAATCCATTCGTGCCCTGCTGCAGGATGCCTGGGAGGGCAAGCGGCCGGCATAGGCTGACGACAGACATCACGCTCTCTGGGAGGAGAGAAAAATGGGAGGAGGAAACATGTTTACGAGACGCGATTTTCTGAAGACGACGGCCGCCACCGGTGCATTGGCGGCAACATCCGGGCTCGCGGCCCCGGCGATCGCACAGAATGCTGCGGTCAAGCTCGGCTATGTCAGCCCGCAGACGGGGCCGCTCGCCGCCTTCGGCGAGGCCGACAAATTCATCATCGACAGTTTTCTGGCGACCACCAAGTCGATGGGTCTCAACTATGAGGTCGTCGTCAAGGACAGCCAGTCCAATCCGAACCGGGCAGCCGAAGTCGCCAAGGAACTGATCGTCACCGACGAGGTGAACCTGATCCTCGTCGCTTCGACGCCGGAGACCACCAATCCGGTGGCGACCACCTGCGAGGCTGAGGAAATGCCCTGCATTTCGACGGTCGCTCCCTGGCAGCCGTGGTTCATCGGCCAACAGGGCAATCCCGGCGATCCCACGTCGTGGAAGCCGTTCAACTATGCCTACCACTTCTTCTGGGGTCTCGAGGACGTCATATCGGTCTTCACCAACATGTGGTCGCAGATCGAGACAAACAAAAAGGTCGGCGGGCTCTTCCCCAATGATGGCGACGGCAATGCCTGGGGCGACAAGGTCGTCGGCTTCCCGCCGGTGCTGGAAAAGATGGGTTACGGCCTGATCGACCCCGGCCGCTACCAGAACATGACGGATGATTTTTCGGCGCAGATCAACGCCTTCAAGTCAGGCCAGTGCGAAATCATTACCGGCGTGGTCATCCCACCTGACTTCACCACCTTCTGGAACCAGGCCAAGCAGCAGGGTTTCGCCCCGAAGATCGCCTCGATCGGCAAGGCGCTGCTCTTCCCGCAGACCGTGGAGGCGCTCGGCAATGCCGGGCACAATCTGTCCTCGGAAGTCTGGTGGACACCGAGCCATCCGTTCAAGTCGTCCCTGACGAGGGAAAGTGCAGCTGAGGTAGCCGCGGCCTTCACCAAGGCGACCAGCAGGCCCTGGACGCAGCCGATCGGCTTTGCCCATGCCCTGTTCGAACTGGCGGTGGATGTGATGAAGCGGTCAGGAGACCCCGCGGACGGGGATGCGGTCGCAGAGGCAATTGCCGCCACCAAGCTCGATACGCTGGTCGGGCCGATCGCCTGGGACGGCAAGGGCCTGCCGCCGTTCGCCGCCAAGAACATCGCCAAGACGCCACTCGTCGGCGGCCAGTGGCGGTTGAAGGACGGCGGCGGCTACGATCTCGTCATCACCGACAACAAAACCGCGCCGAACATTCCGACCGGCGGCAAGATGGAAGCGATCGCCTGATTTTGGGCGCCTGATTTTTGGCGCGGGGCCTGCCAGGCCCCGCCTGTTCTGGGAGGAATGGGTTTGGCAATTCTCGAACTCGATGGGGTCTCGAAGAAATTCGGCGCATTGACCGTCGCCGAGCAGATTTCCTTTGCCGTCGGCGAAGGCGAGGCGCTTGGCATTATCGGGCCGAACGGTGCCGGCAAGTCGACACTGTTCAACCTGATCACCGGCAATATCCCCGCCGATAGTGGCAGTATCCGCTTTCTCGGCAACGACGTGACGCGCACGCCGCCGATGGCGCGCTGCCTGTCGGGCATGGGCCGCACCTTTCAGATCCCGCAGCCGTTCGAGAAGCTGACGGTCTTCGAAAACCTCCTGGTCGCCGGCGCCTTCGGCTCGCGGCGGCGCGAGGCCGAGGTGTCGGACCGCTGCGCCGAAATCCTGGTGGACACAGGGCTGATCGACAAGGCGAATGTGCTGGCCGGAAGCCTGTCGCTGCTGCAGCGCAAGCGGCTGGAACTGGCGCGCGCGCTGGCGACGGAGCCGAAGCTGCTGCTGCTCGATGAAATCGCCGGGGGACTGACCGAGGGCGAATGCCGGTCGCTTGTTGCCACCATCCGCGCCATTCATGCGCGAGGCGTTGCCGTCATCTGGATCGAGCATGTGCTGCACGCGCTGAATTCCGTCGTCGAGCGGCTGCTGGTGCTGCATTTCGGCAGGGTCATCGGCATCGGCAAGCCGGAGGACATCATGGCCTCGCGCGATGTGCGTGAAATCTATCTGGGGATCGAGATATGATGGCGCTGCTCGAAACCAGAGGCTTGACCGCTTCCTACGGCGATTTCCAGGCGCTGTTCGGTGTCGATATCACGGTCGGCGCCGGAGAGACCATCGCCATCATCGGCGCCAACGGGGCCGGCAAGACGACGCTGATGCGCTCGATTTCGGGCGTGCTTACAAATGCGCCGGCGTCGATCCTTTATCGCGACGATCCGATCGGAGCGCTGCCGGCGCCTGACATTCTGGCACGCGGCATCGCCATGGTGCCGGAAGGGCGAAAGCTCTTTCCGTCGCTGAGCGTTGAGGAAAACCTGCTGATCGGCAATTATGGCCGTAAGGTCGATGGTCCGTGGACGCTCGAAAGCGTTTTTGCGCTGTTCCCGATCCTGAAGGAGCGGCGCAACAATCCGGCCACGGCACTATCAGGCGGGCAGCAACAGATGGTGGCGATCGGCCGTGGGCTGATGTCCAATCCGGCGTTGCTGCTCTGCGACGAGATCAGCCTTGGTCTGGCGCCTGTCGTGGTCCGCGATATCTACGCCGCCTTTCCCAGTATCCGCGAGACCGGCGCTTCGATCGTCATCGTCGAGCAGGACATCGCCCAGGCGCTGAAGGTGGCCGACCGCGTCTACTGCATGATGGAAGGGCGGGTGACGCTCTCCGGCCGTGCCGCCGATCTCAGCCGCGACGACATCCACAAAGCCTATTTCGGGACGGACCATCATGAACTGGCTTGATACCATTCTCCAGGGCGTGCTGCTCGGTGGGCTCTATGCGCTGTTTGCGGCAGGCTTGAGCCTCGTCTTCGGCATCATGCGGTTGGTCAACCTCGCCCATGGCGACCTCATCGTGCTGGCCGCCTTCCTCATTCTGGTCCTGGTGACGACGCTCGGGCTTAACCCGTTCGTTGCTGCTCTGATCGCCATGCCGTTGATGTTTGCCATCGGCTGGGGCTTGCAATATTTCCTGCTCAACCGCACGCTCGGCAAGGATATCCTGCCGCCGCTGCTCGTCACCTTCGGCCTGTCGATCGTCATCCAGAATGGGCTGCTCGAAGGTTTTTCGGCCGATAGCCGCCGCGTCTTTGCCGGTAGCCTCGAGAGCGCCTCGGTCAATCTCGGCCCCGTCACCGCCGGCATCATGCCGCTGATGACCTTCTTTTCGGCGGTCGCCGTCATCGTCTGTCTCAACCAGTTCATCTACCGCACATCCGTCGGCCGCGCCTTCCGCGCAACCTCCGACGATCCGGTGACGGCGGGGCTGATGGGCATCCGGCCACAGCGCATCTTCGCCATGGCAACGGGGCTTGCCATGGTCGTGGTGACGATCGCAGCTCTCTATCTCGGGACGCGGGCCAATTTCGATCCAACGTCCGGACCGTCGCGGCTGATCTATGCCTTCGAGGCGGTGATCATCGGCGGGCTCGGCTCGCTCTGGGGCACGCTTGCCGGTGGCATCATCCTCGGCGTCGCCCAGACGGTGGGCGCTGCGATCAATCCGGAATGGCAGATCCTTGCCGGCCATCTGGCATTCCTCGCCGTTCTCCTGTTCAAGCCGCGCGGCCTCTTCCCGCGCGCGGTGGATTGAGGTGTATCGATGACCATGGCCATTCCCTCCTTCACCGTCGAGACACGCACCAGGGCATCGGGATTGTCAGCTGTCGCGGTCGTTGCTCTCTTGCTGCTTGCCTTTGCCGCACCCTTCATCGTCTCGCGCGGCGTCATCCAGGATCTGTTCTTCATCCTCACCATGCTGGTGCTGGCGCAGAACTGGAACCTGCTTGCCGGTTATGCCGGGCTGATCTCGGTCGGCCAGCAGGTCTTCGTCGGCTTCGGCGCCTATACCATGTTCGGTGCCGTCATCCTTTTCGGCGTTGATCCTGTTGTCGCCATCCTGATTGCCGGGCTGTTTTCTGTCGCTCTCGCCATTCCGACAGCCTTCTTCACCTTCCGGCTCTACGGCCCCTACTTCGCCATAGGCACCTGGGTGGTGGCCGAGGTTGTGCGGCTGCTGCTCGCCCAGTGGAAGGCGCTCGGCGGCGGCACCGGCACCTCGCTGCCGCGCGATGCGACCCGCGACATGATGGGTGTCGGCATGATGCGCGATCTCTTCGGCATGAAGGCTTCCGAGGCGGGCGACGCGCTGACCTACTGGCTGGCGCTGATCCTCGTCGTCGCCACAATCGGTTTCATCTATGGGCTGCTGCGCAGCAAGCAAGGCCTCGGCCTTGCCGCCGTCCGTGACAACGAGCAGGCGGCCCGTGCCGTCGGCGTCGATGCGCGGCGGATGAAGACGCTGGTCTATCTTGCCACCGCCTTCATGACAGGTATCGCCGGGGCGCTGATCTATGTGCAGAAGGCGCGCATCTCGCCAGATGCCGCCTTTTCGGTCACCGACTGGACGGCCTATGTGATCTTCATCGTCGTGATCGGCGGCATCGGCACGATCGAGGGACCGATCCTCGGCGTCATCATCTTCTTTCTCCTGCAGAACCTGCTGGCCGACTACGGCTCCTGGTACCTGCTGATGCTGGGTCTTCTCGGTATCGCCATCATGCTTTTCGCGCCGCGCGGCCTCTGGGGATTGTTCTCCGGCCGCACCGGCATCCAGCTTTTCCCGGTTCGCCGCGTCCTAAAGGGCGGGCCGCTCGATCTCACGCATAGGGGAGGGCCTCATGGCTGACATTACCACCGACGTACTCATCATCGGCACCGGCCCGGCGGGCTCGGCCACCGCGGCCCTGTTGTCGTCCTACGGGATCGAGAACCTGGTGATCAACCGGTACCGCTGGCTCGCCAGTACGCCGCGCGCCCACATCACCAACCAGCGCACCATGGAAGTACTGCGCGATCTCGGACGCGACGTTGAGGATGAGGCCTATATGTTTGCGGCCGAGCAGGATCTGATGGGCGAGAACGTCTTCTGCACCTCGCTCACCGGCGAAGAGATCGGCCGGATGAAGAGCTGGGGCAAACATCCCCTGTCGCGCGCCGAGCACCAGCTGTCTTCGCCGACCCATATGAACGACCTGCCGCAGACCTTCATGGAGCCGCTGCTGTTCAAGACGGCCTGTTCGCGCGGCAGCCAGTCGCGCATGTCGACGGAATATCTGAGCCATGTGCAGGACGAAGACGGGGTCACGACGACCTGTCTCGACCGGCTGACCGGCAAGGAGTTCGCCGTCCGCTCGAAATATCTGGTCGGCGCCGATGGCGGCAATTCCAAGGTTGCGGAACATGCGGGCCTTGCCTTCGAAGGCAAGATGGGCGTTGCCGGCTCGATGAACATCCTGTTCAAGGCCGATCTGTCGCGACTGGTCGCTCATCGTCCCTCGGTGCTTTACTGGGTGCTGCAACCGGGTGCTGACGTCGGCGGCATCGGCATGGGTCTGGTGCGGATGGTCAGGCCCTGGGACGAGTGGCTGATCGTCTGGGGTTACGACATCAACCAGCCGGCGCCTGAAGTGGACGAAGCGCATGCGAAGAAAGTGGTGCGCGATCTGGTCGGCGATCCCGATCTCCAGATGACCATCAAGTCGGTCTCGACCTGGACCGTCAACAATATGTACGCCACCACAATGTCGAATGGCCGCGTCTTCTGCATGGGCGATGCCACCCATCGCCATCCGCCGTCGAACGGCCTTGGCTCCAATACCTCGATCCAGGACGCTTTCAATCTCGCCTGGAAACTCGCCTTCGTTCTGAAGGGGGCCGCAGGCGCGAAACTTCTCGACAGCTATCAGGCCGAGCGCGCGCCTGTTGCCAAGCAGATAGTCACCCGCGCCAACAAGTCGATCGAGGAATTCGGGCCGATCTTCAAGGCGCTCGGACTGCTCGATTCCATCGACCCGGTGAAGATGCAGCAGAACATGGACGCCCGCTGCAACAACACTGTCGCCGCCGAGGAGCAGCGCGCCGCGATCCGCAAGGCGATCGCCGACAAGGTCTACGAGTTCGATTGCCATGGGGTCGAGATGAACCAGCGCTATCGCTCGGGTGCTGCGGTCACCGATGGACAGGCCGAACCTGTATTCACCAAGGACCCTGAACTGCATTGCCAGCAGACGAGCTGGCCCGGCGCGCGGCTGCCGCATGCCTGGCTCTTCTCCGCGACCGGCGAGAAGGTTTCGACGCTCGATCTCACCGGCCATGGCAAATTCACCGTGCTGACGGGTATAGGAGGGCAGGGCTGGGTCGATGCGTCCCGCAGTTTGAGCAAAGAATTCGGCACGGAGATCGTCGCCCATGTCATCGGCCCCCGCCAGCCATGGCAGGATTTTACCGGCGACTGGGCCAATATGCGCGAGATCCGGGACAGCGGCATCCTGCTCGTTCGTCCCGACCATCACGTCGCCTGGCGGCGCGAGGCGATGACCGACGATCCTACGACTGAACTGCGCCGCGTGCTGACAGCAATTCTTGGAAAGTGAGACCGTGATGGACGCGCATGAGAAAGGCTTCTTCACCGAAGAGAACTCCGTCGAGGTCGTCACCGGCCGCAACAAAAACGCCAAGGACGAGCGGCTGAAGCAGATCATGGAGGTGGTCACTCGCAAGCTGCACGAGGCGGTGAAGGAGATCGAGCCGACGCAGGACGAATGGATGCAGGCGATCCTGTTCCTGACCCGCACCGGCCAGATGTGCAACGAATGGAGGCAGGAATTCATCCTGCTGTCTGATGTTCTCGGGGTCTCGATGCTGGTGGACGCGATCAACAACCGCAAGCCGTCGGGCGCATCAGAAAGCACGGTGCTCGGCCCTTTCCATGTCGAGGGCGCGCCGGAACTGGAGATGGGCGCCAATATCTGCCTCGACGCCAAGGGCGAGGACATGGTGATCGGCGGGCGGATCATTGATACCGCGGGGCAGCCCATCAACGATGCGGTTATCGACGTCTGGCAGGCCAATGACGAGGGTTTCTACGACGTGCAGCAGCAGGGAATCCAACCAGACTTCAACCTTCGCGGCGTGTTCCGGACTGGCGCCGACGGCCGCTACTGGTTCCGGGCGGTCAAGCCGAAATATTATCCCATTCCCGACGACGGACCCGTTGGCAAACTGCTCGGTGTGCTCGGTCGCCATCCCTACCGGCCCGCCCACCTGCACTACATCGTCAAGGCCCACGGCTTCGAGACGCTCACGACACACATCTTCGATCCGGACGACCCGTACATCCAATCTGACGCCGTCTTCGGTGTGAAGGAGAGCTTGCTTGCCCAATTCCAGCACGTTGAGGATTCGGTACGCTCTAACGAGCTCGGTTTCTCAGGCAAGTTCTGGCAGATAGAGCACGATTTCGTGCTGGCTCGGCCCGAGGAGTAGCACGCTATTTAGCCGGCGGGTACTCTTCGTCGACCTTGATCGCGACGCCATCTTCACATACATAGAAGCAGAGAATCCGTTAGCCGCCATTCTGGTTGACGAACGGATTGTTGCTGCTGTCCGCCGGTTGATAGATTTTCCCGCGAGCGGTCGTGTTGGCAGAATTGCTGGCACCCGCGAGCTGTTAATTAACGGTACGCCCTACGTCGCAGCGTATGCAATCACCGAAACAGCGGTTCGTATCCTTCGCGTCCTCCATGGCGCGCACGAATGGCCAGACACTTTGCCAACGAGTTAGGCTTCGTTCTCAATGCTGAGAATCAATGGTCGTTGGTTCGAACTGGTTCAAGGCGAGGGTTAGATCATCAATGATCCAATCTCATTCCGTTACCGTTGTCGATCTCAAACTGGCCTCGATAACCGGCCCATAACGATTCAGAATAACATATAGGCATCCTTCTTTCATCAACGTCTCCTTAAAGAGGGGAGCATGGGCGCGCAGTTCGTCTATCTCGATTTTGACGCGGCCCAGGATGGTGCTGCAACGGGTGGGTATGCGGCCCCATCCTCGCCGGAATCCCGCGAGAAGCAGCTGGCAAAATTCCGTGAGCTTGCGCCTGAGGTCGTAGTCGCGGATCCCGGCGTGACCGTCGAAACTGTGGTCGGTCGACGGGTCGTCGATCACCGCATCCGGCGTGAACAAGGTCACTGCCGCCTCGGTATCGAAGGCGTTGGTGGCAGTGATCAGCGCATCCGCTTTCGCGCGCAAGATGGTAGCGGTCATCGCATCAACTCCCGTGCTGCCAGCTCTTGAAGACGAACTCGAGACCGTAGCCGTCGGGGTCCTTGACCTGCGCCGCATAATAGCGGGGATCGTAGTGAGGCTGCGGAGCCGGTGGATGGATTTCGGTCGCGCCGGCCGCCAGGGCCTCGGCATGGGCGGCGTTCACCATCGCTTCGGAGACCGCGACGAGACCGACGTGCACGGCCCCGGGTGCGGCCATGCCCGCACGTAGCCAGAAGAATATCCGGCCGTTGGCGCCGAAGCCCTTGAGATCGGGATGACCGGGCGGGCCAGCCTGACCGTCGTAGTCGCGGCGAGCGGACTTCTTGCGGTCGGCGGTTCCCTTGGTGAATACCGAGCCCGGACGATTTCGTGGTATGCGATTCAAGAGGGGACTTCCTCTTTCGCGATATTCGATACCTTTGATGACGAGGCTGGACGCGACGCGCATCTCAATGGAGAGGTCGCCGCTACGTTGATGGAAAAAATCAAGGCAGGCGACATATTCGCCAAAACACCGGAAATTCATAAATTAGGTATCATCGCGGACAAACCGGCGAAGTAAGAATACCGAGATGCAGATGCTCCAGGTTCCAGTGCACTGGCAGGACCAATCGGCGCCAGACGTCCGGCTGGATCTCGTCGATGGAAACTCTGACCTGCGCAGCGTTTGCGGCTTTGAACATCGTACGAATGAACAAGGTCAGGCGACGATCGTCAAGAAGGCCGCTTGATTGTGGAACTGAATTGGAATCGGATCGTCTCTGACCGCGACCTCTGCCGGCTTGTGCAGCGTCGAGGCTTAATATCTCTAGTGTACCCCAAACCGGAGCATCGCCATGGATCGAAGCGCGGCCGATATGCTGTCGAAAGCCTGCATCGAAATTCTTAAGCCGGACAGCGATGAAGCGTGTGCACCGGATGCAACGACATGTTCATGCTGTCGAACGTTACGTCCGGCCTCAAGCATGGATGATGATGGCTGCGGGATCTGCGACGAATGCCTGGCACCATGACCGCCGGCGGCAAAACACCTCCATTGGTTCAGGCGACGTTCGAAGACGCGCTTGCGAAATTGCCGGACGGCTATGTCGACGGATATTTTGGTAATCGATCATGGGGTGTGACCGTCAAGCGGTCGGAGGATGGCAAACGGACCTGGCTCTATGGCGAGGAACGTAGTGGGACGGATATCGTCAGCTTCAACCTCTATCGATTGGCTGGACCCGGGCCCATCCTGAAGCCCTGCGAAATGTCCTCCGCCAAGGTGATCGAGTTCGTTCTCGGTTTCGAGCCCAGCACAGCGAAAGCCGCGTCTCGACCGTAGTGGTCGAAATAGCAGGATCGATATTGTATTGCAGCATGTGCATGGCTGCACAGTGATGCGCATGCGGCCGGCTTTGAACACGAAGCGCCGTCTGGTTGCCTGCCGCGTACCGGATGAGAGGCCCATCCGGTAGCGCGATCGTATTGCCAGACGTTAGACGCTAAGGTGCTGTTCGAAGAACTGCTGAAGCTTATCAAACGGGATGACGTCAACCTTGTCATAGAGGTCAGTGTGGTTCGCCCCCGGGATAATCATCAATTCCTTAGGCTCCGCGGCTGCGGCATAGGCGGTTTCCGCAAAATACAGAGAGTGAGCCTTCTCGCCATGAATGAACAGGACCGGGCGCGGTGAGATTTCCGCGATGTAAGTCAGGATCGGCATGTTCATGAACGACAGTGGGGTGGTCTGCGTCCAGGCGTTGCCGGAGTTGACAGCGCGCTTATGATAGCCGCGCGGCGTGCTGTAGTAGTCATGGTAGTCGACCAGGAACTGCGCTTCGCCACCCTTGAGCACATTGTAAGGCGGCTGATAGGCGGGGTTCCCTTTTTCGGCATCCGCCCAACGCTGGCGGCTCATCTGCTCCAGCGCTTGTGTGCGCTGTTCTAGGGTTACACTGTCGTTGTAGCCCTTGGACATGACGCGCGTCATGTCATACATGGTGCTGGCAACGACGGCCTTCACGCGTTTGTCCACGGCGACGGCGTTCAACGCCATGCCGCCCCAACCGCAAACACCGATCACGCCGATCCGCTCGCGGTCCACTTCAGGGCGCAGACCAATGAAGTCTACTGCAGCACTGAAGTCCTCGGTGTTGATGTCAGGGGAAGCGACATTCCGCGGCTCGCCGCTGCTTTCCCCAGTATAGGATGGATCGAAGGCGATTGTGATGAAACCACGTTCCGCCATGGTCTGAGCGTAGAGGCCTGAGGATTGTTCCTTCACCGCGCCAAACGGGCCGCCGACCACAATGGCCGGCAGAGTACCGGTGCTACGGTTTTTCGGCAGATAGAGATCGCCGACCAGAGTGATGCCATAGCGGTTCTGGAAGCTCACCTTCTCGTGGTCGACCTTACTGCTCTTCGGGAAGACCTTGTCCCATTCTGCATTTCCCTGTGCGAACGCGGGCGCGCCGGCGACCGATGCGACGCCAAGCGCTGCCACCCCCACACCGGTCATCTTCAGCAAAGTGCGGCGTCCAGCGTCGGGTTCCTCATGATTGACGGTTTCGTTGGATGTGTTCATGTCGATCTCCAGTTGTTGTGGCTGCCTGACGGAGATGTAATGGACACCATGCCTTGCGATTAGGTCAGGCGTTTCGCTCGTTATTATGAGAAATTTTCATCAATGCGGCAGCGTGTCGTCGAAGCGAGCTTGGCGCTTGGCGCTGTTGCCTCGCGAGAAGGGCCGCTGATGCGGCCCTACACTCAATCACAAGCTGGTCCAGCCAACTGTTGGGCCTCAATCATGAGGCAATAACGCTGCGTTATAGGGCAGTTAAGGTCGATGTAGCCGGGCGAGCTACAGCGAGGATATAGGTGGGGGGATCACAAAGTGGAACTTGGGTGAACAGCATGGAACGCACATCTTCGGTTGCCAGAGACCTGCGTGCGGTGGGACTGAGGCCGACCGAGCAACGCATTGCTTTGTTCAACCTCCTCTTTGCCGGCGGCCATCGCCATGTCACAGCCGAGGAGCTTCATGCGGAAGTGCTTGCGCATGGGATCAGTCTGTCGGTCGCTACGGTCTACAATGCCCTGAACGATTTCACCGTAGCCGGGCTGGTTCGAGTGCTCGCAGTCGAAGGCGCGCGCACCTGGTTCGACACCAACATTTCGGATCACCACCATTTTTATGTTGAGGGCGACGGCGAAATCCGGGACATCGATGCCAGCAGCATCTCGATAGCCAACATTCCCGAGCCGCCGGAAGGATTTGAGATAGCCAATATCGACGTTGTAATCCGGGTACGTCCGATTTCAGGCCGGTGAGCATGTTCGGGACGATGGCTCATGTCGTCTTATACTCCTTGAGCTTGGAGCATGAACATTGACAGGGCGAACCAATGTCCTCGTTACACTCGCGCCCAAAATGGCGGTCGTTTTCGTGGGCTTCCTCATAGCCGGTATGGGGATAACCGTGCTTCCGATCCACGTCAGTAGTGACTTGGGCTTCGGCACGTTCGTGATCGGGCTGATAACAGGCAGCCAATTCTGTGCGTCCCTGATGACGAGATTGTGGGCCGGCGATTTTGCGGATCGTAAGGGGCCGAAAAAAGCGGTCATCTTGGGACTGTCCTTGGCGGCTGCCGCCGGCGCACTGTATCTCGCTTCCTTGATCACCATTAGTCAACCTGTCTTGTCTGCCGCGATCCTTGTCGCCGGGCGCGGTGTGCTTGGTGCCGGGGAGAGTCTTATCATCACCGGCTCAGTAGCTTGGGGCCTGGCCACCGTCGGATCACAGCATTCAGGGAAAGTGATTGCGTGGATCGGCACCGCAATGTTTGGAGCGCTCGCTGCAGGTGCCCCCATCGGAAGCGCCTTGTTTGCGATGCAAGGCTTTGCGGCGATCGCGTCGGCGACAATCTTGTTGCCGCTGTTGATGGCTGCAATGATTGCACCGCTTGAGCCCGTGTCAGGCCGCTCTTCGCCCTCGGCATCCAGGCTTAGCGTCATCAGAGCAGTTTGGCTCCCCGGGCTCGGTTCTGCATTTGCAAGTCTCGGTTACGGAAGCATCCTTGCATTCTCCAGTCTGTTATTCGTTGACCGCCAGTGGGCAGACGGGTGGCTTGCCGTGACGTCTTTCGCGACGGCGTTGGTCGCAAGTCGTATCTTGCTTGGACATCTCCCCGACAGGCTTGGCGGTCCGTTTACCGCACTGGTGTTTGCCATCGTCGAAGCGATCGGTCTTGTGACGATGGGACTCGCCTCCCAGCCGATCGTCGCCCTGGCGGGAGCCGCCTTGGTAGGCTTCGGTTATTCCCTCGTTTTCCCGGGGTTTGGCATCGCAGTCGTCCGGGCCGCGCCCTCGCAAAGTCGCGGCATGGCCATGGGACTGTATTCAGCCTGTCTTGATGTCGCGCTTGCCTTCAGCGGGCCGGCGCTGGGGTTGGTTGGTGATGTCGCCGGGCTGCCGGCCATCTTCGTGACAACGGGTGGTTTCGTGTCGCTATCAACGTTCGTGGCACTGTTTATCATTAGGCGTGGACAAGCCGGCAGCTGAGCCAAAAGGATGCCCTGCCTTTGACAGTTTCTATTGTTTGGTCTCGGCTAATACAACCGAGGCAATACAACGCGGACGGAAAAACGGAAAAGTCGCTATTTACCGCCAGAAAATACGCCACGCCCCTGTTTTCTGGGCGCAATGAGTATTGGCCGCAGGCACGATGACAAAAAAGCGGGCCACTGAGATAGCGGCCAGCTTTTGGTTAAATGGCGGTCGAATCCTTGCGTGCGTTACCGCGCTCCCTTGCGAACTTCTTCTTCCATGTCCACGCCATTGAGCTTCCCGACCAGGTCGCTGAGCATCGGAACGAAGTCGTCGCCATGGCCAATCGCTTCGGCATGCGTGTAGTACTGGACCGCAGCAGACGCCATCACGCTGGTCACCTTGGAGTCGGCAGCCATGTTGTTGACGTAGCGAAGGTCTTTCGCCGCGTATGAGATCATGAACCTGTGGGCATCGCGGTCACGTTCGACGACGTATTTCATGAAGGTGCCGAAGAAGCCGCTGTCCATCCGGCTACCCGTGATGACATCACGTATCGCCTGTGGCGAGATGCCGATTTTTGCTCCGAGGACAACCGCTTCGGCATAGAGCGCACCATAGCTCATTCCGATGAAGTTCATCAGCAACTTCATCTTGTGGCCGTTCCCCACGGCACCTACCCGGATGATCCGACCGGCCCAGCATTCGATGACAGGCTTCACACGCTCGAAAACTTCGTCGTCGCCTGCGACCATCGCGTCGAGAGTGCCTTCTTCAGCCTCCTTGGGCGTGCGGCCGAGTGAGGCGTCGATCAAGGTAGCGCCAGCCGCCTGAAGCTCCTGTGCCAGCAGCAAGGTAGATGAGGGGTCGGAGGTCGATGTATCGATTACGATCAAGCCAGGACGCGCGCCGGCAATAATGCCATCGTTACCTTTCACGACCTTTTCCACTTGGCCTGAGTTCTGGAGGCAGATGTGGATGATGTCGCACCGTTCGGCCATATCTTTGGGGCTGGAAGCGCTTTTCGCACCGATCTCCAGAAGCGTGGGCATCGGGCGCTGATCCAGGAACCAAAGTTCGTAGCCCTTGGTGCGAATGTTCTTCGCCATCCCGTGTCCCATCATGCCGACACCGATGAAGCCGATGACTGGTTTGTTGCTCATGGTTATCTCCTCTCCGAAATTCGCTGTCAGTCTCTGAATGAAGAAAGCCAGGCGAGATCGGGCACCGGCCCGTTCGCCGGCAGATACTCGGCACCGATTGGCTGCGCCCAACCGAATTCGCGAACGCGGCTCAGCGCGAACGAGTAATCAAGCTCGCCATGGTCGGGGCTTCCACGATCCGGCACCGAGGCAATCTGCACATGGCCGATCAAGGGCAGGTTCGCCTCAAAACGGCGCGTGACATCACCACCCATGATCTGGACATGATAAAAGTCGAACATCATCTTGAGGTTCGGTCTCGCTACCTCGCGGATGATGTCCGCTGCCTGCTCGACAGTGCTGAGAAAGTACCCGGGTGCATTGTAGTGGTTCAGGGGTTCGATCAAGATCCTGATGTTCGATCCCGCTTTCTCACAGGCGTATGCGAGGTTCTCGATGAACGCCGAGCGCGCGCGGGGGCCGCTCGAATTTCCTGCCATGACATGGATCGCGCCGGCTGAAATCTCGGTCGCGTATTGAACGGCCTGGTCAATTGCAGCGCGCGCTTCCTCTTCGCGCCCAGGAAGGGCGGACAATCCGTTTTCACCAACTGAAACACTGCCGCGCGAGGTGTTCAAACCGAGCATCTTGAGCCCGGTCTGCTCCAAGGCCGCTTTGACGTCCGAGGCAAGAGCCGCATACGGCCAATGGCACTCCACCGCATCGAAGCCTGCATCCTTAGCAGCCCTGATAGCATCGGGCAGCGGACGATCATTCCAGAGGAAGCCCAGGTTCGCCGAGAATTTCATGCTTCCCACTCCACATTGAATGATGTCACGACGCCGAGAATCTCCTCCGCCTTGAGCTGGCGGGGGCGGCATCCGCAGGTCAGCATCGCGAGCCGCGCTGTGGCCTCCAGCTCCTCGATCGCATTGCAAGCCGCCTCCACGTCTTTCCCGGTGACGACCGGCCCATGATTGGCAAGCATCACGGCAGTACGCTTTCCCGCCAGGCCGCGGACGGCTTCACCCATCGCGGGGTCGCCCGGTCGGAAGAAGGGCAGCAGTTTGACGCGGCCGAGCTGCATGATCGCGTATGGCGTGAGAGGCGGGAGAAAGTCGTCCTCGTTGACATCCGGCATCATCGACCAGGCGACTGCATGGCAGGAGTGCAGGTGAACAACAGCGCCCGCTTGGCTTCGGGTGTCGTAGAATGCGGAGTGGAGAGGCATTTCCTTGGTGGGTTTGTCGCCTTCAACGTGCCGGCCGTCGTTATCAATGCGGCTTAGGCGCGACGGATCGAGGCGACCGAAACTTGTCCCCGTCGGAGATACCAACAGACCGCCGTCCGAGATGCGCGCCGATATGTTGCCCGTCGATCCGTGCGTGAGCCCTCGGTCGAAAAGTGACTTTGCAAGATCGCAGATTTGTTCGCGTAGGCGAGCTTCTTCCGTCATTGATCGAGAACCTCCAAGGCCCTCGAGAAGAATTCCTCGCTACCAAAGTTACCGGATTTGAGAGTGACCGCGATCCTGGCTTTCTGCGACGTCGCGAAACACCACGGAACGCCAGGTGCGATCTCAGCCCCGATGTTGAGGCGGCTCACACTCAAAGCCTTTGTCACCGAGCCTGAGGTCTCGCCACCCGCAACAACAAACCTGCGGTAGCCGCTATTTCGAGCTTCCTCCGCACATGCCGCCAAGGTTTGCTCAATCAGAGAGCCAGCACGATCTACGCCCAATCGTTCCTGCGCAGCACGGACTGCGTCAGATGCCGCGGTTGCGTAGATCAGGGGAGTGACGGAAGAATTCTGCGCAGCCAACCAGTTAAGCACCTTTGCATTGCCGGTCTCGGCGATCTCCAGGGGATCGAGTCTGAAGCTGGGTCCGCCCTTCGACAAGAACTCGGCGACTTGGCGGTTGGTCATCGCAGAGCAACTGCCGGACAGCACAATAGCGGGACCGGGATCGAACGAGCGGGAACCGGATGCCGCCGATCTCTCGATCCGACCTTGTTTTGCCCACAGCTCGGGCAGGGGCATTGCTACGGCGCTGCCTCCCGTCAGAAGAACCATGTCCTGGCAAGCTTCCGCGATGATATAGAGGTCATCGTTGGCGACCGCGTCGACAACGACGTGGGCAACGCCCTCCGAGGCAAGCTTCGACAGTCGGTCGGTTAGGGAAGCAGGGCCTTTGGCGACAGACAGGCGGTTTGCCAAACCGACGGGCTTCGTGACCTGGGGCGCGAGAAGGCGGGCAAGGTTGGAGTCCCGCATCGGGGTGAGGGGATGATCCTTCATTGGGCTTTCGGAAAGAGGCTGCTCACCCACGAACAAATTTCCCATGAAGATGGCGCGGCCGTTCTCCGGAAATGCGGGGCAATAGATGGTCTGGCTGACGCCGAGCGACTCCATTAGGGCCTCGGCCACGGGACCGATGTTGCCCTTAGCTGTTGAGTCGAACGTAGAGCAATACTTCCAGAAGAAGCGCTGCGCACCAGCGTCCTTCAGCCATTGGAGAGCTGCCTGTGTCTCTTGCACCGCTTCATTGACGGGGCTGGTGCGGCACTTGAGAGCGATAATCTCCAGGGGCGCGGTGTCCTGCGGCGGTTCGGCCGGCACACCAATCCTAAGGGAGACCGGAACGCCCGATCGGGCAAGCAACCCAGCCAGATCGGTCGCGCCGGTGAAGTCATCGGCGATTGCGCCAAAGAATGTTGCCATATTGTCTGTCCCTACCGGATTAGCTCACGACCCGGGCTTCACGCCGGGAAGCTCGATGCCGGCGTTGCGTGCGTAAATCTTGGCCACTGCGGCATCATCTTCACGACCAAGTCCCATGCCCGAGGCAGCAACGAATTGCTGGAGCGCCGCAGCAGTGAGTGGAGCTGCGAACTTCGATGCTCTCGCGACGTCGAGGACAATGCCAAGGTCCTTGGGCCAGATGTCGACAGCCGAATGAGGCGTATAGTCGCCGGATGCTACGTGCGGGGCGCGGTTCTCCAGCATCCAGCTTGTACCGGCGCATTGCGGAATAACCTTGAGGAATGTCTCGGGATCAATGCCCTGCGTAATGCCGAAAGTAATGGCCTCGGCCATTGCCGCGATGTGCGTGCCGGCGAGCATCTGGTTGACTGCCTTCATGGCCGAACCTACGCCAGCGGCATCACCCAGCTCGAAGACGGTCTCCGCAAGCGCATCCAGGGCGGGGCGGGCGCATGAGAACGCCTCGGAAGTACCGGAAGCCATGATCGAAAGTTTGCCGTTGGCGGCTTTGACGGAACCGCCCGAGATCGGCGCGTCGAGAAAGTGAATGCCTCGTTCCGAACAGCGCTCGGCCGCTCTTCTCGCATAGTCCGGGGCAACGGTGACGCACATGATCACGACGGCACCGGGCGAAAGCTTCGAGACAACGCCATCCTTGCCGAACAGCACTTCTTCGGTCTGTGCCGAATTCAGAACGACAACGACGACTGCATCGAGTTCACCCGCGGCCGCATTGAGATCGGTCTCAGAGCCCCCGGCGGCGCGAAGGCGCTTTACAGCCTCGGGGTTCACGTCTGCACCGAAGACTTCATGGCCTGCCCGAACGAGGGAGGAAGCCATCCCGAATCCCATCGAGCCCAGTCCGAAAACACCAACTTTCATTTTACTGCTCCATACGTTCCAACGATCAGGCGTTGGATCCAAAGATTGCCTTGATCACTGCGTCTGTAACTTCGCGGGTAGTAGCTGTCCCGCCCACGTCAGGCGTTGAAATCCCAGCCGAGCACACCGTCTCGATTGCCTTCATAAGGCGGGCCGAAGCTTCGGCTTCGCCCAGATGGTCGAGCATCTGGCATGCGGTCCAAAACGAGGCGATCGGATTTGCGATGCCTTTTCCGGTGATGTCGAAGGCCGATCCGTGGATGGGCTCGAACATCGAGGGAAATCGCCGTTCGGGGTCTATGTTGGCCGTCGGAGCCACACCGAGGCTGCCGGCGAGTGCGCCGGCCAAATCCGACAGGATGTCGGCGTGGAGGTTTGTGGCGACAATCGTGTCGAGGCTTTCCGGATGAAGGGTCATTCGGACTGTCATGGCGTCGACAAGAACCTTGTCCCATTTGACGTCGGGGAATTCCGTGGACACCTCAGCCGCGATCTCGTCCCACAGCACCAGTCCGAAGCGCTGCGCGTTGGATTTCGTGACCACGGTAAGCAGCTTTCGCGGTCGTGATTGAGCAATGCGGAATGCAAAGCGCATGATGCGGGTGACGCCCACACGGGTGAAGATGGCTACCTCGGTAGCCACTTCCTCTGGCAAGCCTCGGTGTGCGCGGCCGCCGTGGCCGGAGTATTCGCCTTCCGAGTTCTCGCGGACGATAACCCAGTCGAGGTCACCGACCCCTCTGTCGCGTAGAGGAGTCGGTATCCCCGGGAGAATCCGCGTTGGGCGGACATTCGCGTATTGATCAAAGCCCTGGCAGATCTGAAGCCGCAGGCCCCACAGGGTGATGTGGTCTGCAATGTCGGGTGCGCCAACAGCGCCGAAATATATCGCATCATGCTTCCGCAGCTGCGCGAGACCGCCTTCCGGCATCATCTTGCCGTGCTTGCGGTAGTAGTCGGAACCCCAGTCGAATTGCGTGATCTCGAAGCGCAATCCATCTGAGCGCTGCTGAAGGGCACGCAGAACTTCGAGACCCGCACCGATGACTTCCGGCCCGATACCATCGGCGGGTATCGCGGCGATTTTGTGGGTGCGATCTCCAGATGGGGATGTCATGCGAACTCTGGCAACGAAGTTGCCTCCTCCTCAAACCCGTAGACGGATTTCGTCTCAAGGTATTCCTCGAGGCCGACGCTGCCCATGGACCGTCCGATGCCGGACTGCTTGTAGCCGCCCATCGGCGTGACCGAATTGGTAGCAGCTCCATTAAAGCAGATGCGTCCTGCACGAAGGCCGGCAGAGAAATCGTATCCCTTTTTTCTGTCGCCAGCGAAGACGTAGCCGCCCAAGCCGTAGGGACCGTCGTTCGCGATCTCCAAGGCCTGTTCCTCGGAAGAGTAGGGGATGACAGCAAGCACCGGACCAAAAATTTCTTCCTTGGCGATAGTCATCTCCGGCGTGACGTGGGTGAACACCGTCGGTTTGACGAAATAACCCTGGTTACGGCCCTCGGGTTTCCCGGTACCGCCGCAAGCGAGGCGGGCACCTTCGTCGATGCCGATCTGGATATAGCGCTGGATGCTATCATACTGAGACTGATTGACCACGGGACCCATGGTGGTGGCCGGATCACGAGGATCGCCCAGCTTGTACTTGGAAACTTCGTCGACCAGGTAATTGGAGACTTCGTCGATCTGGCTTTCGTGAACAAGCATCCGGCTGGGAGCATGGCACGATTGGCCTGCGTTGAAGAAGCAGCGCTGGATGTTCCACCGGGCGGCTTTCTCCAAGTCGGCGTCCTCGAGGACGATGTTCGCCGATTTGCCGCCAAGCTCCAGCGACACACGCTTGATCGTCTGGGCAGCGGCCTCGCCAACACGCGCACCGGCGGATGTCGAGCCTGTGAACGAGATCATATCGACCTCGGGATGGGTCGACATCGCTGCGCCAACTTCGCTGCCCCTGCCGATGAGCAGATTGAAGACGCCAGCGGGTACGCCGGCTTTCTCGAAGACCTCGGCAAGGATGATTGAACTGATGGGCGATGCGTCTGAAGGCTTCAGAAGCAGGGTGCAGCCGGCAGCGATGCCGTAGATCGCTTTGATAACCGGCGTTTGGACGGGCCAATTCCAGGGCGAGATCAGGGCGCAAACCCCGATCGGCTCGCGACGGATGATCGTGTCCCCGAGGCGGCTTTCGAAATGATATGTCCGCAGGAGGTCGCGCGCGACCTTCATATGGCCGATGGGACCGGTTGCCTGCGCCCGTGCGCTGACAGGAATACCCACTTCTTGCGCCATCACGTCGGCGAACTCATCGACACGCTCTTCGTAGGCCGCGATGATGCGGTCGATCAGTGCTGCCCGCTCTTCCAGCGATGTCCTCGAGAAGGTCTTAAGGGCCCGGCGGGCTGCCAAAGCCGCCTTGTCCACGTCGGCCGCCATGCCGCCCGTGGTAACGGAAGCAAACGGTGTCTCCGTGTACGGGTCTGTCAACAGCTTCTGGCCGGCCTTGGCGGGCTCTTGCCAGCGGCCATCGATGTAAAGGTTTCCGTAATGTCTCATCAACTTACTCCGCTTGATCGACCGATCAGAAGCTATGTGTGTAACCACCGTCGCAAGCGATCGTCTGCCCGGTGATGAAGGACGCAGCCGGCGAGGCGAGGAACATCGTGATACCAACCAGGTCCGAGGGGACGATGGTGCGTGGTATGCATTGGAGATCGATGTTTCGCTGAAGGATTTCCTGAGTCAGGCCGGCCTTGCGCTCTGCCACCTCGGTCGCGACGGTGCCGGGACGAATGCAGTTAGCGGTGACGCCAAACGGCCCAAGCTCACGGGCGAGCGAGTTGGTCATCCCGATGAGGGCCGACTTAGAGGTTACATAGTGCAGGTAGTTCTTCGTTCCCCGGTGGACGGAGGCGGAAGAGATGTTGATGATGCGACCAAATCCGCGGTCCCGCATTCCGGGCGCTGCAGCGGCAGCACAGAAGAAGACGCCATTCACATTGACGTCCATTACCTTCTGCCATTCCGAAGCCGGTATTTCATCGAACGGACGTTTTACGAGTGCGGAGAAGAGGGAAGCGTTGTTGACCAGGACATCGATGCGGCCGAATTCCTTCTTAACCGCAGCGACCATCGCATCGACAGAGTCCTTCTGGGAGACGTCCACCGACAACGCCAACGACCTGCCGCCGGCCTCCGAGATCTCTTTCGCGACGTTTTCGGAGTTGGTTATGCTGAGGTCGGCGATGACAGCTATCGCTCCCGCTGCGGCGAACTGCCGGGCAAGTTCGCGGCCGATGCCTTGACCGGAACCAGTCACGAGGACGACCCGGTCTTTGACGCTGAAATCTCGAGCTTCGGCCAGGAGAGCTGAAGCAACGTTGTTCGAGGCGGTTCCAATGTTCACGATAGTCCTCCGATAGACTTTCCAACTGGACTCTCGCTTTGCGGTCCAATGGATCGAGATGTGATTCCTCAGGCCGCCAACTGGACGGCTATATTCTTGTTGGGCTCAGCGAAACGAAGCGGCCGTTGCTATCGCCGTGTTCGTCAGGAAGCCTGTGTCACTACCCGTCGAAACATACCGCGCGCCCATGCGGAGGATTTCCTTCGCGGTTTCAGGACGCGTATTGAGCCCACCCACTCCCAGGTGCTTGCCTTTCGCATTGCAGACGTCGAGGACGTGCTTGTAGGCTTCCAAGACTTTCGGGCTATCGAGCTGGCCCGGAATACCGAGCGAGTTGCAGAGATCGTTGGTGCCCACGAGCAGCATGTCCATGCCGGCCACCGACGCGATGTCCGCCGCATTCTCAACGGCGTTTACGGACTCGATCATCCCAACGACCAAGGTCGCTTCATTCATCTTCGCCATGGTTTCGGCAGCCGGCCCCCCGCGAAAAAGTGTGTGGGCGTTGGTCGCGAGGAGCGATCGATCACCCTTGGGCGCGAACAATGCCGCTTCGACGATGTCTTCCGCTTGAGCCCGGGTTTCCACGTGAGGGACGATCACGCCCTGCGCACCTGTTTCGAGCGTGCGGCTGATGTCGGCCTTGTTGTGCCCGGCTACACGAACAAGCGGCGTCACTCCAAGTGCGGCCGCCGTGATACTGATCTGGCTGACGGTCTCGAGCGAGAAACTGTTGTGCTCCAGGTCGATATAGAGGCAGTCGAAGCCCGCGCTGCGGGCAATCGCTGCGATCTCGACGCCGCGGACGATGCGCACGATCATGCCAACGGCTACCTCGCCGGCGTTCATGCGTGCCTTCATCAGGTTTTTTATAGGCGTTTCGATCGGATGCATATGGAATTCCAAACTCGCGAGGGGTCTCGCGTTCTGACTTCATCATTCGTGCCGTTTGGCTGTGCTAAGGTTGTGCAGGCAACCATGGCCGCGATCAAGAGCGTCGGCGGGGCGAGGGCCCAGAGTAATAACAAGATGTTATAGCTCGATTTTGGGGAGGATTACGGAGCGACCCACTTTTCTATTATCTGGAGTCAACCGGACGGTTTTCACCGAAGACAAGAGAGGAGTGAGAGATGCGTATTTCAGATGTAGCTAGTGCAGAGGGCGGCGCAGTCGGATCGATGCGTGTAGGCAAGCTCGATCAGAAGTTCCTGCTGCAAGGAGAGGATGGCTCTCCGAACAACTACCTGCTCAACGTAGGCCTCACGGGCTCCGGGGGTTGGGGTACCCCACGCCATCGCCACAACTTCGATCAAATCCGTTATGTCCTAAAGGGCAAGTATCCGGCATCGCCGCACAAGATCATGGGCGAAGGCTCCGTCGCGTACTTCCCGGAAAGCGTCCACTACGGGCCGCAGGATCGTCCGGAAGGCCTCGAAATGATGGTGATCCAGTTCGGTGGCGCGAGCGGAGAAGGCTTCCTCAGCACGCCGCGTCGGGAAGAAGCGAATGAGGCCCTCAAGGCCAAGGGCGAGTTCAAGGACGGCATCTTCACCTGGATCGACGACAAGGGTCAGAAGCACAACGTGGACGGCGCGACGGCTTGCTACGAAGAAGCCATGGGTAAGAAGATGGTTCTTGCCAAGCCTCGCTACGACGATGTCGTCATGATGGACCCGGATTCGTACGATTGGATCGAGACCGGGACGTCCGGCGTATCCAGGAAGCTCCTGGGCACGTTCACCGAACGCGATACCAAGATCGGTTTCGTGAAGGTCGACGGCGGCGCAACGTTCAACACGGGCACCCGGTCCCAGATCGAAGTGCTTTTCATGAGCAAGGGCAATATCACCGTCAACGGAAAGACCTATGGCGATAAGACGGCCATTGAACTGGTGCCGTCCGACGCTCCGGTTGACATCAAGGCGAACGAAGATTCCCTGTTCTTCTCGGTTACGCTGCCAAAGTTCTGATAACTCAAAATGCCGGCGTGACCCGTCACGCCGGCATTATTGTGTTTGGCGCATTGGTCCTGTCCGACCCCGGACCGCAGGGCATCCGCTGTCAGCGAGAGCGCAGGATTCTTCTGCCTGCGGTTGGGATAGTAGAGGTCGTATTCCTCGAACAATGGACACTAAGCACTTGGGTCAGTTCTCCACGTTCGATGTAACCCGCGATCATAGACTCTGGCGTTGCCAACTTCAGGGCTCACCGTCTTTTCGGTCCCTTTTCTGATCTTGGCCGGTGTTCTAGACACCGCCTCGTTCAACTTTCACCCCACAACTTGCCTAGCGATGACGCCGATTGATGACTGTCATCGATAAGTACAAGCGAATTGCAGCGGGTAATCAAATAACGTCGCCTGGCTTACCTTTGAGGAATGACACATCAATCTGTAATCCAATCCAGCATCCATCCCGAGTCCCAAGCAGTTCCTGCGGCATGGGGTGCGGTTTTCGCAATGGCCCTCTGCGTCGCGGTGCTGATCGCTTCTGAGTTTATGCCAGTCAGCCTGCTGTCACCTATAGCTGGCGACCTCGGGATCACCGACGGTCGCGCTGGTCAGGCGATATCGGTCTCCGGCATCTTCGCGGTTGTCACCAGCCTCTTCGTGTCGAACTTCACCCGCAGGATCGACCGACGCCTCGTGTTGGTATCGCTGTCGCTAATCCTTGTGATCTCGGGGCTGGTCGTCACCTTTGCGCAATACTACTCAGTTTTGATGGTCGGACGCGCTCTTCTGGGCGTCGCCATCGGCGGTTTCTGGTCCATGTCCACCGCCATAGTCATGCGCCTAGTCCCTGCCGACTCGGTTCCCAAAGCGCTGGCCACGCTCAACGCTGGCAATGCCATCGCGGCAACGATCTCAGCGCCTTTGGGGAGCATGGTGGGGAGCTATGTCGGGTGGCGTGGCGCGTTCTTTGCTGTTGTCCCGCTCGCGTTGATTTCGCTTGTTTGGCAATGGGTCAGCCTTCCGTCCCTCCCGCCACGGAAGAGAGAGGGGCCGCCACACGTCATCAGATTGCTCCGGCGTAAACAGGTAGCTCTCGGGATGGCGTCCATTACCCTGCTGTTCGCCGGACAGTTCGCCCTGTTCACGTATCTCCGACCCTTTCTAGAGACTGTGACGGCGGTATCTGTGTCGACCCTTTCGCTTCTCCTCCTGCTGATGGGATTGGCGGGCGTTGCGGGGACCTACTTGATCAGTGGTTTGCTGCAGACCCGGCTATTCGGCGTTCTGAGCGTAGTTCCGATTGCCATGGCAGCAGTCGCCGTAGGTCTGGTGGCTTTCGGCACCTCAGTTCCGATCACAGCAATTCTTCTTGTGGGCTGGGGACTCTTGGGGACGGCGGTACCCGTTGGTTGGGGGACATGGCTTACCAGAGCGATGCCTGATGACGCGGAGGCGGGGGGCGGCCTTCAGGTTGCGACAATCCAGCTCGCCATCACGTTCGGCGCTTCGTTGGGTGGGGTGCTGTTTGATGGAGCGGGCTGGCAAACTACTTTTCTGTTCGCTGCGGTCACTCTCGTTGGGTCGTCTATGTTTGCGGTCCTCGTATGGCGTGCAACCGTGAAGCCATGATTACTCGTCGCAGAAACATTCTTCTCGGGATAGGTGCCGCCATGATCGTACCAAATGCTGGACTCGGCCAACAACCTGCCCAGGTCAACGGAAACAGTTCGACTGCTGTACGGGTGAGATTTACCTTTGGCGACTCCACAATGACCGCCACACTCAACGACAGTCCGTCCGCGGGGGACTTCGCATCGATGTTGCCTTTGGACCTCACAATCGAGGACTACAGTCATAACGAAAAGATCGTTCGGCTACCCAGAAAGCTAACCGAAGAGGGAAGTGGGCCTTTTGATAACGAGCGACCCGGAGACCTCTGCTATTTCAAGCCGTGGGGAAATCTGGCGCTTTTCTATGGCGGCTACAAATGGGATGGCCTGATCCGTCTCGGTCGGTTCGAGGATGGCTTTGATCCGCTGCGCATTCGAGGAAATTTCTCGGTCCGCATCGAACGTGCCTAAACTTTTGTCGAGCCAACGATAGCTCAACTTTCAGCATCAAGGCCAAACGGCTCCGCTACAGAACCCGCAGACGGGACGCTGAAGCTCACTCGGTCTCGGTTGGGGAGGGGCGGTTGCGCATGATGGCGTTAAGCTGGAACTTCGTCCAACTTCTTGTCCCTGCAAAGCTCCATGCCGACCTCGGTCACACACGCGACAAGGTCTTTCCGTGGCTGATCCATGACGTAACCCTCACGGAAAAAGACTGCGATATCTCTATTGAGCGTGGGATCGAAGAAAGGCAGTTCGTAGAGCCTTTGCTCGGCGACCTCCTCGCGGACAGCATGGGCCGGCAAGAGGGCCAAGTGCTCGGTCTCTGCCACCAATGACTTGAGCAAGGACACCGATCCGCAGACCGTAATCTGGGGAAGGGGAGCGTCCATGGTCTGCATGATGTGATCCAAGACCGTGTGTGTCCTGCGCGACGTTGGGCTGATCCACGGATATTTCACCAGATCGCCCCAGGTAAGCGTTTCCAATTCCCGCAGCGGATGATTTATTCCAGCGATCACACGCAGGGTGTCGCGGAAGAGCACCCTCTGACGTAGGCCGTCGAGCATATCGAAGACCTTTGTGAACCCGATCACGAAATCAAAATCGCGACGAAGAAGACCCGTGAGAAGATCGACTTGAGCGTTTTCGACGACCTCGAGATGGCCGCCCTCGTGGGTCTCGCGCCATTTGCTGAGCGCCATCGGCACGATTTTGCTGGCAAGGCTTGGTAGGCTGCCGATGCGAATGGACTCGCTCCGACAATCGTCCGCGTTCAAAAGGTCCCGTTCCGCGAGCTGAATCTCTTCCCTGATGAGACGCGCATGACAGTAAAGGATGTCGCCTTTCCTTGTCGCGACAATGCCTTTAGGGCCGCGCTCGAGAAGTTGCATCCCAAGCTCGGCCTCCAGGCGATCCATCGATGTCGACAAGGCCGGCTGCGACACGCTCAACTGGCGCGCCGCGCGATTCAGGCTGCCTTGCTCGATGACGGCGGCAAAATAGAGAAGCTTTTTGGGATCGATCTCAAGCGCCATCGCTAGAACTCACCTCCATTGGTTCGAAGATGAGTCTAAGCCTTTGAGCTTGAAAATCAAACTTTTACCCGACGCTCCGCGATCGTCTTCGCAACCGTATAGCTGTGGTACATTTCCGTTCCGCCCTCGCGGCCAATACCACTTTCGCGAACGCCGCCGAAGGGCGCGTCGCCCCCCGGACTGGTGAAGACGTTGAGGGCGACCGATCCAACCTGAAGCTCCCGCGACAGATAGTCGGCGCGCTCCATGTCGTTGGTGAACACGAAAGCGGCAAGCCCCATGCTCAGGCTGTTGCTGATCTTCAGGGCTTCGTCCATGGAATCCACCGCCATGCACGGAGCGATCGGACCGAAGGGTTCCTCGCTCATGACCCGGGCGTCCAGCGGCACGTCCGCCAAAACCGTGGGCTCATAGAACCATCCACGGTTCCCGACACGCTTGCCGCCGGTTGTGACTCTCGCCCCATGGGAAACCGCATCCTCAACGAGGTCAGCCATGGCGGCCAAACGCCGTCGATTGGCGAGCGGACCCATCTGCACACCTTCGGTAAAGCCATCGCCGACCTTCAGCTTGCTGGCCTTCTCAGAGATGCTAGAGACGAAATCATCGTAACGGGAGCGATGGATCAGGAAACGAGAGGGGGCGGAGCAAAACTGCCCTGCCATTCTGAACTTCCAGTTCACGGCCAGCTGGGCGATCTCGTCGGCGTTGGTGTTCTCATCGATAATAACAGGCGCATGACCGCCAAGCTCCATAAGGACGGGCTTCATTGTTTCGACTGCCAGTCTTGTAAGGTGCTTGCCCACGTTGATCGAACCGGTGAGCGTGACAAGCCTGGTGATAGGCGAGAGCACCAGTGTGCGTGACACCTCATCCGGATCGCCGAACACGACGTTCAGGACGCCCTTCGGAAGGCCGGCATCAAGGAAGCACTGAGCGAACAGGCACGCCGTTGCTGGGGTTTCCTCGGCGGGTTTGAGGATGATCGAGCAGCCGGCAGCCAGCGACGCGCTGATCTTGCGGGAAGGAGCGCTCATCGGAACGTTCCACGGCGTAAAGGCTGCGACTGGACCAACAGGTTCGCGGACCACAAATTGTTGGATGGGCGGGTCGGTTGGCACTATCCGGCCATACAGGCGGCGGATTTCTTCGGAGTCCCAGTCCAGGAACGTCGCGGACCGTTCGATTTCGGCCCGGACCTCAGCGTAGGTCCGCCCCGATTCAGCCGTGAAGATTGGTGCGATGTCTTTTGCACGTTCACGAACAAGCGCCGCGGCGCGCCGCATCACCGCTGCCCTTGCCGTTGGAGGTGTCCTACGCCACGTCTCGAAACCGCGCGCTGACGATTCCAATGCGTTCTGCAGATCCCGTGCCGTGGCCTTGGGCACTTGGCCGAGGATCGACTCGTCGCTGGGGTTTTCCACGTCGCAGAGCGCCTCGCGGTCGTAAATCCATTCTCCATCAATCAGGAGCCCAATCTTCGGGTAAGTACATTGCTGTTTGTCAGTCATTTCGTCGGTCCTTTGGAAATCGATCGGCATCGATCTCGCTTCTGATTGATGTCGGCAGGTTAGTTTTGCCGCGAGTGCGCGGTCGCAAGAAATGCGAGGACCTCATCCTCGGCGATCCGGGCACCTCGAGAGCGCTGCCCCCAAGTCTGTCCGCCGATGTGCGGTGTCAGGATCACATTGGGCAAAGCCGCCAGCCGGGGAGGGATCACTGGTTCTGTGTCGAGAACGTCAAGCGCTGCACCAGCGATCGCCTTGGTCTCCAGAGCGACGATGAGCGCTTCTGTGTCGACGAGGTTACCGCGGCCGACATTTATGAGCCGTCCTTTCGGCCCAAGAGCTGCAAGCTCTCGCGATCCGATCACATGCTTGAGGTCCGCTGTGCCGGGAACGGCCAGGACGAGGACATCGCTCGCTTCGGCCAGTGCCTCCCATCCGTCGTAAAGGGATGCGCCGAGACCCTCGTTCGATCCCCTTTTCAATCCCGCGATCTTCATTTTCGAGGCAGAGGCACGCGCGGCGATTGCTTGACCAATGCGGCCGCTCAGCCCGCCGATGCCGATCGTCATGCCGACCGGGCTATCGCCGACATCAAATCTACCGCGTTCCCACTCGCCGCCCCGCGCAAAGGCATCCGCCCGGACGAGATCGCGGCAGAGCATGATGGTCAACGTCATGGCAAGATCAGCGACGTCGTCGGTCAACGCCTCGCCAACGCAACGAACCCGCACGCCGCGCTTTTCAAGACCCGGAATGTCGATCTTGTCACTTCCAGCTCCCTGCGAAACCACAAAGCCCAGATTGGGCAGCTTATCGGCAAGCTCTGCGCTGCATCCTCTTGTGGCGCTCGTCATCAGAACCCGCACGGCCGATCTATCTGCCTCGGACACCTCGGCGACGCCTTCGGGGCCGGCCACGATCCGGATCAGGTCCGATTGATCGAGATTTGGGTAGGTCATGCCGGCGAGCGGCGGGAATGACAGGATGGATTTTACAGTCATGGCAGCTTCGATTTGGTTGAGTTGGCGTCAGGCTATCGGCCGACGAGACGGGTCGCAACGCGTTCGGTGGCGTGGGTATAGCTTTAGGTTATATCCACGCGGCACTTCAAAGATCGGCATAGAAAACCGCGCTTTTGCGCAGGCCTGCAGCCATATCAGCCTCGGAGCCCAAGAACGCCGTCATGAAAAGACGGCGGCCGCTCTTTGCTCCGAGTGTGCACGATATTGCAGAGCCATCGAACTTGAAGGTGTTGGTGATCCGGCCCCCGTCGAGCACCCGGACAAACTCGCCGGTGTTGTATATGCCGGCCCAGACGCCACCGTCCGCGTCAGCGCAGAGCCCATCCGGTTGGCGGCCATCGAGATCGGCAAAAATGCGACGGTTGCTCAGGTTTCCTTGCGTATCGATGTCGAACGCGCTGATGCGGGCTTTCCAGGTCTCGGCAACTACAAGAGTGCGCCCGCCATCGATGACAACGGAGCCGTTCGGGAAGTCCACATCGCTCGCTGCCACCGAGATTGACCCGTCTCTGTCCACTCGATGGAGCGTCGTAGAGCAGGGCGGATCATTGGCGACGAAGTCGTAGCCGAAGTCTCCGATGTAGATGCGATCCGAAGCGTCTATCGCGAAGTCGTTCAGCCACCACTTCGTATGAGCTGAAAGATCGGCGTATTCGCTGATCGCCGATCCATCGAAACGCAGAAGCTTGCGATCCATGGCCGACACAATCACCAGGGATCCATCAGACATGAACCCCAGCCCCGATGGCCTGTTCGGTATCTCCAGATATTCGCTGCGCTTGCCACTGGCGTCCAGAGCGTGGACTTTGTGATCGAATACGTCGGACAGCCACAGGCGGCCATCATGCCACTTTGGGGCCTCCAGAAATAGAAAGCCGTCCGCGAGCAACCGCGGGTGTTCCACTCCCATTACATTTCCTCCCAGTACCGATGGCTTACCAGCCGCCGTCGCAGTGTACGTCCTGTCCGCTAATAAGGTCCGCCTGCGGGCTGGATAAGAACACGGCCAGGTTGGCGATATCGACCGGCTCGATCCTACGTTTGATACTCTGACGCTCAAGAATCCACTGGTGATAGGCTTCTCGTTTCTCGCCGAAATGCCTCCATTCAGCGTCCGAGACGACCGCGCCAGGGGAGATGCCGTTCACGGTGATCTTGTACTTGCCAAGTTCCCGCGCCATCGACTTCACCAGCCCGAACATCGCGCCCTTGGAGGCGACGTACGGTACGAAACCCTCCCAGTTTCCGTTGAGGGTCAGAGAAGTCAGATTGATGATCTTGCCGTACATCTTCTGCTTCATGTGCTTGCTGCAGGCTCTTGCCAGCACGAAGGCGGCAGTAGAGTTGACGCGGACCTCCTCCTCGTATTCTTCTATGGAGAACTCCTCGTGGGGTTTGTTGACCACGAATGCCGCGTTGTTCACCAGGATATCGATGCCGCCGACGTCGTCGGCAAGCTTCGTGACCGCGGATTCGAGATCGGAGAGTTGGTTCAGATCCGCGCCGAAATAGCGGGCTTCCTGCGCCAGACCGCGAACCGTTTCATCGGCGTTTTCCGCCCCCGGAAGATCGGACGCGATGACCCGCGCTCCTTCCTGGCCATAGCGTTCGACCAAAGATCTACCGATCGTTCCCAGTGCACCTGTGATCAATACGGTTTTGCCATTTAGTGACGGCATATTCTCCTCCATGTTCATTCTTAGAACTTTCCACTTTGGAGCTGAATTGAGAACCACCAATGTCGCTAGCGACCAGGACGATATAACTTAAAGTTATATCATCGCGTTTGGGGGACCTCGTTGATGCAGGTTGGTGATGAGATCAGTTTCGGTTCGTGCAACATCAGCTTACTGACTAGGAATAGGGTTTTCGACAATGACTGATGAAACGCGCGATCTTGTCCATATCTTCGGTACTCACGCTGCCGAGGTCGACATCGATCGACTCGATGAAAGCGCACGTTGGGCGGCGAAAAAGAGCATCCTGGACACGCTTGGCGTCATCCTTGCCGCCAGCGGTATGGAACCGGCAGTTCAGGCAGTCGCGGAAATCGTCGCCGAAACCGGAGGGCGGCCAGACTGCACGGTCCTCGGGTTCGGAGGGAAGGCTCCGGCCCTCATGGCGGCCATGGCGAACGGTGCCCTGGCTCATTGCCTCGACTACGATGACCAAACGCCGTGGGGACAACATACCGCCAGCTCGATTGTGCCGGCCGTGTTCGCTGTCGCGGAGCGGCAAGGTGGAGTGCATGGGAGAGATCTGATCGCCGCGGTGGCCGCTGGCCAGGACATCTTCGCCCGGCTCAGGTGCAATGTCGGATGGAACAAAGACTGGAACCTATCGACTGTGTTGGCGGTCTTTGCGGCGGCAGCATCCGCCAGTCGCGTGATGGGTCTGTCACCCTCGCAGACGGCAGCCGCTATGGGGATCGCGACCATGCAGTCTTCAGGGATCATGGAGATGGTAGCGGGCAGGGGAAGTGACCTGCGTGGAATGTATGCGGGGTTTTCGGCCAAGGGAGCTGTGCTTGCCGCGATGATGGCCGAGAAGGGCGTTACGGGCATCGACAAGGCCTTCGAGGGGCAATACGGTTTCTTGAATACCTATTTCGGCGGCCGCTACGATCGCGAAAAGATAGTTGCCGACCTCGGGCGGGAATTCCTCGGGAGTGGAACGCTGTACAAGCGTTGGCCATGTGTCGGCACCGCGCACAGCCACATGAAGGCCGCCATTGACATCGTGACCCGTAACAACATACAGCCGGATGAAATTGCTGAAATCCGCCTGCACGTCGGCGATTATCACGATCTGATGTGTCAGCCGCTTGATGAGCGGCGCGCGCCCGCAACTCTCGCCGACGCCAAGTTCAGCCTTCCGTATTTGGTCTCGGTAGCCGTCGTGCGGAGGGGAATGAGCGTTACCGACTTCACGGAAGCGTCGCTCAACGACAAGAAAGTGCTGTCAGTGGGCCAGAAGATGACCTTGGTGCGAGATTCCACACTGGATTGGAAGCTGGAGCTGCCGCCAGGGCGCGTGGAAATAACCACCGGTGGGGGCGGCCGGTGGATCGAGGAAGGGCGTCGTGTTCCCGGCAACGCGGACAATCCGATGAGCTGGGAGGATGTCTGTGTGAAGTTTTTCGAATGCGCGTCCGTTGCGAAAGATCCGGTCCCGGAAGCAATTTCGGCGAGAGCCGTGGCCCTCGCCGAACGATTGGAAACGCTCGATGATGCAGCCGAATTGGTCAGGTGCCTCGCCTGACCAGCGTTCTCGTCGCGCTTCAGATGCCCGCTGTCTGACCGCCGTCAACGATCATGGCGTGACCCGTGACAAACCCGCCCGCCTCGGAGCAAAGCCAAAGCACCGTACCCGCGATTTCCTCGGGACGACCCATTCGACCTATAGGCTCCTGGGCAATCATAAAGGCGCGGCCTTCGTCCGTGTCATTGGTGTAACGGGAGATCATGGGGGTATCGATGATGCCAGGGCAAATGGCGTTCACTCGGATGCCTTTGTCGGCATACTCTAGTGCTGCCACCTTGCTAGCCGCGACCACGCCAAACTTCGATGCGCAGTAGCTGGATTGGTTTCTGATAGCGAGGACACCGGCACCCGACGCCGTGTTTACGATGGCCCCGCTGCCTTGCTTCAGCATGATTTCGATCTGGTACTTCATGCAGAGGAACACGCTCTTGAGGTTCACCGCGATGACGCGGTCCCAAAGCTCCTCTGAAATGTCGCCGATCGGTTGCGCCGGCTGTTCGATACCGGCGTTGTTGTGGGCCGCATCCAGTCGTCCGAACGTCTCCACCGTCTTGTCGATTGCGCCCTTCACCTGGTCACCCTTGGTGACATCGCATGTGATCGGGAGGACTTTTCCGCCTGCGTCACGGATGATGGCAGCGGTCTCATTCAGGCCGACTTCGTTGATATCGACGGCGGCAACCGAAGCACCAGCCTTGGCGAATGCCAGAGCCGTAGCCCTTCCGACGCCGCTTCCGGCTCCGGTCACGAAGGCAACCTTGCCGGCGTAGTCTACTCTTGGAATATCGGTCACGAAATGCACTCCAGTGTTCAGATATTGAAGAAAAGACCGTCCGTCAGTGGACCGGGCGGTCTGAACGTATGTCAGGTCAGCCGCCGGTCTTTGACTTCGACTTGTTCCCACCGACCGTGTAGATCGCGGCGGCTACGACCACGACAATGCCCTCGATCAGGCCCTGCCAGTTCGCGCCAAGGTTCAAGATGTTGAAGCCATTCGTGAGGGAGAACAGGAGGAGCGCGCCCGCAAGGGTTTTGATCACGCTGCCCGCGCCGCCGAACAGGGACGTCCCACCGAGGATGGCCGCCGCTATAACTGTAAGCTCAGCGCCTTGGAGGCCAGCGGGATTGATGGAGCGCAGCCGGCTGGCGAAAAGGATGCCGGCGAACCCTGCTGCTCCGCTGCAGAAGACGAAGGCCATCAGCTTGTAGAGAAGCACATTGATGCCGGAAAGCCTGGCTGCTTCGGAGTTGCCGCCGACGGCGTATACGCGGCGTCCCACCATTGTGAAGGTCAACGTGAACCAGACAATCGTGGTGAAGATGGCGAGGTAGATTACCGGATTGCGCAGAGTCAGCTCACCGCCCGACGCCCAAGCGAGCAGAAGAAGCGCGATGCCGCCAATCGTCATCCCGATAGAGGAGGGGCGCATTGGGGCTTTGTTGCTCAGCGTCCTCGCCAGGCCGATAGCTCCCAAAGCCAGCAGTAAGACGCCGCCCGCGACAATCAGCCAGAAACCATCGTGGCGACCGCCCTCGAAGGCCTTCATTGTTGCGATGACGTCGGGGTCCGACGCAGACAGCGAGCGACCGTCTGTGTAGATCAGAACGAGACCGCGTACGGCAGTCATCGTGCCCAGGGTGACGATGAAGGCGTTAATGCCCAGGAACTGGACGATCGATCCATTGATCAGGCCGATTGCCATAGCCACTGCCATAGCAAGGGCCGCAGCTGGAATGAAACCAATCGCGTCAGCATTGCCGATCAGGATCACGGCAGCTAGCGCCGCGACCGAAGCGACAGAGAGGTCGAAGTTTCCGCTGATGAGCACGACGGTCATAGCGACCGCCATGATGGCCATCAACGATGACTGATAGACCACGTTCGAGAGGTTCAAAACACTCAGGTAGTTTGACTGACCGAGGTAACTCGTGAGTAGCGTTATCACGGCAATCAACAGCAGCAGGGCGTAATAGACGCCACGCTCTCTCAGACCGAACAGGCGACGCCAGTTGGTGGCCGGCGCAGCGTAGTTGATTTGGGGAGCTTCCGGGATTTTCTCGACCGGGCTTTGGGTAATTGTATTCATGGCGTTCTCTCGCTTTCTCAACGATGCCGGTTAGTGGACGGCCGCTTCAAGGGAAGCAGCCTGCCCGCCGGCAAGCAGAAGCAATTCGTGTTCGGATGTTTCATGGGCACTGCGAACCGCTACGCAATGACCGTCCCGCAGAACGATGATGCGATCCGAGACCGCGAGCAGCTCTTCGAATTCGGAAGAGACTATGATGACTGACTGACCTTCGCTGGCCAGTTTGCGAACAAGACGCAGGATGTCAGTCTTTGCTCCGATGTCGATGCCGGCCGTGGGCTCGTCAAGCAGGAATAGCTTCACGTTGCTATAGAGCCACTTGGCGATGGTAACCTTCTGCGCATTACCACCGCTGAGGTCCTTCACAAGGATGTCGGGCGAACTTGCCTTGATCGATAGAGTGCGGATCGCTTCCCAACCGCGTTCGCGCTCGCGTTCCTCGACTGGCATTGAATTCAGAACAGAGACGCCGCCCAGTGCTGGCAATGTGGTGTTTCGCCAAATCTCGAACTCCGGGACTAAGCCCTGAGCCATTCGGTCTTCCGGGACCATACCCATCCCCGCCTTCACGGCCGCTCCGGTGTTGCGCGCAACCGCCAATCCGTCGAGCAGCACTGTCCCGGTAGCGTTTCGGTCGGAGCCATAGATCGCGTGGAGGAAGTCGCTCCGGCCAGAGCCCAGAAGCCCGGCAACGCCTAAGACCTCTCCACGAGCGACATCCAGCGAAATAGGGCCAAAGCGACCCTTGGAGGCCAGGTTCTGCAACTGCAGACGCGCCGTTCCAATGGTTGGTGTCCGTTCTTGCGCTTGTCGCTCGAGGGCGACAATCTGCTTTCCGACAATGGCTTCGGCAATACGGTCTTCGTCCAGGTCCGCAGTGTTGGCACGGAGGACGGCCGTTCCGTCTCGCAAGACAGTAACTTGGTCAGTCAGCGCCATCACTTCATCCAAGAAGTGGCTGACGAACAAGATCGCTTTGTTTTCCCCCTTTGAGAGCCGCCGTACGGTGGCGTAAACCAGCTCACGCTCGTCCGCTGCCAAGGAGGCCGTAGGCTCATCCATGACGATCAGATCGGCTCCGGTCCCCACAGCTGTCATGATGGACACCATTTGGCGCTCGCCGATGGAGAGATCACCCACCAGCGCATCGGGATCGAGACGATAGCCAATGCGTTCGCACAGGGTCTCGTATTCCCGGCGGATGCCCGTGGAGAGACGCCAGAGACCGCGGTTGCCGAGGAAGATATTCTCGATAACGGAGAGTGTCGGGACCAAGGGAATGTGTTGGTGAACGGTGGCAACCCCCATGTCGTTGGCTGCCTTGGGGCTATCCCATTTCACTGGCTCACCTCGCCAGATTATGTCGCCCAGCGTGGCCCAATACGCGCCGGACAGGATTTTGATCAGCGTGGATTTGCCAGCGCCATTCGCGCCAAGCAGGCCGTGGACTTTGCCCTGCTCGATGTCGAGATCGACACCGCGCAGGGCGAGTGTGCCATTGGGAAATCCCTTAACAACACCACGTAATTGCATGATCGGGTTTTCGTGTTGCAAAGGACACCTCCCATTCATCAATCGAAAGATCTCACCACTGCTCAGGGCAGGAGTCGATGGTTTCCTTGGTGATCGGAGGCATGTCGTAAGTCACGAAGCGACCTTTGGGAGTTTCCGGCTTTGTCGCAGCCTCGTAGAGGGCATCAAACATCAGCTTGCCGAGAAGTTGAGGTCTCGTGCAGACCGACCCATACATTTCCCCGGCAAGGATTGCGTCGTGGCCGAGTTTAGATCCACCGCCGGTCGCGATTAGCTTCGGCTTCGAGGCTGATGCATCGATTGCGCGTGCACATCCGATCGCCATGTCGTCGGCATGGCTGTAAATCAAGTCGATGTCAGGATGAGCCGTCAGGAAGTTCTGGCAAACGGCTTCGCCTTCATCAGGTGTCCAGTTCGTCGGCTGCTCCGCAACGATGGTGTATTTCGCCCCAGCCTTGTCCAGTGCGGCTTTGAAACCGTCGGTATCGAGCTTGACGATCGTGTAGGCCGGATCACCCATGACGATGCCAATTTTAGCTGTCTTGTCCTTTGGCAACAGACCAGCTGCCATCTCGCCAGCAACAACTCCGGACTGATAGTTGTCCGTTGCAACCAGGGCCGATAGGCCTGGGTAGGGGTCTTTCAGTTGACGCTTCGCTGAATCGCCGACCTGTAAAGCGATAGCTACGATTGGCACCTTTGCGTCGCTGACCTTGTCAACAAACCCTTCCGCGACGACGGAGTCGAGCGGGAGGAAACCAATTGCATCGACCTTCTGAGATAGCAGATCGTCGAGGGAGTTCCCCTGCTTTTCTACGCTGCCGCGCGGGTCAATGACGACTGTTTTAACGCCCTTTTCTTTGGCGGCCTCCTCGAAGCCCTTGGCCGTCATGACGTTGTAGGGATATTCGAGGCTCGCCGGAACGTAGCCGAAGGTCAGGTCTTTCGCCATTGCGGAACCGGCGAAGAGCAGGGTTGTTAGCGTCAAAGCTGACGACCGGAAAATCGAGCCTGATACGGACCTGGAGTGTGTGCGGTATCTATTCTGCGTAGCGTGCATGGAAACCTCCCTCATGCATGTTGCTCCTCCGATCCCAGCGTCTGAAGACGTGGGTCTCCGGCATCGGTCTCCGGTATTTCCACCTGGCCAAACAGCTAGTATTGCCAAGTAATCTGTTGGGCTTTGCGAGCGCGGCCTTTGCTCCCAAATGGCCGGCGTCTCGTGCCTCCTGATTAAATTGGGTAACACGCTAGAACTGCTCAAAACAGTGGGGCGACCTAGATGGTATAATGTAAGGTTATAACGGCAGATCGCGCCGGATAGGCCCTAAAGCATTGGCTTAGCGCTTCTCTGATAGAGACTAGACTGCAGCCTCAGCGCTATGACGGGTTATAATCCCGAGCTATAAGCCACGCGGCCTGAGCCGCTTTCGCCCCTTATCGTTATTGTGCTGATGCGCGAGATTTGCGAGCAGCAACTGCGTTCCAGGCGCGCAGCGGGGTAAATGGGCGGGCCAGGCCCGAACCATTGAGGTGGAGGAAAGATTATGAAGGGTCTCGTGTTTCTAGGCGAGGGGAAGATGGAGTTTCGGGACTATCCCGATCCACTTCCCGGTCCTGATGAGGTTATCGTAAGGATCAAGGCCTCCGGAATGTGCGGTAGCGACCTGAACCACCTCAACGAGCCCAAGAGGCGCGAGGATCAAATCGTCATCGAAGGGCATGAGCCCTGCGGCATCATCGAAGAAGTCGGTTCCGCTGTTCGTCCATGGGAAGCGCGGGTCGGTGATCGGGTCATGGTATATCACTATGACGGATGCCGCACGTGCCCGAACTGCCGCACCGGTTGGATGCAGAACTGCGACAACACCCGGATCGCGTTCGGCGGGAATGGCCATGGGGCGCACGCTCCTTTCATGAAGGTGCCGGCTCACACGCTCATCAAGCTTCCGGGGCGGCTTTCATTCAACGCGGGAGCAGCCGTCGGATGTGGCAGCGGAACGGCTTACGCCGCTTTGAAAAGGGTCAATTTGCTTGCGGACGAGACGATCGCGATCTTCGGACAGGGGCCGGTGGGCCTGAGTTGCACCGTCTTCGCCAAGGCCTTCGGTGCGCGCGTCATCGCCCTCGACGTCGGTGAAGAACGCCTGCAAATGGCCAAAGATTTCGGGGCGGACTTCGTCATAAACCCGATGAAAGATGATCCCGTGAAAGCAATACGCGACCTCACGAAAGGTGGCCTGGGAGCAGACAAGGCGATCGAATGTAGTTCCAACTCGGTGGCGCGCCAGCAGGCCCTTCAGGCTATCAAGCGGTGGGGAACTACCTGCCTGGTAGGGGTCCATGGCTTGATGCAGTTTGAGTGCGACGAACTCATCACCAATCAGAAAAACCTCGTGGGCTCGCTCACCTTCAACAAGAACCTTCAGGATGAGTGCGCGGGCTTCGTCGCCGAACGCGGTATAGACGTGGACGCGCTCTTTACACACGAGTTCCAGCTTGATCAGGCCGTCGAGGCCTACGCTCTCTTCGAGCAGCGGAAAATCGGCAAGGGCGTGTTCGTGTTCGATTAAGGGCGCTGTCACGGCCGGCTTCGCGCCTACGTCGCGATCTTGCAAGAAACGCGGGCAGGGGACGGCATACTCCGGGATCGAAAACCCCCTATTTTTAGGGAGATTACCCGGATGTTCTATGGTGATGCCAAGAAGTCGATTGACGGACTTATTCTCTTGGTGGCGTAGGATATTGCGCCATCTGAGACTGGCAGACGCTGAACTCCAAATCCGTCCGATCGAAATCGAAGAAGCAGGTATCGCTCGTGAAACCTTTTATCGCATGTTTGATGCTGACGTCACCGGATGGAAGCCTTCATCCAAGTCGATGGACCAAGTCACCGGACGGAGACCGTTCCGACTTTTCGAAAATCTGCGACAAGGTGCGCGAGGAACTTCGGTGCCAAGCATGGATGGTGGGTCGCGCGACCATGGCGGAGATGGCGAAAGGTGCTCCCCACGCACCTGAAGGTTCGCAAAAGGTGGCCAGGCCTACCCATTTCGCAAACCGCGAGGCGAAGAGCTTTGGGATCGCGATCGACCGATCGGGCGCTGTTCACTACAGAGGACCGGACCTCTTCGGCGATCACATCATTGCGCTACTCGGGCACGATGTTCCTGACAGCTATCTTGCTGAGTTGGCGGCAGACGGCGTCTCGTACGTCGTCGCCGAGACTGCCGATTTTGACGTCGGGGAATTGCTGGCTGTCGTGAATCGGGAGCTTGGTATCGAACGGATCGTGCTTGAAGGCGGCGCGGCGACCAACGGTGCATTGCTGGCCAGTGGATTGTTGGATGAACTCAACTTCATCGTTGCGCCGGCCTTGGAAGCACGGTCCGGCACCGACAGCGTGGTGGAGTTCGGCACCGATGGCCTAGCTGGCAAGGTGGAACTCTCCTTGATTGAATGCCAGCAGCTCGGTCACGGGATGGTCAACCTTCGCTATGCAGCAAGCAAGCCGTCAAATTCGTAGCTTTGCGCTGGATATCCCGGTGAGTTCCGTGCTTCTGATTGATCGAGGGTAAGTGTTGCTACTCTTCGAGCGCTTGGTCCTTCTTCCGGCGGATCGAAGGAAGAAGCATTGCGCCGAGAGCGAGGGCCGCGATCGCGAGGAGCACGGCGCTGACAGGACGCTCTACGAAGACCCAAGCGCTGCCGCGGGATACGACCATGGCCCGCCTCAGATACTCTTCCAGCATTGGTCCCAGGACGAAGCCGATAAGCAACGGTGCCGGCTCAAGCGCGAGCTTGAAAAACAGGTATCCCAGAAAGCCGAACAGAACCGTCTCAAACACATTGAACGGCGAATAGTTTACCGAGTAGACGCCGATTGCGCAGAACACGAGGATCGCCGGATACAGGTACTTGTATGGAAGCCTCAGGAGCGACACCCACATCCCGATCAATGGCAGATTGATCACAAGCAACATCAGGTTCCCGATCCACATGCTGACAATCAGACCCCAGAACAAAGCGGGCTGGGCCTGGATCACGCCAGGGCCGGGCTGAATACCGTGGATCATCAGGCCGCCGATCATGAGAGCCATAACTGCATTTGCAGGGATGCCGAGGGTGAGCATCGGAATGAACGAGGTCTGTGAAGCAGCGTTGTTCGCGCTTTCAGGGCCGGCGACACCCTCGATTGCTCCGGTGCCGAACTCGTGGCCGTATTTCGAGACCTTCCTCTCGAGCATGTATGAGGCAAAGGTTGACAGCGCCAATCCGCCACCGGGGAGGATGCCAAGAATTGATCCCACGATGGTGCCGCGGATCACCGACGGCGTTGCCCGCTTGAATTCTTCCTTGGTCAGCATCAAGCTCCCCACCTTGGCGACCGTCCCGCTCCGGTTTTCCGGGTGTTCAAGATTGCGGATGATTTCGGCGACACCGAATATCCCCATTGCCACGGCTACGAAGTCGATGCCCTCGAAAAGTTCGAAAAAGCCGAACGAAAACCGGACCTGGCCGCTCTGGACGTCTGTGCCGACGAGGCCGAGCGCCACCCCGAGCACGAGCATGGCGATCGACTTGAAGATGCTACCTTGGGCGAGCACCGTTGCGATGATCAGGCCAAGGAGGATCAGTGAGAAATACTCTGCCGGGCCAAAAGAGAGCGCGAGGTTCGTCAGTAGGGGGCCGGAAGCGGCGACTACCAGCGTGGCCACGGTTCCAGCGAAAAACGATCCTATCGCCGCTGTGGCCAAGGCCGCGCCAGCTCGGCCCCGTTTCGCCATCTTGTGACCCTCCAGTGTCGTCACGACAGCCGTGACTTCGCCTGGCAGGTTCAAGAGGATCGCCGACGTGGACCCGCCGTACTGAGCGCCGTAGTAGATGCCGGAAAGCATGATCAGCGCTGTAATCGGGTCCAATGCAAAGGTCAGCGGGAGCAGGAGGGCGATGGTCGCGAGCGGACCGATACCGGGAAGGACCCCGATTGCCGTTCCGATCATGCAACCGATGAAGGCGAATCCGAGGTTGTGAAAAGTCATCGCGACCGAAAGGCCGAGGGCGAGGTTCTCGATCATGGCTTTCTCGCTCAGAACTGGGTGAGGGCGGGAGGCAGGAACGACACGTTCAAGCCAAGCCCGAGAGTGAATACTGCCCAACAGATCGCAACGAGCGCCAAAGTCAGACCGGCGATCCCCCGGATGGTCTGCTCCCTGTCAGCGAGGCCACTGATCACGACGACGACCGCGACCGAGACGGCCATCCCGACACGCTCGATCAGGACGCCGAATGCCGCCATCGCGCCAAGGATCAGGACCATCTCCCTCCAAGCCCAACTTTCCAGGGGATCGTGCTCGCCTTTGATGCCGAGAATGGCAACCGCTGCGCCGAGCAGGCCCAGCAAACCGAAGACAAGCATCGGCATGTAGCCGGCCCCCATTTGGGCGGCCGAACCGATTTCGTAGTCCTGATTATAGTAGAGCCCGGCTAGAGCGACGGCGACCAGGAACACCCCGGCCGTCACATCTTTCGCTCCCAGCGGACGGCGTGGAGACGGAACTGGTTGATCGTTTTGCATTTGAGTGTTCCCCGGTTTTGTTTTCAGTGGAAGGAACGGCCGCCATCGACCGCTAGCGCTGCGCCCGTGACGTAGGAGGATTCCGATGACGTAAGGAACAGAAGCGCTCGCGCAATTTCTTCTGGATCGGCCAACCGCTTGAGCGCGTAGTTGCCCACATTGGCGCGGTAGCCATCCGCCATTGGCGTGTCCACCATACCGGGTGCGATGCTGTTGACCCTGATCTTCGGAGCGAGTTCCGCAGCAAGCGCGCGGGTCAGGTTTACCACGCCGCCCTTGGATGCCGCGTAGGCCGTGTGGCCGGGTGCGTTCGGCAGAAGTCCCTGAGCCGAGGCGATGTTCACGATCGTGGAGTGCTCGTGCAACTGCAGGAACGGAATGCAGCAGCGCGCGACGATGTATGTGCCGGTCAGATTGACTTCGATGATCCGACGCCAATCGTCGGCCGGCACCTCGGTAGCAAGCCCCTTGGACATGATACCTGCCGCATTGATCACTCCATCGATGCCATCCATCTCGGACGCGGCCTTTTCGACGGCCCGTGCAACGTCAGGTTCATTAGTGATGTCGACGCTGCAGAAGCCGGCAGCAATCTCCTCGGCGACCTTTTGAACCGCGTCGGTGTTTCGGTCGAAGAGAGTGACTTTCGCGCCTTCCGCCGCAAACAGGGCGGCTGTGGTGCGGCCGATACCCGAGGCAGCTCCCGTGACAATAATCCTTCGGCCGGCCAGTCTTACGGATTGGCCTGTGGTATGTGCCGAGGTTGAAAGGGGTGACACGCTCATTGCGGTTTACTTTCTTGTATTAAGTTCGCTTGGTGCAGTCTGCGCTTCGCGCGTGGAAACGGGCCATCACCGCATGATGAAGGGATTGGTTGGGCCTTCGGTCGCCGTGGACAGGAAGACGCTCTTGGTCTCGAGATATTCGTTGATCGCCTCGATCCCGTTCTCTCGCCCAAGGCCGGATTTCTTGGTTCCGCCGAACGGCATCATGAAGCTGTAGGCACGGTAGGTATTCACCCAGACGGTTCCTACCTTGAGGGCCTTCGTCATGCGCATCGCGCGGCCGATGTTCTGCGTCCACACGCCAGCGACGAGGCCATAGGCGATGTCGTTGCCGATCCTTGTGGCATCTTCTTCGGTATCGAACTCGATGATGGACAGGACAGGGCCGAAGACCTCCTCCTGTGCGATCCTCATGTCGTTGGTGACGTCGGAGAAGATGGTCGGCTCCACGAACTGGCCAGCACTCAGGCCCGCACCGGTGGCTCTGTTGCCGCCGAGGATGCATCGCGCGCCGTCTTTGCGGGCGATCTCTATGTAATCCAGGACTTTTTGAAACTGCGGAGGTGTCGAAATCGGACCGACGTTGGTGTTCGGGTCCATCGGATCGCCCATCCTGATGTACCGAGCGAGATCCACGAGTTTGGTCGTGAAAACGTCCTTGATCGACTTCTGGACCAGTAGGCGGGAGCCGGCGGTGCACATCTGTCCAGCTGCACCGAAGATGCCGGACACGACGCCCGCCGCAGCCAGGTCGAGATCGGCGTCTTCGAATACGATGTTGGGTGACTTGCCGCCCAGCTCAAGCGCGACTCGCTTCATCTGCTTGGCAGCGGTCTCGTAGATTTTCGCTCCGGTCAAATCGGAGCCCGTGAAGGTTATCATCGCGACATCGGGATGTTCGACAAGTGCCGCGCCTGCATCATGTCCATAGCCCGTGACAACGTTGAACGCCCCGTCTGGCATCCCGGCTTCCTTGACGATCGCTGCAAGTTCCAGCGTGCTGGCCGAGGCGAATTCGGACGGCTTCACGACGACGGTGCAGCCGGCCGCCAGGGCAGGCGCGCATTTTACGGTGGCAAACCAGATCGGTGAATTCCAGGCGGTTAGGGCGGCTACCACGCCGATGGGTTCGCGCATCGTGAACGCCATGGTGTCTGGCTTCTCGACAGGTATCCATGCGCCTTCGATCTTGTCGGCGAGACCAGCGTAGTAGTACCAGCACTCGGCCACGCCGTTAAGCTGGCCACGGACTTCGGCGAGCAGTTTGCCGTTGTCCCGAGCTTCGATCTCGGCAATCCGATCGGCATCACGCGTGATGAGATCGCCGATCTTCCGCATGATCCTGCCGCGTGCAGTCGCTGTCAGCTTTGACCAGGGGCCGTTGTCGAGCGCTTCGCGGGCCGCCTTTACCGCGCGGTCCACGTCTCCCCGCGTCGCTCGAGCCAATTCAGCCCACGGCTTGCCATGATAGGGGTCCAGAGTTTCGATATGCTCTCCGCGTTCTCCGTCGGTGAACTGCCCGTCAATGAAAAGTTGGTAGCTGCGCATCTTCACTCCTTGAATTCGTCTTGCTGGGCAGCGAATTGCGTTTCGCCGATGGGAGCCCGCAGCGAAAACGGGTCCCATCGGCGATTGCACAGCGGTCCGCACCCGTCCGCCGTTCATTTGCTGGCGGCCATTGCCGCCAGCTCAGTTGTTCAGTCGAATGTTGTTTTCCGTAATGACCTTGCGAAATTTGTCCTGCTCGGCCTTCAGGAAAGCCGTGAGTTCGTCGCCGGTCTTGATGTCGGTCTGGAAAGACAGCGGCGTGAAGCGCTCCTGGAACTTGGGGTCCTTGACGCCCTTCACGATCGCCGCGGAGAACTTCGTCACCACTTCGTCGGGAACCCCCTTTGGGGCGGCATAGCTGTACCAGACGCGCGAGTTGACCTGCGGATAGCCGATCTCCGCCGTCGTTGGGACGTTCGGCAAGTTGGTTGTTCGGGCAGGGGAAGTGACCGCCAAGACTCGTACGTTGGGATCATCCTTGAGCAACGCGGCCTCTCGAGCCGACGCGAAGATCATTTGGGTGAAGCCGCCTGCGAGAGCCTGAATGCCCTCGGGATTGTTCTTGTAGGAGACGTGGACACCTTTGCCCCCGGCCTCCTTGAGGAACATCGTGGATGTCAGGTGACCCACGGTGCCTACGCCACCGCTGGCAAATGTCACGCCATCGGGTGACTTGGCCACAGCCATCAACTCGTCGATGCTCGTGATTCCTGCCTTGGCGGAGACGATGAGCGCCAGCGGGTAGCCGCCGATTTCGACAATCGGTACAAAGTCATCGAGGCCGTACTGGAGGTTATCTCTGAGGACGGTCTGAACCAGTCCGGCAGTGATCAGGCAGAGGATGTTGTATCCGTCTGGCTTGGCTCCGGCGACAGCACTTCCTGCCACAGTCGTTGAGCCGCCTGCACGATTTTCGATCACAACAGGCTGTCCGAGTTCCTCGCTCGCTGTCTGCGCCAGGAAGCGGCTGAGCGTGTCATCATCCCCGCCAGGCGCGTTCCCGATGTTGATGGTGATAGGTCGTACCGGCCACTCGGCTGCGCGGGCATCCGATACCCGCGTCAACAGTCCTGCTGAAATAGCTGCAGTCGTACCGAGCAAAACGTTTCGTCTCGTAATCATGGAATTCTCCCCCTGGTAAACATCCGTGCCGCGATCAGCACCGCCCGACCTCCCGTCGGGCTCCAGCGCAAACTGCCGATAGTGGCCTGCGACGCGCTTAATCGAACCCGTCGAGCCGACTCTGTAAAGCCGAAAACCCGATCTAACGCCAAAGGTTATAAGCGCGTGTTATATGCTGGGGGCCGGGGTGACCGTGTCGAATCCCCCCACGTCTGAGCTTTGCGGTCCCACGGGATGGTGTATTTTTGGGGTGGCGCGCTTGCCATTTAGACGCTTATCGTGAGCCGATGAAATCGCTATCTGATGGAATGTGGTTGAAACGCGCAGCTAATCGAGGATGAAGTGACAGTGACCGACATGTCCGCCGAAGACGAGAAATATCGCGCGCCGGCGCTCACGAAAGGCCTCGACATTTTGGAGCTACTGGCATCCGCCAGCGATGGACTTACCCAGGTCGAGATCGGAAAGATGCTCGGCCGAACGACGTCCGAAATCTTCCGCATGCTTGTGGTGCTCAGCCAGCGGGGCTACGTCGAGCTTAGCGGAGATGACCGCTACCAGTTGACAACAAAGTTGTTCGAAGTCGCCCACCGCCATCCTCCGATCCGCCGGCTAACCGCGATTGCAGGCGACGCGATGCAGAAGCTGGCAAACCGGATCAACCAATCCATCCACCTGTGTATTTTGCAGGGTGGGCGGCTGTTGGTCGTCGCCCAGGTGGACTGCCCCGACAACAACCTGAATTCCGTTCGGCTCGGGGCGCAAATCCCGATTTTCGATTCGGCATCAGGCCGCGTGCTGGCTGCGTTCATGGATGACGCGGCTTTGGAGCACCTGCTCACTTTGGCCGGAACGGAAGCCGGAGAGCGCCGCGACAGGTTTCTGGCCGATCTTCCCGGGGTGCGCGATGTGGGTTATTGCGAGGGCCCGTCACTTACGCTCGCCGGTGTGACGAACTTATCCGCACCTATTTTCGACTACACCGGCAAGGCTGTCGCCGCGATTACCACGCCATTCATACACCGGCTAAACAGCGCATCGCACGTGCCGGTGCCCGAGGCGCGTAACGCGCTCCTTGAGACCTGTCGGGACCTCTCGAAAAGGATGGGCGCGGGAGCAGCCGTCGATCGGTAGTCTCCTTGAACAAGGCACTTTTGGAGGGCTCGGCAGATTGCCGGGCCCTTTTGTATTTGAAACCGCATTGCGCAAATAAAACGTTGACGGCATCTTCAACATATGAAAGCCTATTTCATATACAAAATTATACGAGCTTTCCCCGGCTGGGGTGGCCGCCATGGAGGAGCAGGCATGCAGAGATTTGAGGGCAAAGTAGTCTTGGTGACGGGAGCAGGCAGCGGCATTGGCGCGGCTACCGTTAAGCGGCTGCACGCCGAAGGCGCGACCGTGATTGCCGTTGACGTCACGGAGGAGGGTGTCTCTAAGGTTGTCCAGGAGATCGGCGACCGGACGAGAGTGGAAGGCCTCGCACTGGATGTCTGCGACCATTCTGCGTCCATCGAGACGGTTGCGGATGTGCGCAAACGCCACGGGGCGCTACACGGCCTGGTCAATTGTGCTGGCATCAAGGGCGTCGGCAGCATCGTGGATGTCGAACCGGAGAGCTTCGGTCGCGTCATGGCGGTTAACCTCGAGGGCACGATCAACCTCTGCCAAGCCTTCGTGCAAGCCGTGAAAGACGATACCGGTGACCGCGCGATCGTGAACATCTCCTCTGGCGCGGGTGTGATGGGCGTTGCGAACAGGCTACCTTACGTGGCCTCCAAGTTCGCGGTGTCCGGCATCACGAAATCGATGTCGCCTGAACTCGGGCCGCTTGGCATTCGCGTGAACGCGGTAGCGCCGGGCATGACTAAAACACCGTTCACCGAATACATGCTGCAGGATCCGGCTGCCGTGGAGCGGGTCAATGCCAAGCATCCGATCGGCAGAATGGGAGAGCCCGAGGAAATTGCGGCTGTCATCGTCTTCCTTCTGACCAAGGATGCAAGCTTCATGACCGGCGCGATTGTCTCGGTCGACGGAGGCCAGACCGCTTGCCTTTGATCTGTTGGTGCTGACCAACGAGGGAGGATGCGTTGGCCGAAATTCGACTTTTAGTGGACTGCAAAAACAATCTCGGCGAAGGCCCGGTTTGGGACGTCCGCGAACAGCGCTTGTACTGGGTGGACAGCACGGCAGGGGAGATATGGTCCTGTCGTGAAGACGGAAGCGACGTTCGCACTTTCTATGTGCCGACGTACATCGGTTCCATGGCCCTCCGTGAAAACGGAGGCGCTGTGCTGGCGCTGGCAAGCGGGTTCGCCCTCTACGAGTTCAATTCCCAGCGGATCGAGTACGTTGGAAATCCGCTGGCCGACCAACCCGACTACAGGTTCAACGACGGCAAGGTCGATCGACGAGGCAGGTTTTTCGCGGGGTGCATGGGCTACGACTTCCATCCGCTTGATGTGACCATACCCAGAAACCCCTCCAGGAACGGGTCGCTGTACCGCTTGGACCCCGACCTTCGCGTAACTCAGGTGGACACGGGGTTCATCTGCTTCAATGCACCGTGCTGGAGCCCGAACAGCCGGACGTTCTACTGCGGTGACTCCGAGCACAAGGCCATCTGGGCGTACAACTACGATCTTGAAACGGGTGACGTCAGCGACAAGCGTCTCTTTGTATCCGACGCGGGCTACGTAAGCACGGTAGACGGCGCGACCGTCGACACCGACGGCTTCATTTGGAACGCAAAGGTCCTTGGGGGCCGGATCGTCCGATACAGGCCGGATGGGATCATCGACCGGGTAGTCGACGTGCCGGTGCGCAACGTGACGAGCATCATGTTCGGCGGCCCCGACCTGGACATTCTTTATTTCACCAGCATGGGACGCCCGATGCGCGGCATCCCGCCCAAGGAACACGGTGCCGGGGGCCTGTTCGCCATTCATGGTCTCGGGGTCAAAGGACTTCCCGAGACCCGGTTCGCCGGTTGACCGGCAATTTGAAATCAAAACGAGGATGACTTTGAAATGACCATCACTGCCGACCTTTCACAGGAGCTTGCCGAATTCGCGGCAAACACCAGGTTCGCCGATCTGCCGCCGACAGCGGTCGAAGCCGCGAAGAAGAGTGTCCTGGATACGATCGGGGTCATGCTTGCTGCGAGTGGGACGGAACCTGCGGTCAGGCCGATCGTCGAACTGGTGCAAGAGAGCGGCGGCAAGGGCGAGGCGACCGTTTTGGGCTTTGGCGACCGGGTTCCGGCCGGCGCTGCGGCTTTCGCCAATGGCGCGCTCGCGCACGGCCTCGACTTTGACAGTCAGACGCCATGGGGAGCGCACGCCGACAGCTCGATCATTCCGACGGTGCTCGCATTGGCGGAACTGCGCGAGGGTGTGACCGGAGAGGAGCTGATCACGGCAGTCGCCATCGGACAGGAGATTTTCATTCGCCTTCGCTGCAATGTCGGCTGGCATATGGACTGGAACCTCTCGACTGTCGTCGGCTGCTTCTCGGCGACCGCGGCGGGCGGCTCGATCTTCAAGCTCGACCCGACACAGCTCGCCAACGCGCTCGGGATCGCCAGCCTGCAGTCCAGCGGCACGATGGAGCAGATTTTCGGGCTCGGGAGTGACCTCAGGGGCATGTACGCCGGGTTCAGCTCGCAGGCCAGCGTCAACGCCGTCAGGCTTGCGGCACGCGGGATGACCGGCATCCGCAACCTCTTCGAAGGCGAGGCGGGGGTCTTCAAGGTCTACTTCAAGGGAGAGTACGATCGCGACAAGATGGTCGCCAACCTCGGCAAGGAATTCCTCAGTGGAGGGATGACCTACAAATATTGGCCGGCCGTCGGGAACGCTCATACCTACATTCACGCGGCAATCGAGTTGATGAAGGAAAACAGCGTCGACTTGGATCAGGTTGCCCGGGTGAAAGTCTATGTCGGTGACTTCCAGCAGAGGATGTGCTCCCCACTGGCGGAGCGGCAGGTTCCGAACACGCTTGTCGACGCGAAGTTCAGCCTTCCTTTCCTTGTCGCGCTTGCACTGGTGAAGGGGCAGATGGAGGTCGGGGACTTCACGAGCGAAGCGCTGAAAGACCAAACTGTTCTCGCTTTGGCAAGGAAAGTCGTTCCGGTACCGGACAGCAGCTATAACTGGACCTCCAAACTGCCCGATGGAAAGATCGAAGTGGTTCTCGGAGACGGGACCCATGTCTCTCGTCTTGGGTCGAGAGTGCCGGGCTCGGTCGAATTGCCGATGACTTGGGACGAACTCTTCCACAAGTTTGGTTCCTGCGCGCGTGCCGCGGTCTCACCACTGTCGGCCGACAGGATTGTCGAGCTTTGTAACTCGCTGAAGGCGCTCGAAAGCATCTGTGACGTCCGGGAGATCGTCGCGGCTGCCGTTTCCAACATCGATGTCGCACACCGAAAGTCCGCATAGCCCGCGACGCGGGTTTCTCCCGGGGGCGGCGGACACGTCCCCGGATATCGAAACAGCCATGTATCTCAATGGGAGGAGAATAGCATGCCAAGCTTTGAAATTACACGACGCCGGTTCTTGATGACCGGAGCAGCAACGGCCGCAACCCTTGCTGTGTCGGGCCCAGCATGGGCCGCTTATCCAGACAAACCCGTCAAGTGGATCGTCGGCTTTCCACCGGGTGGCGCTACGGACACCGTCGCTCGCCTGGTTGGCCATCCGATGTCAGAAGCGCTGGGGAAGCCGATCGTCGTCGACAATCGCCCAGGTGCGGGCAGCTCCGTTGGGGCGGCGGCATTGGCCAGTTCCCCCGCGGACGGCTATACCGTCGGAAGCGCCGATAATGGGACGCTGATCATTAATCCGGTGGTCTATCCCAAAATCCAGTACGACCCGGACCGCGACTTCAGGCCAGTGGGCATGTATGCCGGCATCAACCTGTTGCTTTGCGTTCCCAGCAGCTCGCCGATCAAAACGGCCGCGGAATACCTGGAAAAGGCAAAGGGCGCGCCGGAGCCGCTTCTCTACGCCAGCCCCGGTATCGGGACGCCGCTGCACCTTGCGATGGAGCGTCTTGCCCGCGACGCCAACGTGCATCTCAAACACGTTGCGTATAAGGGCATGGCCCCGGCGCTGAACGACGTCTTGGCCGGTATAGTTGACAGTATCGTGATCGATTACACGACGGCCAATTCTCAGATCAAGGATGGGAAAATCCGGGCGATTGCGGTTTTCTCTGAAAAACGTCTCACGGTACTTCCGGATGTTCCGACGATGGCTGAGCAGGGCGTGCCGGGCTTCTCCGCAGGGGCGTGGCACTCGCTGATCGTACCTAAGGCCACGCCAGACGACGTGGTCGCAACTTTGTCCGAGGCACTTCGCAAGGCGTTGCAGGACCCGTTGGTGAAGACCCGGTACGCTGAGCTAGGCCTCGATATGCCTCCAAGCGATCCCGAAAGCATGTCTCGTCGATGGGAGAGCGACAAAGCCACCTGGCAACCCCTGATCCGTTCGTTGAACATCAAGCTCGACGGCTGACCTTCGAATGGCGTGTCGGGCAATGCCGCGGACACGCCAACTGTCTTCATTCCACTTGGACTTCGAACGAAAGCGATATGCATCCCGCCTCGCTTGCCAGCTAACGGCCATTTCAGGAAGAGAATCATATGGAGGTCGGATTGGAGGTCGGATCGCTTGAAGCGTCTGTCCATCATCGACAGCGACTGCACGGAAAGTGGGCTGTGGTCACAGGTGCTGTGTCGGCAACTGGGCGCGCGATCGCGTTGCGGTTCGCGGTGACGTTGCCGCCGGGTTGGACGCCGAGCCCGACTTGACGGTCATGCAGCGAATTCCCGCAAGCGCCCGCCGGCAGGATGGCAAAAGCATCCGAGATAGCGAACGTTGCACTCTTCCTCGCTGGCGGTGAGGCGAGTTTTGTCCACGGGTCAGTCTATACGGCGGACGGTGGCTGGCTTATTCGATGAGCGTTCGAAAGTAAATTGTTCGCTCTCCGTCTCGCCCGAGCTGTCCGAAATCATCTGCCGATTGATGAAATAACCTCATAACGTCAAACGGTTGCGGGCTCTAATCCTGGTCTATTGTCTTTGCTATCTGTTGTCTGACCGTCTCCGGATCGCACCGGAGCAAGCGGTATTGACGTCTTGATCTCGTTCGGTGGGGAGGACCGACAACGAAAGGATTTATGGAATGCCACGTCAGACCTTTGCGGGCTTGGCCTGTGCTGTCGCCGTCGGTTCAGTTGTCTTCGCGGCAGGCTATTTTTCTGGCCCCGCCATCAATGAAATCACGCCAGCTACCGCAGCAGAAAACGCCGTCACATTTCCCCCTTTGGACCAGCTTGTGCACTATACGACGGTGCGGCGTGGCGTGACGCGTGAACACATGCTCACAAACCCTGAGGCTCTCGCCGCGATTAAGGCTGGTCAGCCAGTAGCGGCAGGGACGCACATGGTTCTGGTCGACTACCAGAGTGACGTGCTGCACCGCTACCTCGTCGCGCAGAAGATGGGCGTAGGCTCTTCGGACTGGGCTTACCAATGGTTCTGGCCTGACAAGTCCATCAAGGCTGACGAAAATGTAGCGCAGTGCTACTCGTGCCACCGCTCGCGCGAGGATCGCCAGTTCATGTTCACCTTCACAGACGCGCTTTCGTTTAAGTGATCACGCACAGAGGCGCTTTAATCCCCATGGTCAAAAGCTTCCTTTTGCAGCGAGTGATGCTGCCGTCGCTGATGCTCGCGTTGTTGCTTTTCTCGCTCGCCTACTGGTGGCTGGATAACGTTCCCCATGAGGTCTTCGGCACCGTGCTCTTTGGCTTGCTCTGTTGGCATATCTACGTCAATCGGGCCTGGTTCAGGAACCTGACGCGTGGTAAGTACGACGCCAGGCGAGTGGTCCGCGTCGTCCTGCATACTAGCCTGATTGTGAACATGGCGGTTTTGCTGATCACGAGCGTGGTCATATCCAAGTCGGTCTTTGCCTGGCTGCCTATCCCGGATTCCATCTACCTAAGAGAAATACATTGGTTCTCGGCCTATTGGGTCATGATCGTTACCGGTATCCACGCGGGGCTCCATTGGGAGCGTTTGCGGGCCAGCCTGCTGAACCTCTTGGGTCTCAGATCCACGAACCCCGTACTGCGGGCCATATTTCTCGCGCTGGGGGCTGCCTTCCTTCTGCAAGGGCTCGCAAGCTTTCAGACCCTTGGTGTGTGGACGAAGCTGACGTTCAATTACAGTCTGGATTTCTGGGATTTTACTGCTTCCGTCGCACCGTTCTTCGGACACTGGCTCGCGGTTTTCACTGTGCCCGCGATTATCACCCATTCGCTCATGGCAATTTGGAGATGGGCGGGCCTAAGGAACTCGCCCTCTATCAGGGGAGCTTAGATGGACGATGGGCGTCAAGCTCGATGCCGTAATGCATCGAGCAATGCCGCGAATGCCGGAGAGGATTGGCGACGGCTTGGATAGTAGAGGTAGTAGCCGTCCCACGGGGGTGAAAACTCTTGAAGAACGTGCTCAAGTTTTCGCTCATTAACGAGAGGCTGCACGATCTCCAGCGGGATGTAAGCCATGCCGAAGCCGTCAAGCGCAGCCTCAAGCGCGTTGAAAATGTTATTGAATGCGAGCTGCCCATCCACCCGTATCTTGATTTCCTGCCCGTTTTCCTCGAACTCCCAGACGTAGAGACCGCCCGAGCTTGGAAGCCGGAAGTTGATGCAGGTGTGCCCCACTAGGTCCTTTGGGTGCGACGGAATGCCATGCTCCTTGAAGTAGGAGGGCGAACCAACAACCGCCAAGCTGAAGTCCGGTCCGATCCGCGCGGAGATCATATCTTTCGCGAGATGCTCTCCCATACGAACGCCAGCATCGTATCGCTCGTTCACAATGTCCGTCAGGCCGTTGTCGAGGATCAGTTCGACCTTGATGTCGGGATACTGGGGCAGGAATTTCCTCAGCTTTGGCCAGAGGACATGAGTGATGGCATAGTCGGCTGCCGAAAGTCGGATGGTGCCAGCTGGTTTGTCACGAAGAGCACTCAAGGCCTCAACCTGGGCGTCGATCTCATCCAGATGAGGTCCGATGCCGTCGAGTAGCCGCTCTCCGGCCTCCGTGAGCGAAACGGCTCGAGTTGTGCGGGTCAGCAAGCGTACGCCGAGTCTGGCTTCAAGTTGTCTGATGGTGTGGCTGAGCGCCGACTGAGATACCCCGACTTTCGCTGCTGCCCGGGTAAAACTTCGCTCCCGTGCGACCAACGCAAACGCATTCAAATCACCTATAGACTCGCGAGCCATTCATGAAGCCTTCTCATATTGGAAGGAGGATTATACCCCGTTCGTTCTGAAAATCTCCACTGAACATTTCACGCATGCGTGATGGTCATGTTGTAGTTGCGCGACACCATACCGCAATTGGAGCAGTTAGCCCACGAACGCGACGCGAGATGTCGGGGTACAGGCCGGGCATTACGTCTGTTGCGTCCACCCCGCGGGAGTTTAACCGACGACACGAGGTCGTTGCTTGCCATCACATGGGACTGCGTTTCCCTCGTAAGACGCTCAAGTCTGCTTGCGACATTCACTGTGTCGCCGAGCACCGTGTATTCCAGCCGGTGGGTGTGGCCGGTGTTGCCGACAACGACTTCCCCATAGTGCAGGCCGATGCCGATCTGGATCGGCTCACGACCTTCGGCCCTCCGTTCCTCGTTGCCGGCCGGGGACGCTGCCGACCTCTCATACCCAACGATGAAGAAGGCCTCGCTCTGGACGCATTTTACCCAATCCCCGGTTCGGCCCGAGCGATAGGGCCGGTGCTTGTCGACGATGCCTTCCAGCCCGAGGCGGCAGAAATGCTCAAGCAGGACAGCCGGTTCGGCATCGAGAGTTTTCGATAGCCGTATGGCGCCGACCTAGTCATTCCTTGGGCCGTTCAACGTGTCCTCGAGAAGGTGTCGTCGAGACCGGTATCTTCGTCGTCGACGCCGGTCAGGAAGCCAGCGTAATAACCGTAGGCAGTCAATCCCGACTGCACCTGGATGACGATCCGCCTGAACTTGTTCGAGTTTCCGGGCAGTGTTTTCGCGGGTGCCAGGGCCACCAGTCCTGCGCACCGATTTTAGGGGCGAACGATCGTCCACTCGGGTTGCAGCTTGACCCTCGTTGAGGCAACGACGGGTCTTAAGTTCGAAACCTTCAAGGCGGCCAAGCTGAAGGTGTCCGACCTGGGTGACAACTTCGCGCCGGCCCCACTCCGAGCCGACGCTGGGTAAAACACGATTTTCAAGTCTTTCCGCGAGTGGGGACTATCGCCAGCGTTCACGAAATTTCGGATTCAATGTCTTCTCGAGGAAAATTCTACTCGAGTGACGCTGGAACTAACGGCTAACGGCCATGTTATCCATTCGTGCACCATCGCGACATGCATCAAGAGCACTAGCTTGATGGTGCCGTGAGCGATCGCGCCTTGGAGGAGGTTACGGTGGACGATAGTGAGAAAAAAGAAGGCGCTACGGGCTCTTTGCCTACCCAGCTCGGCGTCGTCTCGCCAGAGCCTGAGGGTCAGGCAACCTTAACCGCCGCCCAAGAAGAGATCATAAATGCCTATCGCGCCGGCCGAATGGACGAGGTGCAGTTCCAGAGGCATTTGACCGACGACCCTGTCATCGCCGGGTACGTTCGCCGCATCGCGCACCCGCGAGACGATCTGCGACCTGCGGATTGGGCACGTGACAAGCGTCGCGATAGATAGCGCGGGGCCCGGCAATGGCAGACGGAGATTTTGACGGGCTCTCCGTCGGCGATTATCGAAAGCGGGCCGCATGAACAAGTGGCCGCTCGTCTCATTCCGTGCTCCTCCTAATTGATGTCCGCGAAGCCAACCGCATGTGCCACGACGCTGTTTCGGAGCTTGCCTCTGCCGTTGCTCGACGGGGGCGCTCATGACGATACGGCAAGACTTCGACGCAATCCTTTTCGAAATGATCAGCCTTTTGTCGTCGACGCCGCGAGGCTGGAGGACGGATCAAGCACAGCCCGCGAGGCGTTTCCACGCCGTAGCATACCAGTCAACGAGATAACTGCGTAGGTTCGTCGCTCGTCCGTGTAGGCACGCTACTCCGATTCCCTTTCGACAACACGCCGCGCCCGGATCGCCGACGCGATAAAGACCCGTGAAAGACCGTGGTAGAGGGGTTCGCGCGATAGGATCCGCGACGTCACGTAGCCGATCATCGACACCGCCATGATCGGGATGACTGCCTGGTGGTCGCCGGTCATTTCCAGGATGATGACGAAGGCCGTCATCGGGGCCTGCACGACGCCCGCGAAATAGCCGGCCATGCCGAGGATGGCCGCCAGTGCGATGCTGGTTCCGAGCAGGGAGCCGACGGTGCTGCCGAAACCGGCGCCGACGGCAAGCGACGGCGCAAAGATGCCGCCCGGAATACCTGACAGCATGGACAGGAAGCTGGCGGCGAGCTTTTCAACGAAGAAGAGCAGAGGCAGGGCATTGCCTTCGACCGCAGCTCGTGCCTGCTCGTAGCCGGTGCCGAAAGTCGTGCCTCCCGACGCCACACCGATGACTGCGATCGCCAGTCCGCAGATGCCCGCAAGTGCCAGCAGGCGCTTCAGCGGCTGTGGTTGCGCCCAGCGGCGGATCTTCTGGCCGAAGTGCAACGCGAAGCCGCTGAAGGCCGCTCCGAGTGCACCACCGCCAATGCCACAGATCAGAACCAGCCCCCAGTCGCGAAGCTCCGCGGGGGCAGCCGATGCCATGCCGAAATAGTTGTAGCTGCCCGAAAGCCCGAGTGCCGCGAGACCGGAGAGGATGACGGCCGTGAGCACCAGCCCGTTCGCCCGAGACTCGTAGGTCCGGCTCATTTCCTCTATCGCGAAGACGATACCGGCAAGCGGCGTGTTGAAAGCGGCCGCAATTCCCGCCGCCGAACCGGCAAGGATCAGTCCGCGCGCCTGCGCCATGCCACTGAACCGGGCGACGGCGAGCATGATCGACGCGCCGACCTGCACGGTCGGACCCTCGCGGCCGATCGAGGCGCCAGAGAACAGCCCGAGCACCGTCAGCACAATCTTGCCGATGGCAATCTTCAGCGACAGCAGCCGCGTCCGATCTTCCTCGTCTCTCAAATGTCGGGCGGCTATCGCCTGGGGGATGCCGCTACCACCAGAATTTGGAAACAGCGTCGCCGCCAGATAAGCCGACAGCATGAAGCCGAGCGGGGTCAGCGCAAGTGGCAGCAGGAAGGCCCATTCACCGGACGAGGTGAGAGACCCGAAGCCCTTCTGCGCCAGATCCGCAAGCTTCGCAAAGCCAACGCTGATCACCCCGATTGCCAATGCCCCGCACCAAAATACCAGCCTCGGCTGCCAAAGCGAGAAAGAGCCCCATAAGACGCGGGAGCGGCGAAAGAGCTTCGAATATCGATAGGATGGTGGCATGTCGGGCTCGGCGATGCGGGGCGGGGTTGTCCTTTACTAGCGCCATCGCGCCCGAAGATCACCCCCAATTGCAACATATCGAACGTGAGCAGGATGGCGGGCGTGCTGAAGCACGGAGGCTCACGTTCCACGCACTCAGTTTAGGCTTGCTGTCCCTCGGGGCGGACGTCGTCGCTATGATGAGTGGGATGAGGGCACGCAGCCAGCCCCACATTTCCGTCAGTGGATCCAGCGACGACCGCGGCAAACCAAGGGTCATCTCTCGAGGAGCTTTCGGACCCATCGGAGCCGCCAATAAATTTACATCGGATGAGCGAGAGTATTATCTGAAGTCCTTAGGCGGTTGAACGCCAAAGGCATCTGGCTCGCTCCCTGGCTCCCCCGCTGCGATTGCGGAACCGACGCCACCCTCGTCCCGTATCCGTGCGCCGACCGCGTGTGCCTGGCGTCGCATAAGTGGATCGGTTATGGCTGCGAGTGCTTCTGTCAAGCTGTCAACAGTGAATGCTCTGCGATCGAGTGACAGTCCGACGCCGAGGTCCGTTAATCGCCTTGCCCAGAACGGTTGATCGCCAAAGAACGGGCAAATGATCAGGTTTGCCGGCCCGAAGAACGGCGGCGGTCGTTCCGGCGCCGCCGTGGTGGATGATCGCACTCACCTCCCGAAACAACCTGTCGTGAGGGGCGCCGCGGACGACATGAACGTGCTTGGATTTACGTTCTGCGATCAGGGCATCGCCTCTAAGAGCCAAGATGCCCCGCTTGCCCTTGCTCGCGAGCGCCTCGACAACAGTGGCTGTCATTCGGGCTGGATCGACGCCCGGCATGCTTCTGTGCAGTCTAAGAACCTTTTTTCAAACCGCAGCAAACGCGTTCTGGTAAATGAACTCAAGACCGCTAATCTCAACGTCATATCGCGGGCGGTAACTGACATTCGCTGGAAAACAGCCTGCGGCTGGTGAAGTCGACGAACACACGGACTTTTGGTGAAAGATGCCGGCTTGATGGCCAGATCAGGTTGAACTGGCCGGGCGCATCGAGGTGATCGACCAGCAGCGGCACCAGTTCGCCCGTTTTCAGCGACGCCGCCGCCAGAAAATCCGGCATGCAGCCGATGCCCAAGCCGCGCAGCACCGCGCCTCGCAATGCCTCCATATTGTTGCAGGTCAGGATATGGTGGATCCGGACCTCGGGCTCTCCAGTGGGAAGGACGAGCGGCCAATCTTGGATCTTCCCGCTATTGGGAAAGCGAAATCCAATCCCGACATGAGTGGAGAGGTCGCGTGGGCAGGTGGGCGTCCCCTGCCGTTCTAGATAGGCTGGAGATGCGCAGAGAAGCATTTGAAAGGGACGCAGCGCGCGCATCATGATCCGGCTGTCGGCAATAGTCCGCTTCGGATCGCCATGTCGACGCCCTCGTCGATGAGATCGACGATGCGGTCGTTAAAATCCAGATCGAGTTCGACCTCCGGGTAAAGCTGTAGGAATTCGGAAAGCACAGGCAAGAGGAGATAATAAGCGACGATGGCTGCGATCCTGACCGGCGATGCGGACATCGCCCAGAACTATGCCATCAGTCGGGAGTTTGAAGACAGTCTGCCGCCGATCGTTGAGCTGCTGCAGGGCGTCGACGCCAGCTTCCGGCCAGTCCCACATCGATCGGGATCCGCGGCCTCGTCGGCGTTTCAGAATGCCGACGGCTACAGGGTTGAATTCCTGACGTCGAATCGTGGTTCGGATGATTACATTGACCAGCCGGCGAAAATGCCTGCCCTTGGTGGCGCCGGCGCGGACCCACTACGCTTTCTCGACTTCCTCATAAGGGAACCCGTCAGGACAATGCTGCTCCACCGAAGCGGTGTCCCAGTCGTCGTCCCCGATCCGTCCCGGTATGCGGTCCACAAGCTCATAGTCGCCAGCCGCCGACACACTGACGGGCAGGGGCCGGCGAAGCGAGAGAAGGACGTTCGTCAAGCTGCGCGGCTCTTTGAAGCCCTGCAGCAGACAAGGCGATCTGCCGACTTGGCGCTCGTCTACAACGAAGCATGGGAGCGCGGGTCTGCGTGGCAAGAAGGTATTCGAACCGGGGCGGGAATGCTGCCGGCACAAGATGCCGAGCGGCTCCACACGGTCCTGATCGAGGGAGCAAGAAAAAACCGCGAAGAAATTGAACTTCCGTTTGGAGAGTAGGCTGTCTTCCGCTTCGAATGCCAAGCAGTTGACTTAATGCGAAAGCGGCGAAGACAAATATGATGTCGAGAGCTCGTGTCCGCTCAAGGCGCCCGTGGGCAATCACCAAAAAAGTTCTGTGACGCTTGCGGTCAGCACGAGCAGTTCACGAGCCTTAGGGCCGAGCTCCCCGTTAGGTGCTACGCTTCCCGGGCCAGGCCGTGAGTGCGATGTCGATCATCCGCTTCAGCCGCGCATTGCAGGCTCCATCGCAGGCCTGTGCGGACATGCCCTGGATAATCGCGCCATAGAAGCGCGCGAGCGTATCGGTATCCGTTTGCGCCGGCAATTCGCCTTCCTCGACGGCCCGGTCGAAGCGAGCTTTAAGGGTCTGCATCGAGGTCTCGCGCAATGCCGCCGTCATCCGCGCCACTGACGCATTCTCTTCCGCGTGCTGCAGGACCGCCGTCGAGACCATGCAACCTCGCGGCCTGTCCGGCTGGGTGTCACCATCAGCGATATCGTAAAGGTAGAGGCTTAGGGCTTCATGAACCGGGAGGTCGGATTGCAAGATTTCCAACCGGCGACTGTTTTCACGGGCAATGCTGAAGTCGAGCGACTGACGGTACAATTCCTCCTTTGAGCCGAACATCGAATAGAGAGTCGGCGGATTGATCCCCATGGCCTTCGTGAGGTCGGCCGTCGAGGTTCCTTCGTAGCCGCGTTCCCAGAACAAGCGTGCCGCGATGTCGAGCCCGACGTCGCGATCAAGCACGCGTGGTCTGCCTCGTTTGCGGACCGGATTCGTCATTAAAATAGCGACCCCTATTAAATAGTTGACAGGCTGGCTTCACCTCTTATCATAGGGATCACTATTTAATTTAGCAACGGAGTGAGATCCATGTCTCAAAGACTAGTAAATAAGATAGCCCTGATCACTGGAAGTTCGCGCGGTATCGGTCGGGCGGTTGCTCTTACGTTTGCGAAGGAGGGTGCGGCGCTGATTGGCGTGCACTACAGCGCCAACGCGGATGCGGCCAATGCCACCGTACGCGACATCGAGGCGCTTGGTGTCAAGGCTGTCGGTGTGAAGGCTGATCTGAGACAAGGCAAGGAGGCGGCCGACAATCTCTGGGCGCAGTTCAGCGAAGCCGCGCGTACCGAGACGGGCTCGTCCGCTCTTGATATTCTGGTGAACAATGCAGGCATTGCGCCGGCACTGCCGTTGAAGCAGACGAGCGAAGCTGCTTTCGATGAGGTGATGACGATTAACTACAAGGCGCCGTTCTTCCTGATCCAGGCAGTGGCCGACCACATTCGCGATAATGGCCGTGTCATCAATGTCTCCACTGGGTTTACGCGGATCGCGGCTCCGACCCATCCCGCCTATGCGGCCTCCAAGGGGGCGCTGGAGACATTGACATTGGCGCTGGCACCTGAATTTGCAGCTCGCGGGATTACGGTCAATGCCGTGCTGCCGGGTGTAACGGAGACGGATATGAATGCCGAGTGGCTGGCATCGCCGGATGCGCGCGCCGGCGCCGAAGCCCTCTCGGTCTTTTCACGTGTCGGACAGGCGGAGGACGTCGCCGACGTCATCGCCTTCCTCGCATCGAACGATGCGCGTTGGACGACGGGCCAGATGATTGATGCGACGGGTGGCGCCCGGATCTGATCGATCCCGACACTCCGCTATGTTTGCCGCCATTCAAACTGCGGCAGAGGACGTATCCTTGACGAGGTGCCGGTTGAGGTCCTGTTCCCCGTCAGTCCACTAGACAGGATCGCGCTCGCCGAGCGCGATCCTGCCTTCATCCACTCGGTGGGGCGGCTGCCCCAAGCTGGCGGGATCATTCCTCACATCGTGCAGAACGATGGAGCGGTCCGGATCGAGTGGGAATGCATTGCTGCGCGGCCGCCGGCCCAGATCGGCCGCGTTGAGCTGCATCCCTGGAACTGTGAGCCTGGTCAGCCGGAAGTGCCTGGCCGTCTGGTGTTCGACCTCGATCCTGGACCTGATGTCGGGTTCTCGACAGTCGTCGAAGCCGCCCGTGAAATCCGCGACCGCCTGGAGGAGCTCGGTCGATGTTGCGCTGGATCACCGGTTGCTCCTAAAACCGTTCGGCAAAACACCAGTGGCTCACTTGGCTGCCACGGTTTAGCAGATCGACCAAGTTATTGGCCTCCTCGGCGGTGAGCATGTCCATGACAAACCCATCGATGATGGCCGCCTGTCCGATGACTTTATCGAACACCGTCCAGTAAATGTTGAGGTTCTTGCAAGGGCTGTATCTTTGCGCTGCCATCGTGAACGGCCTCCGTGTGGTAACGACTTTCGTCAATTCTGAGCGGTCGATCAGACATGGCTGCCGGGCGGCTCTTGGACATCTGCGAGGCTCATGACACTAGTCGGCAGCTCAGCAGAGGAAGAGGGCTCGCATTCAGCGGATGGCAAATGAACTCTTGCACCACGAAGAGTTAGGCCGCTCGTTGCCTTTAAGAAGGCGCTCACAGTAGAGCATTCTTGTACCCGCTAATGAAGAGATGCGTTGGAATCAGGCACGCTATCTATTCGTATAACGGGCGCTTGCATCGCTGGTTTATCCACCATGCGCTTGCCGCCGCTTCCTACAGTCCTCCCCAGCTCGTGTTTCCAGTTACCGCGGCCTCGATGAAGAGCTTTCGCGCCACGGATGGCTTGACGACCATGGCGTGCCATCGGAGGGCGGGCGCGACTTCCGCAGGACTGCCATTTCATTCGGCCGTTGGGCTGTGCATCGATATGCGTGGACCTCTATTCGCTCGGCAAAGAATACCGAGGGCATCTTGCAATCTAAGGGCGGCCAGCGCCCGCGTTGCTTCCTCGGCTGGCCATCCGGCTGCCATTGCCGCCGAGAGCAAGGTGGATTCGGTGTGCAGCGCCAGTCTTTCGTAGAGGGGCTCGAGCGCCTCGTGGGCGGTAACAACGCGCTCGTCTCGGGGCGTGATCGGAGTCGGAGATACCGTCAACATTCTGCGTCCTTCCCTAACGGTTTTGGAACCTGAGAACTGGGCATAGTTCCAACGTTCTGTGAATGGCTAGCGACCCCGGCGCGAGGATGAACAGCTTTGCGAAGCCTGCACTTACGAGCAACGTTAAAACAAAGTGCACAGGTCAACCATCATACTTGTGTATGCGGAAATTATACGGCCGCAGCAGACAAGTGGGCGCTGGGGAGCCATGCCAGGCTCAACCAGTCGTTTTCGAGCGTGTTGCCCTCGGAAAATGAGTGCGATATCGGCGTCATGGTCGTCTGTCTTAGCCGAGGGCATCTCATCGCGACGCGGGTGATGGTCGACTTTTCAGCAGAGCCATCACGTGGCTTGCCGGCCTTGAGCAAGGCCTCCTAAACCCCCGTATAAGTCATCCCCTCCCATTTGCTACCCGATCCTAACCTCCGATCAATGGCAGGTTGGGCAGCGTACTGCTATGGTCAGGGTACATTCTCCCGCGCGGCCATTTCGTCAAGCTCACTGGGGAGTTCAGCGGGGTACCTGAATCAAGGACATTCCGGACGGCGGGTCCACCGCCGGCGAGCCCACGGGTCGCACCGTTTGCGTCGTTCTTTGCATTCTTCCGAGGATTGGCACCATGACATATGAACTCGACCGAATCGAAATCGAGCTGGTCCCGTTGATGCTGTTTCCCAGCGCACAAGGGAAAGCTAGGCCCTGGGTTCCGGCCTCTCCGCTCCAGATGCCGCCAGATGGTTCATCACGGCCGAATACGGCCTTTGAGGCTCATTTGATGACGTTTTCCACCAAGCCAAGCGAAGCAATCACGCCTCCCTGGGGACAAGCTTTGCACGCCTGGAGATCTGTCTTTACCCTATATGTTACTGGGACGCGGTTCGGTCTTTGGTGCTACTCCCTCGGGCTTGTCCGTCTTGTGGAGGACCTCGAGAATCGTTGCCCTTCAGAGAGTTCCGCGACCATGCATTAAGTCCAAGCGCTCCGCGTCTTGGAAGGGGTTTTTGGGTCCGTACGCGAGGATCATCGACCTTGGGGCCCAGACCGTTTTGCTGGTGCGGACATGCCGAAGACCGCGTCGTGAAGGTGAATTCAACTTCGGCAGCACCTCAGTCGTCTCGCGATGGAGAGGAGAGGCCCGCCGACGGCCTTCACACCTCGCGCAGAGCACTGGCTGCGTGAGCTTCATCCAGTTGTTGGCCCTATTTTCCAAACATCGCGATTTGGTCGGCATGGGTTGCGCCAGGCGTTTCGTCTCGTTCTAGAGGCAGGGTGAACAGAAACGCCGCCCCACGAGGGCCATTAGCGGTGGCCCACATCCGGCCCCCATGAGCCTCGATGATCGAACGGGAGATCGCCAGGCCCATACCCATGCCGCTGGATTTGGTGGTGTAGAAGGCCTCGAAAATGCAGTCCATACTTTGCGGGTCAAGGCCCGGACCCGAGTCGCGCACCCCGACGACCACGCCTCCCGAGGCTTCTGTCCCCGTGCTGATCAGCAACTCGCGCTCTTCCTCATTAAGGCCGTTCATCGCCTCGATGGCGTTCATGATCAGGTTTAGGATCACCTGTTGCAGCTGGACGCGATCTCCTTCCACGGATGGGAGGCTCGTCGCGAATTGGGTCCGCAGCGTGACGCCTTGCCGGAGCACTTCATTGCCGGTCAAGGCAATCACGTGACGAATGGCCTCGTTGAGGTCGAATTGCCCCTTGCGAGGGGGTTCCTTCTTGACCAAGGCACGAATCCGGCCAATGACATCGCCGGCTCGATTGGCGTTCTCGACAATCCGGTCGAGCGCCTGAGTGACCTCCTCCAGATTCGGCGGACGGGTAGCGAGCCAGCGCAAGGCCGCCTGGGCGTTGGTGAGAGACGCGGCGAGCGGCTGATTGACTTCATGGGCGATGGAGGCTGTGAGCTGCCCCATCGTGGCGACGCGGTTTACGTGGGCCAGTTGCACCAGCGCTTCGCGCAAGGCCTCCTCGCTCTCCCGTAACGCCTCTTCGGCCTGCCGGCGCTCCGTCAAATCGAGGACGAAGGAGACACCTTCGTTCCTGCTTTCTTCTAAAAGAGCACCGCCCATCAGCACGGGCAGACGGCTGCCGTCTTTCCGAAAGTACTCCTTTTCGAACGGTTGGACCGACCCGATCGTCTTCAACTCCGCGACGTTCCGAGCATCGCGGTCGCGCCATTCGGCCGGCGTCAGGTCCGTCCAGCATAGCCGACCCGAGGCAAGATCCTCTTGGTCGTATCCCACCATGCGGAGGAACGCGTCGTTGGCCTCAAGGATGCGACCTTCGATATCCCAGATGACGATCCCGATGATGTTGGCATTGACGAGGCGACTGATCTTGGCTTCGCGTTCATCGAGATCGCGGTACAGCCGGGTATTTTCCAGTGAGATCGCTGCCTGAGAGGCGAGCAGCTTCAGCACTACGATCCGGGTCGGCGCGAAGACCCGAGGGGCGAGGTTGTTCTCAAGATAGAGTACCCCGGCAAGTTGGCCCTGATTGAGCAACGGAACACAGAGAATGGAACGAGCACGGTGGTGACAAATGTAAGGGTCCGCGGAGAATGGATTCTGAACCATGGCGTCGTCGAGTACGACGCTTTCGTTTGTGCGCAAGACATAATGAAGGAGCGATTGCGGCAGGGTTGTCCCCGTCACGATCTCGTCACGCATCCGCACGACGACCGTTTCACCGCCCGTCGTGGCCTCCGCGGTGATCCGTGACTCACCGCCACGCGGCAGGATCAACAAGCCGCGCTCGGCACCTGCCTGCTCAACGGCTGTGCGCAAGACCGTGTCGATCAGCTTTTGAAGAACAATCTCGCCCGACACGGCTTGCGAGATTTTAATAACGGTCGCGAGATCGAGTTGCTCGACCGGTGCACCAATGGTGCTTGTTGGAGCGGCAGCACGTTCTTCCCCTCTCAGGTCGGGATAGAGTTGGTCGAGTTGCCGTACCTTGCCGTCGGCACCCCAGCGCAGATAGCAGCCACGCGCGTTGCGGAGATAAAGACGAGTGAAGTCCTCGAAGCCTCCTCGCGCATAAAAGCGGGCGGCGAGTTCATATGCGAGGGCTTCATGATGAACGAAGCCGTTTGCGCGCGCCGAGCGGATAGCTTGTTCGTAAAGGCGCGCCGCGTCTATTTCGCGGCCTTCAAGGCGTGCTATCTCGGCGCCGACCAGCCCGGCTCGGTTCTCGAAGTTCTCCGGGCAGTTCTTCGCGTAGATTTCAAGCTGTCGGTGGTGGGCGAGCAGAGCCTCCGTATGCCAGGCCCGCTGGTCAGCTGCGGCAGAGTCGCAGCATGCGGCGCGCGCCAAGGCGCCGTAGAAATGATGCTCCGGCGTTTCTTCGAAATGCGACACCGATGTCCATGGCAGCCTCTGCGCCCGCAATGACGCATCGACGGCCGCATCATATTCACCGGCAAAGAACCGCGCCTGCAGTTTTCTGACGAAGTAGCAGGTTTCCGCAAGATTAGGATTTTCGGAAAACCGGCGTTCGATCTCACCTTCGTCAAATCCGTCGTCGTCAAAGGAGCCAAATTTCCGTGTTAACCCGCGCAGTGTCCGGACGAGTCCGAGCTGCGCGCTGGCGAGGTCTTCAACGAACTGGAACCGCACCTCGCGCGCGAACGCGAGGCCAATCTCTGCTTGGCGTTGCACTTCGATAAGCGGATCGCCAGTTGCCAGCAGGTTCGAGTTCAAACTGACATGGCTGTATCCGGCGAACGTGAGGTCGCCGCTCTGGTTGGCGATGTCAAGCGCGCGCCGCAAGATGGCGCGGCCGGTTCGGACATGTCTCGTCCACGGTATGACGTGAGCCCCGAAGTCTTTGTAAGTCCTGGCCTGAAAACGCTTCAGGTCGTGCTTTTCGACGAGATGGCAGCCTAGCTGACCGAACCGAAATCCGGCCTCATAGTCGCCGAAGCGCGGCCCGGCAATATAGCCAAGCGACACATAATGGTAGCAGGAGCCGTCGCTGTTACCCCGCTCTAGGCTCAGGTTCACAGCTAGGCAGATTGCCATGCAGGCCAGATTCGCATCCGTATGCCATACCGCCCCCACGAGCCGCGTGAGAATATCCAGCGTCGCGGAGGATGCTGGGTCGCTCATCAACGGCAGATCAATGAGCTCCTCGATGGCGTGGCTCCCGAGCCCCGACCAAATCCGGTCATATTCTCGCTGCACCTCCTCGTCGGCCGGATGCGGCGACCAGTCAATGGCGAGATGCTGCCTGAGGTAGTCGAGACCGACCGCGGCGGATCGATTGGTCTGACCGAGCGCCGCATAGAGATCGATGCGCAGGCCGGCGACAGCAGCCTGGTCGTCGGAGCAGAGAGCACGATTGGAAAGCTGAGCCAGCCGCTCCTCCGCGTCCGGGAGCGCGCCCAGGTGGAACTCGCATTCGGCTCGGTTCAGCTCAAGCGCGAAGGTCAGATGGGGCCGGCGCTCCCAGGCGTCTTTGGGCAGCAGCTTCCTGCCGGCGACAAAATAGTTGAGCGCCGAGGCGTATGCCGTCGACGCCTCGGCGCGCTTGCCAGCCAGCAGATTGAACTCGGCCAGTTGCTCGCGCTCCTCGGTTGACGTGATCAGTGCGGCTCCCCGATTGAGCTGGCTGACAATCTCGAAAACATAATCGTCAATCAGCCCCGGCGCGGTGTTCGCCGCAAGCAGTCTCCCTATGCGGAGGTGCAACTCACCGCGTCGCTCCTCCGGGATCAGCGAATAGGCGGCCTCCTGAACGCGATCGTGGACGAACCGGTAGGCATCCGGCAGCCGCTCGAGCAACTCATGAGCGACGGCGGGCCATAAGGCCCCGGCGACTTGCTCCTCCGGGATCCCGAGGACGAGTGAAAGCATCGTGGTATCAGCGATGTTTCCAAGACAGGCGAACTGCTGCAACGCCTCCCGCGTTTCGAGTGGCTGGCGCGCGAGCTTGCCGACCATGAGGTGCACAACGTTGTCGGTGTATCCCTTGGCGTGAATGCGCTCGAGATCCCAGGACCAGCATGCCGCGTCATGATTGAAGGTGAGCATTCCCTCTTCGGCGAGCGAAAATAGAAACTGACGGACGAAGAACGGATTGCCGCCAGTCTTGTCGTGCATCATTTGCACGAGCGGGTCTGCACGGTCGGGCTGACAGTAGAGCGCATCCGCGATCAAGTGCTGGAGATAGCCTTTGGTAAGCGGCGCAAGCGTGATCTCCGCGACCTTGCCGCCGGCGCTTTTGATCGCGTGAAGTTTCCGCATCAGCGGATGGGCGGCGGTTACTTCGTTGTCGCGATAGGCACCAACCAACATCAGGTGTTGCAGATCCGGCCGGGTCAAGAGATCTTCCAGCAGATCGAGCGTCGCTGTGTCAAGCCACTGCAGGTCATCCAGGAACAGTGCCAGCGGATGCTCCGGCTGGGCGAAGACAGCAATGAACCGCCGGAATACGAGCTCAAATCGCCGTTGTGCCTCCGATGGCGGAAGGTCCGCCACCGGAGGCTGGTCGCCGATGATGAGCTTCAGTTCGGGGACGAGATCGACCATCAGCCGTCCGTTCGGTCCCAGAGTCTCTATCAGCGTCTCGCGCCAGGGTGCCAGATCGGCGTCGCTCTTCGCGAGAAGTAACCGGATAAGGCTTTGGAACGCCTGTGCCAGGGTCGCATACGGAATGTCGCGTTTGTACTGATCGAACTTGCCGGACGCGAACAGGCCGCGCGGCGGCACCAGAACTTTGTGGAGTTCATTGACCACCGCTGACTTGCCGATGCCGGAATAGCCAGAAACCAACACCAACTCCGGCGCCCCGCTCGACACCACGCGTTCGAAGGCAGTGAGCAAGGTCTCGACCTCGTCGTCCCGCCCGTAGAGCTTCTCGGGAATCAGCAGGCGGTCCGGGATATCGCGTTCGCCGAGCGCGAATGCGTCAATCCGGCACTGCATTTCCCATTGGCTGAGACAACGGCTCAGATCGTGCTCGACGCCGCCTGCCGTCTGGTATCGTTCTTCGGCCGTCTTAGCGAGCAGCTTCATGACGATGGCCGAGACCGCCGGTGAAACATTCACCACCCTCTCGTTGGGCGGTGTCGGCTGCCGTGCGACGTGGCAATGCACCCATTCCATCGGATCGGAGGCGGAAAAGGGCAGGCTCCCGGTAAGCATTTCGTAGAGCGTCACGCCGAGCGCATAAAGGTCGCTGCGGGAATCGATCGAGCGGTTCATGCGCCCGGTCTGTTCGGGTGCCATGTAGGCAAGCGTTCCGGCGACCACTTCGGGCGGCTCGAGGGCCTGCCGCTCGCGGGAGAGGCGCGAGGCGATCCCGAAGCCGGTTAGCCGCACCTCAACGCCCGTGCCCGTTACCAGGATATTGGCGGGTTTGATGTCCTTGTGGACGAGACCGCGCTGGTGGACCTTGCCGAGCGCAGCGGCGATGCCGATCGCGAGGCGCAAGAAAAGCTCCGTTTCCATTGCCGTTCCGAGCCTCCGGGCGAGCGGCTCGCTGCCCGGGTCTTCGAGCACCAGCATGGTCCGACCGCCTTCGCGCACCAACTCAAGCGGTCGCACCGCCCATGCACCATCAAGTTCGTCCTTCAATCCATATTCATGGTCGAGGCGGCCGAAGCTTGAAGGTGTCGGGTACTCGAGGGCCGAAAGGACGACCAGCACCGGGTTCCACTGGCCGTCGGTGCCCCGGCGCCATTCCCGGTGGAACACGCGATCACCGTCCTCCCAAAGAACCTCCAAACTCCCATCTCCACCAACGCCGAAGAAAAAACATGTGCCTGCTTGCCGACTTCGTCATCTCGAGTGTCGCATCTGGCACCTTCACTTTCGTTCGGAGATCCTTCAGTCAAATTAGCCAGGGTGAGCATATATGACAAACCGCGACCACTCCCCCACCTTCTTACCACATCTCGCCTGGTCGTCCCAACAACGAGCGGCCATCGCCGGCCCGTTCGATACGTGGTCCACCTATACGAAGGACCGCCCAGCGGCTGCTGGGCGGTCGGGCGGGTCGGGGACCCGCAGAGCTCCGGATGGAGGGAGCGCCGAAGCTTGGTGGTAGCAACGGGGGGATTCGCCACCTATCTCCCGAGGCAACGAATAGACTCTAGCGATAGACGGGACGATGGGAAATTATACCGTGGTTTCGTCTTTGCGATACTTTCGAATACCCATCGGCGAACTTCTGCCCGGCGAGTCATGTCGGCGAAGTCATCCTAGGCCCCGATAATGACGGGGGCGATGGTCTAAGCTACTCCACCGCGCGCATGGTCGCGCCGTCAGTTGCGAACCGTTGCCGGTGTTGGAGTCGAAAGTGTCTTGCCGGGACCGAGGCCAAAAAGAAAGCCTCCCGCGGGGTGGGAGGCCAAGGCGGGCCGATCGGTGGCGATCCGGCCTCTGGGAGGAGGGGGGAAAGGAACGCGCACCATACGGCAGGGCTCCCGCCGGGGCTATTGGCCACCAGGAAGGATCGATTACCAATGCGGAGGGGGTGACCTATACCAGCGGCCAAGACCTTTATAACTGCGTTTGCGGCTTTCCCGGAGCGAGCATCAGCTTATCGGCCATACGCGCGAGTTCGGGCAGGGATCTGGTGCCCATCTTCTGCATGACCTGGCTGCGGTGAACCTTCACGGTAATCTCGCTCACGCCTAGATCGCCGGCAATTTGCTTGTTGGGCCTTCCGGTTACCACCAATGCCATCACCTCGCGCTCCCGCGGCGTCAGGCTATCGAAACGCGCTCGCACCGTCGCCAATGCCTTTTCATTTTCAAGCCAGGCGCGGTCGCGCGCCAGGCCGACGTGAACGGCGTCGAGCAGATCCTGGTCTCGGAACGGTTTCGTCAGGAACTCGACCGCGCCCCCTTTCATCGCCTTGACAGACATGGGAATGTCGCCGTGCCCGGTGATGAAGACGATCGGCAGCTGAATATTTTCCCGCGACAGCTCGAGCTGAAAATCAAGGCCGCTTTGTCCCGGAAGCCGGACATCGAGCACGAGACAGGTGGGTCCGTTGGGTCGCCCAGACCTGAGGAAGTCGCCCACCGAAGCGAGGAGATTGACGGCAAAGCCGACGGAACGCAGCAGACTGCCAAGCGCCTCGCGGATTTCCGGGTCATCATCGATGACAATGATGGTCGCTGGCGCCTCGGTCAATCGTCAGAGCCCTCAAGGTGAATCGACGTCTTGAGATATATACTATCCACCCCCACTGCAGCAGCAGCGGGCGAAGCCCAACCAGCAGAGCGCCAGTCATGCGATGAGAACACTCCTCCTCTCTCCTTCGCTAGTGCCGAAACGGATTTCGTCGCACAACAGAATGCGCGATAATTACCTCGGCCACAAGGCTAGATGCGGGCGGTCCCCAAAAGCGCCTGCGCGTCCTGGAGTCTGCCGTGGCGCGCCGATGCGCCACATGGCTGCGTCCACCGTCAAAAGGGGACGCGTGCTGCAAGTATCGGGCGGCGCGAGGCAGGCAAACCTTAAGGACCTGCGACGCTGTGCCGAATGATCGAGCATACATCGCGACGATCGAAAGAATTCCTTCGCCGGAGTATCGCAATCGGGACACGGGCACTTTTTGGGCGGATGCCCCGCTCGTTGCCGCAAGTCTTCTCTATACGATCGTATAGCTTGCGCCGCCTTTGTCGCCGTTCAATACTAAATCCATGCTGTCGAGCGCGCCACGACGCTAATTCGGGATGATGCTGATCGGCGAAATTGGGAGGCGGCAGTGCCAACCAAGAGACCTCTGATTGCGATCGTCGACGACGACGAGTCGATGCGGGAGGCTATCAAGGGGCTCATGAGGTCGATGGGATTTGATGCCGAGACCTTTTCATCCGCGGATGACTTCTTGAGATTCCCTCATATCCGCCGCACGGCCTGCCTCGTGACGGACGTCAATATGCCGGGAATGAGCGGGCTCGATCTGCACCGCCGGCTGGTCGCGCTGGGCAAGAGCATTCCGACTGTTCTGGTCACCGCCTTTCCGGAAAAGAATGTGCGCGCGTCTGCATTGGGCCCAGACATCGTCGGCTGCCTGACAAAACCGTTTGGCCAACAGATTTTGCTTGATTGCATCCGTTCTGCGCTGGCTCTCAATAGCGAAGGCGAGAGCGGTTCGTGAGGTCGCAAAAGCCACGGAATCTCACATCAAACGGCTTCGACCAACGCCCGACCTCTGCGCTTCGATCCGCCGCGGCAGGTCAAGGAACTTGAGCGAGGGGCGCCGCCACTGGCAGGCGCGGGAACGCCGGTGATCGGAGCGCATGCAATCTAGAGCCACCCACCTGCTGGCGGGAATGCTGGCGGCCGAGAAGATCGCTGCGGTGATTTTATCAGGCAGCATCTGGAAGATAGTCTTGTGCGACCTGCAACCGGCCGAAGGCGACGTTTTCAGTCGGGGACGGCCTCATTGAAGCCTTGACCGAAGAAGGCCGGATGAGGCCTATTTGATCCCAGCACCGCTGCTTAATGCGGCTTACCCAATGGCGGAGTTCCACTTGTAAGTTAGGAAATCCTATCCACTCAAGCCGCGCCTCCATGTTTACGAAGTCGTCAACAAGGATCCAGCAAGCCACTTTTAATAGGGCCAACACAGAAAGAAACCCGTGGCACTCAAATTGAAAGCCGGAATCATGTTGATTGTGGCAATTGCCGCAGCCTGTCAGGCGCGCGCCGAAGATAGTCTCCTGGTCCATGCTTTGACCTGCGAACTGCCCTCTGGGGAGGTGAAGAACTTGCCGGCAGACCTTGAGGCTTCCGTGCCCGGCTTTGCTGCGCCAAAGAAAGAATTCGCCTTGCCTTCCATGGATCTCTACAGCCTGGAAAAGCCAATTTCGGCTCTTGGCTATACGAGCTCAGAGGTCTTGATACAGCCGGGGCGCATATTACTTGCGATTTCTGGCACCAACTTGGACGCTGTGATCAAATCGCAAGAATTGACGGTAGCCGATATGGATATCTTACCTGCGCTGAAACAGGTCGGCCTAAATACAGCGATCGTTGCGTTTCGGAGCGGCCAGGAAGACTTAGCATCGAAGGTACTATTAGGCTGCGAATATCAGATGCCTGAGGCTGCCTGGCCCATCGGCGGATCGGTCGATGATGTCATGAAGTTGGCCCAATAACCTATCGAGCCTGAGGATGCTGCGCTCATTGCCGCTACCGTGATTTGATCTAAAGCTGGCGCAAAAAACGCGCCTCAGAAGCGGCTGGTTGCCCTCCTGCTGGATTGCTCGCGTGGCTGAAGTTAGCCAATCTTGTTTGCGGGTCACTGATCACTCCGTTGACCCGAGAGTTCCATAAATCATTTTATCTCACGGAGTCGAAATAGTGGGTCCGGCGTTCTGATCGTTTCAAGAGCCGAGAATGAACGCGTAAAGACATCATCTTTACGAACCTGCCTTGTAAAGATGATGTCTTTACGCTATATGGTCCTTCTAGACAGGAGCTTCCCATGCCGACCTCGCACACAGGCAAGAGCCCGGACGCAAGCGTGGCGCTGAATATGCGCATCAAGCCTGCGACGCGCAACTTGATTGACCGCGCCGCTGAGATGCTAGGCAAGACACGTACAGATTTCATGCTGGAGGCTTCCGAGCGCCGTGCCGAGGAAGTACTGCTTGACCGGACGATCTTCACTGTCAGCGCCGAAGTCTACGCAGAGTATCTTGCCCGGCTCGATGCGCCAACACAGCCCAATGATCGTCTTAAACGCACCATGTCGACCAAAGCGCCGTGGGATGAGGCGTGACCGTAAGCGTACCCGCGCCGCTTGCTGATCATCACGAGCTAGCTGAATTCCATTCTGGTGTCCCTGAGCTTGATAATTGGCTGCGTCTCCGCGCCCGCGCCAATCAGGCCAGCGGCGCATCGCGTACCTTCGTCGTGTGTGAGGCCAACCGCGTCATCGCCTACTACGCGCTCGCTTCCGGCGCGGTAAAGCAATCGGAAGCACCGGGACGTTTCCGGCGGAACATGCCTGATCCGATACCAGTCGCCGTGCTTGGACGTCTTGCCATTGATCAATCCTATCAGGGACGTGGTTTCGGCAAGGCGTTAGTGCGCGACGCAGGTCTGCGCTTGATCAATGCCGCCGAGATACTTGGGATTCGCGGCGTTTTAGTCCATGCGATCTCGGATGGCGCACGAGCCTTTTACGAAGCGGTTGGCTTCCTGCCTTCCCCGTCCGACCCGATGATGCTGCTGGTCGGGTTGCATGACCTCAACAATGCGCTGACCTCCTGACCAAGCTGATCGCTAAATCGCTGAAACCAAATCATGAACTTCGGCGCAAGAAATGAGGTGCCGAGAGTTCCGATCCGTTCAAAGGGTCCAAGCACCTAGCTCCCAGGCCGCGTAGGCTGCCAGATCGTATAGCGGAAAAGGCATTGATGGTTCGGTGCTAGGCCGTGTTATTGCCGCCTCAATCGAAGGCGTCGGGTAGAGGCGGTGATCGCGAATGCGTTCAGATGCTTCCTACGCTTGTTATGTGGTCGAGATACACAGGCCGCACCGAGGGCGCTGTGGTCTACCGGCGGACGGTCCGCATCGCGCGCGCCCCTCCAATGACGTCTGGCCGCAATGGCCAAGTCGTCGGCGCTCGGAACTTTAGCGGCGATGCTCCGTTACCGGCGGCTAGCAGCAGATGATTGATCACTCAGCGCATGGGGACGCCAACATGCAATCTGTTCCCCACACCCGCCTGACTGGCCGGTCCCTGGTGTCCCTTGCTTTCCTAAACTTTTTCCTCGCGGATGCCCGCGACGGCCTGGGACCTTTCCTCGACGGCTTTCTGGCCACTCATGGCTGGTCGCCGATGACACTCGGCTTCATTGCCACGCTCGGCGGCATTCTGGGAATGGTCGCCACCCCGCTCTTCGGTGCCTGGGTGGACTCATCGCGCCGTAAACGCATGCTGATCATCGTCCCCGTCGTGCTTGTCAACGCCGCAGCTCTCTGGACGCTTGCGAGCCCCGGCAATGCGTCGGTCTTCGGCGGGCAGTCGGCGACGGCGATTGTCGGTGCGGTTGTCGGACCGGCATTGATGGGAATGACGCTTGGCCTTGTGGGCGAGCGCCATTTCTCGCGCCAGGTGTCACGGAACGAATTCTGGAACCACACGGGCAATGTCGTCTCTCTGGCCGGCGTTTATTTCGCGACGCTTGCGTTTGGCCTGAACGGCGTTATCGGCCTGATGATCGTTACGGCGGTCGCCACGGTGATGGCGGTGATCGCAATCGATCCTGGCAAGATCGATCACGACGTTGCGCGTGGCCTTGCCCATGACGACGGCGCCCCTGGTCCGTCAGGCTACGCACTTTTGGCCGGCAGCAAGGGGCTGATCCTGCTCGCTGTGACACTGATGATCTTTCATTTCGGCAATGCCCCGATCAGCCGGCTCATCGCGCAGGATTTTTCGATCCAGCTTGGCACACCGTTTCGGACAACGGCCATTACGACGGGGGTTTCCCAGATTTCGATGATTGCCATGGCGCTGGCAGCACCGTTCCTCATTCGCCGCTTCGGTCTTGCTTCAATCTTTCTTATCGCACTGCTGGCCCTGCCGATCCGTGGCGCGATAGCGGGTTCTTTCAGCAGTTTTGCCGTCATCTTTCCGGTGCAGATTCTGGATGGTGTCGGGGCAGGGCTGATCGGCATTGCCACACCCATCGCGGCGGAACGAATACTGGCGGGCACCGGGCGGTTCAATGTCGGGCTCGGGGCTGTCATGACGGTGCAGGGGATCGGCGCCTCGCTCAGCAACATCGTCGCCGGCTGGCTGACCAATATCGGCGGTTACGAGCTTGCCTACTGGGTCCACGGCGGCGTCGCGCTGCTCGCGGTCCTGGCCTTTTGCGCTGGAAAAAAGAGCATTGCGCCAGCCGCGAAGAACGATATTGGTGTGGCCGTCGATCCCGCGGTTATCACACCCAGATGAGATCAACCGCCCAGCTTGAAGAGCCAGTATGAACGCATTGACGATGACTTGGGGAATAGCCGGGCTGACAGCGCTCGGTGTGATCACGCGGCCCTTTGCGTTTCCGGAAGCGATTTGGGCGGTCATTGGGGCGGTGTTGCTGGTTGCTCTCGGGCTGATCGGCATTGCCGATGCCTGGGCCGGCGTCGCCAAGGGGCTCGACGTCTACCTCTTTCTTATCGGCATGATGCTTCTTTCCGAACTGGCTCGCGGCGAGGGGCTCTTCGATTGGTTGGCATCCGTTGCGACCGCCCATGCTAAGGGATCACCGAAACGGCTGTTCATGCTCATCTATGGTGTCGGCACCGTCGTTACCGTCTTCCTTTCGAATGATGCAACGGCCGTGGTACTGACGCCTGCGGTCTATGCCGCGTGTCAGGCGGCCAGGGTGAAGGATCCGATGCCGTATCTTCTGATCTGCGCTTTCATCGCCAATGCCGCGAGCTTCGTGCTGCCGATCTCCAATCCGGCCAATCTGGTAATCTTCGGCGGCGGTACGATGCCGCCGCTATCGCGCTGGCTTACCACCTTCGCACTACCTTCCATCGCCTCCATCGTAGTCACGTTCCTGGCGCTGTTCTGGACGCAGCGTGCTGTCATCAATGCCGAGGACGTAGCAATCGACGTTCAAAAGGTGCCGCTGTCGCCGAGCGCAAAGCTTGCGGGAGCAGGACTTTGTGTTACCGCAGTGGTGTTGCTCGGTGCATCCGCACTTGGTTTCGATCTCGGTCTGCCGACGTTCGTCGCTGGTTGCCTGACATCCGCGGCAATCCTGTTGCTGACACGCAAAAGCCCTGCCGACACACTCAGGGGAGTTTCCTGGAGCGTGCTGCCGCTGGTCGCCGGGCTGTTTGTTGTTGTCGAGGCATTGAACCGGACGGGGCTGATCGACGGTCTGGCGCGGTATCTTTCGGATGGCGCCGCGGCCTCTCCGTCGCAGATGGCCGCTATCGCCGGCGGTGTCGTCGCCCTGGTTTCCAATCTGGTCAACAATCTGCCGGCCGGACTCGTTGCAGGTAGCGCCATCCACGCAGCCGATGTTTCCGACAAGATCGCTGGCGCCGTGCTTATCGGTATCGACCTTGGACCCAATCTCTCGGTCACCGGATCGCTGGCGACAATATTGTGGTTGACGGCCCTTCGCCGCGAGGGCCTGCAGATCGGGGCATTGACCTTCCTAAAGCTTGGCGTGGTGGTGATGGTTCCAGCGCTTGCGTTGTCTCTAACAGTTCTCGCAATCCAGTGATGCTCTGCTAAGCGGGCCAAGCGATCGGCTGCGGCCGAGGGCAAAAGCCGGCGGCCATCAGCGTGGGCGGACGGAGAGAATAGTTCAGCTCGTTAGGCCTAGGGCAGCGTTCGCTGGGCGGCTGGCTTTTCCTAGACGAGTTCCGTGGCGGTCACCGGCGGTGGTGGTCGGACAACACCTGCGGATCGCATGCCAGGGTACGCAAATTCCGGGCTGTGCAGGCAGATTAAAGCGGCAATCAGCCGCTGCCGGTTGGGCAAAATATTTTCACCCCCTGAGAGAGCCTGAGTTTACACTCGAGCGGCTCCGGAATCTCCCACATGGTTCTTGGAACTACAGTCCTAATCTCGACGGTTACGACGATCCGGTTCATCTGGCGGCAAAGCTCCTAGGCCTCCGAGCAGCAAATGTTTGCTTTGACCCTGATTCTTCCTGAGCGATGCCGGTACCCGTTGCGGGTGGTGCGACGAGCGCGACGGGCTGGCTGCGATGCCTCCGGTCGAGGAACTTTAAAACCTCCTGCGGGTTGAGGCGCTGTAATGGGGGAAGTGGAATGTACTAGTGCGCGTGGTCGAAGACGAGGCATGGATCGAACGAAGGAGATGATGATGGGAAGCACTGCAGACAAGATTAAGGGAACGACGAACGAAGTCGCCGGCAAGACCCGGCAGGCCGTAGGCAAAGCCGTTGATAATCATGAGGAACAGGCAAAGGGTGCCCTACAGGAAGCCAAGGGCAAGGCCCAGGTTGCCAAGGGCGACGTCAAGGATGCCGTGAAAAAGGTCGTCGATAAGGCATAGCCACATTCGAGCACTCAAGTTCACTTAAGCCCGCGTTGGTCGCGGGCTTTTTTCACGAAAGAAACGACCATGAAATGTATAGCACTCGCCGTTGCGGCCGTCCTTGTCGCTCTTCTTACAGAAAACGCATCTGCCCAGGCTGCTGAGGATCCGGCAGTCAACGCCTGCAAGAACACAGGCCTTCTCGCCCTTCGGGAGCGTTCGCCGGAGATCACCGATCTTGTCATGGACATGGAAAGCCTCGCCATCAGCAAGTCTGATACTAAAGTCGAGGATGTGGCCGTGAAGACCGTCATTCTTGGAGAGGCCTACATCGCTCGGAAGGAAAAGACCGGAAAGCCGGACAGGTTCGTATGCTTGCTCGGCGACAAGGGCAAGGTCCTGCTGACGTTCTTCACCGCTCAGTAGCCCGTCAGCGAGCCCACTCAATATCGCGGGAAGCTAGAACGATCGGGAAGGGTGAGCGTCCTCGTTTGCGGCAAATGGTGCGGGCAATGTGGCGACGTGCTTGACCGGGAGAACCAATTCACGTCGAAAAGCCACAATCGCCGTCTCTAGTACTTCTTCGCGGAAAACGCGACGTTCTCGTCGTTCGCGAAATTCCTCGTGAAGCGGCTCGAGCTAATTTCATGGGAAATCCAATGATACTTCCGCAAGGGACAGTCGTCGCCGTGACCGACGGTGAGAAACTAGACCTCTATCGCAACACCGGGACTGGCGCCGAACTCAGTCTAACCGCGCTGCCTGACATTTCCATAGACGACGAAGCCAAAGGCTCGGGCGGTCGCCACGGAAGCACCTCGGCGAACCCGGATGAAAGCCAGATGTCGGAAGACGGATTTTCCGCTGGTGTCGCTCAATACCTCAACAAGCAGGTGTTGGAGGGCGGGATTGTCAATCTCGTGGTCATTTCTGCACCGCGTTCACTGGGCGAGCTGCGAAAGCATTATCACAAGTTCCTTTCCGCCAAACTGCTTCTGGAAATCCCCAAGGATCTAACGGGCCACTCTGCCCAGGATGTCGAGAAAGCCGTGCAGTCCGCTTGAAACCGTGTGTCGTCGGCACATTCGCGATACGGTACCGGAACTCAGAAAGAATTGAATCATCGGCAAAGGCAGAGTGAATGGATTTGTATATCGTCACTCTGACCATCCTCGGTGTTGTCGTCCTTCTCACGGCCTGGTTGCCGCTGATGATGAGAAGGCTCCCATTGTCGCTTCCAATCGCGTGTCTGGCCATTGGCGCGCTGCTTGCGTGGTCGCCGTTCCCACTTCTCCCGCGCTTCAATCCACTGGAAAACCGTGAATTTACTGAGCGGATGACCGAGATTGTCGTCATCGTCGCTTTGATGGGTGCGGGGTTGAAACTCGACCGTCCGATCGGATGGAAACGGTGGATGACGACATGGCGGCTTCTCGGCATAGCCATGCCGCTGACGATCGGCGCTTTGGCATTCCTCGGGTCATGGATACTCGGTCTCGGAGTGGCGTCTGCTGTTTTGCTCGGGGCTTGCCTTGCCCCGACCGATCCGGTGCTCGCCAGTGACGTGCAGGTCGGGCCACCACAAACGGGTGAGGAGGACGAGGTCCGCTTTGCTTTGACATCCGAAGCCGGTCTGAACGACGGCCTGAGTTTCCCGTTCGTCCATCTTGCCATCGCCCTGGCGCTTGCCGCGAAAGAGGGGACGCTGCTTTTGCAGCATTGGGCATTTCTGGATGTGTTCTGGAGACTGGCCGCGGGCGGCGTCGTGGGATGGGCGCTGGGAAAGGCCTTCGGCTTTTTGTCGTTTAGGATGAGAGGAAGCAGCCTCGCGAAGACGCAGGATGGCTTCGTTGCACTGGGGATGACCTTCACCACGTATGGGCTGACGCAACTGGTTGGTGGCTACGGCTTTGTCGCCGTCTTCCTTGCGGCCGTCGCATTCAGGGCGAGTGAACGGCACCATGATTTTCATGAGCAACTGCATGACTTCGCCGAGCAAATAGAACGATTGCTGATGATGGTTCTACTGGTCTGCCTCGGTTCGATCGCGGCAAGCGGTCAACTGCTCGAGGGAATTGATTGGCGGGTCGCGGTCGTCGCCTTCTTGGCGATCGTATTTGTCCGTCCGATCATTGGCTGGCTGAGTCTGATCGGCTCCGGACATCCGCCGGGCGAAAGCCTGATCATCGCTGTGTTTGGCATCAGGGGTCTGGGATCGATCTACTACCTGGCATACGCAACGGGCCAAGCCGAGTTCGAGCGTGTCGAGACCGTCTGGACAACGGTCCTCCTTATCGTTCTCACTTCAATCGTTGTCCACGGTATCGCAGTCACCCCGGCGATGAGATGGATCGACGGCCGAAGGTCCCGCGCCCGCCGAAAGCAAACGGCGCACGCTGTCCATTAAACGACCAGCGAAGAGCGGGAACCGCAGAGCGGTGAACGCTCCAGAACCGGGCACGCCAAGGTCAGTTCCGACGCAGGTCAATTCGGCTCGTGACTACCGATTTGCCAGTTGTGGGATCGGTATCGATGGTCGTCAGCCTCATCCCCGACGCTCGGATTTTTTCGATCGTCATCTGGGCGCGTCGATCGCCGTTTACGTTTCTTGCCCAGTTTATACCGAGGTTGATGGCGTCACCCTCGCGCTTGCCCCCAAGGCGGGCAGTGCCAGTGCCGGCGCCGACATAGGAACCAGTATAGGAATCATCTGGCGCCGTAAGATCGGCGCTAATGACCCGGGAAAAAACGACGAGGCTGGTGCAGCGCCCATCAAGTGCAAGCGAACTTGCAGTCGTGTCCGACTTGAAGCTGCAGGTGACATTGATCGTTGGCGCATTAATGCGCACCTTTACTGTCCCCTAAAATAAGCAGCATTTGGTAAGGGATCGTAGCCGCCGGCCTGATGGTCCTCGCTTGCATCGACAGCAGGCAACTTCATCGGAAGGCCACGTTGTTGAGCTGTTTCTCCGATAGAAATGAACCGATCCACCGGCGAACCGCTGGCGGCCACTATCTATCCGCCTTACCTTGAGGTCGACGCTGCCGTTCCGATGATGATTGACGATAATCTCGTTAAGGCCGTGATCCGTGCGAATGGCTAGACGACTAAAATGCTCGTGGGCCTGCTGCGAGCTCAAGCAGACACCTCGACCTCCACGTCCATTGATCTGAATGCGTCGGAGCCACCGACGAAGCTGCCGGCGACGGGAACGGACTGCGCGATATCACGGGTGACGGCGACAGGGATGAGATTGGCCCCGCCCATGCTGCGATTTGTCGGATCAAATGTGATCCACCCTGCGCCTGGGACGAACACCTCGACCCAGGCATGGGTCGAGCCCTGATCCTGCGAACCGAGCAATATCTGATCGGGATTGAACAGGTATCCCGACACGATACGCGCTCCAAAGCCCAGACAACGGACAGTTTCGGCAAACAGCACCGCGAAGTCACGGCATGATCCCCAACCACCGTTGAGCGTTTCGGTTGGCGTCTGTGTGCCTTCCGCCTCACGGCTTCGATAGGAGATCGATGAAGACACCCCAGCGCTTATGTCCTTGAGAAGCGACAGCGTGTCTGTCGAATTGCTTGCGACAAATCCTTGTGCCCACCGCTGAAGTTGCTCGGATGGGTCGGCATACTGCCGAGCCGTCAGCGCACCGAGATCCGTCCATTCCTCGTCCGAATAGCGGAATGGAAAGGTGAGGGCGGAGCCTGCAATAGCAAAGACCGGCCATGCTGCGGCGGTAAGGTCAACCAGGGCGACGCTATCAACGGACAGGACATCGGTCATTTCGCCGAAAACCGCGGTGGCAACGGCGTTGCCGAATACATCGATCGCCCAACCGACCTGGGCCCGTGGTGTTATCGAGACCTCGTGCGACAGCAGCCGGAGATCGGGGCTCTCGCGCGGCCTCAACATCAGCCGGTGAGGCCTGAGATTGACCGCATAATGGTAGTGATAAATCGTGCGGTGATGGATACGAATTTGTGCCATTATTGTTTCCGGTTCTCTGGGCGTCGGCGTGGGAACGAGCCACCGCATCTATCAGACAGGCTCGCAAGCTCGTCCATCACCTAGCTTCGTCACTCCCGTCCGTTTTAAAGTGCCGGGAAGCCGGTGAATTCTTATTCAATTCTTTTAGATTTTGCCCTTTCAGCGCTTTGCTGTTCGGCAAAAATTGACCATGCGGCGATAAACAAGGCGGCGATCAAGGGGCCGATGACGAAGCCGTTGATGCCGAACAGGGAGATGCCGCCGACTGTCGAGATCAGCACGACGTAGTCGGGCAGCCGCGTTCCCTTACCGACCAATGGTGGACGCAGCAGATTGTCGATCAGCCCTATGACGAATACGCCGATGAGGACCAGGATCGCTGCTTTCAGCCAGGCACCCGTGAGGACAAGCCAGATGGCTGCGGGAATCCATACGAGCGCGGCTCCAATTGCAGGCAGCATCGACAGGAACGTCATCGTCACACCCCATAGGAGGGCGGCCTCGACCCCCAGAGCCCAGAATGCCACGCCGCCGATCGTGCCCTGGGTGATCGCGATGATGATGTTTCCCTTGACGGTGGCGCGCACGACAGCGGAAAACTTGTCGAGAAACTGCCGCGTATAGTCGTCGCTCAACGGGATTGCATGTCGGATCTTGCCGCTGAGGCCAGCGCCATCCCTGAACAGGAAGAAAAGCAGATACAGCATGATGCCGAAGCTGATGAAGAACTGCAGCGTGTTTTGACCAAGGCTCAGCAGGCTGCCGCCGACGGATCGGCTTGCCTGCACGACGCCTGAGGAGATATTCCCGAGCAGTTCCGAAAACCCGCCGAGCTTCAGTGAGGTCAGCCAGTTGTCGATGAAAGCGGGCAAGGCATTCTGGATCCGGACCAGATATCCATTGAGATCGATTTCGTTGCTGCTGATCCGTTGGTACAGGCTCGTTCCTTCCTGGATAAGAGAACCGAGAATGATCATTGCCGGAATGATAACGAGGCATATGCACATCAACACCGTAAGCAGGGCGGCAATGCTGCGTCGGCCCCCTAACAAACGCTCCAGTCGCTTGTGAACGGGAAAGAAAATGATCGCGAGGATCACGGCCCAGAAGACAGCGGTGTAATAGGGGACAAGCAGCCAGATGAACGCGATCGTCACAACCGCCAGAAGGACGTAAAAGCTCGTACGCTGAATCGACATGTCTGCCTTGTTCACGGTCGGTCTCTCTCCCTACCAGCCATACAACAGAATTTTGCACAAGACAGCTTCGGCGGCTGACGCGGCGCCTTGTGCGGCGGGAATCTAATCGCCCGAAAGCATGCCTGCCATTGCGTCTGCAATGGCATGATCGCTGTAGGGCTTTGGGAAGAACCGGCTTCCCTCAGGAAGGCTGCTCTCTTCGAGGATTGCCTTGCCGGAAGCAACGATCAGCTTCACCGGCGGCCATCGATCGCGGATATAGTGGGACAGCTTGATGCCGTCCATCGTTCCCGGCATCTGTACGTCGGTGAACACCAGGTCGATGTCGACTCTGGACTCCAGGATACGAATAGCCTCGTCGGCGTTGCTCGCTTCAAACGCCTCGTAGCCGGCAGATCGTACCAGGTCGACGGCACCCATTCGAATGATCTCGCTGTCTTCGACCACCAGGGCGACCGCCTTGCCAATATCTGGCCGCGCGCCGGGGTGTAGGCGACCAGGCACCGGGTTGTGCTTGAGGGGCGCCGGTTCCCACATCCCTCGGAAGGTTTTCGGCATGCGAGCGATCCCAACAACAGGAGGAAAGCCAGGGCTCGCGTCGGAACGTCGAGAACTCCAGCATCGGCTTGATGTCGGAGTTCCACATAATGCTGCACGCTTTCGCATCCCGGCGAGCTGGTCGTTGCATTTTCTCCAGCGAGATATTTCCAGCTGTGATTGCCCAGCCTCACCCTCGTTCCACGAGTTGAGAGCTGGCTTAGCCTCAGATGCTGCTGCACGAAAATCTCGATTGCGCCCCTACGAAATTTTGGAAACCACCCTATGAGCAGCCTCCAACCGGCAGCCATTGATTCAGATTTTATTAAAGATGTAAGCGGATTCTAAAACGAGGGGGCAACACTCCCGCGTCGAGCCGCGTTAGGCGATCACATAAAGTGGGGATCGAGCTTATGGCCGTTATTCTCGTCGTCGAAGACGAGCCGTTAATCCGCTTTCTCTTGTCGGATGAACTCGTGGATGCAGGTCATACCGTCATCGAAGCCGCCAACGCTTTGGAAGCCGTCGCAGTGCTGGGGAGATGCGATCATTTGGACGGTATGATTACCGATGTCGACATGCCGGGCGGATTGAGTGGACTTGACCTGATGAGGCTTGTGAGATCCACGCGACCCGAGACGAGCGTATGGGTCGCATCGGGCCGCGATGTCCGCTCGCAGATCGACCCCGGCGTTTTCTTCTTGCTCAAGCCATACGACTACCGGGAACTGGTCTATCTTGTTTCCGAACGCGCTCACGTAAAGCACGTGCTCGCGACCGACCAGCAGCGATCCGGCTGAAAGTCTTCGAGAGAGCTCTTCCCGCCGCGCTAGGTACCGACTACTTCCTTCGAAACTGTGCCAGAGCCGTCGCCAGGCCGGCTTGCTCGTAGGGTTTACCGAGAAGTACAGCGTCAGAGATCAACTGGTGGCCATCGATCTGCGGAATGCCGATCATCCCCGATGAGAACACAATCGCTAGCTCTGGTTGTCGGCGCCGACAAGCTACAGCGAGATCGGCGCCGGACATACCGGGCAGTCCATGGTCCGTCATCAGCACATCGACGTCTTCCTGTTCAAGGACCGAAAGAGCCTCTTCCGCGCTCGTAGCCTCGAAGACCATATGGCCCAAAGTTTCCAGCATATCGGTCGTGCTCATCAGGATGAGCGGTTCGTCCTCGACCAGCAGGATGCGTAGTGGGGAAGTGAGCGAAGCCGTCGCAACGGTTTCGGCGGACGCTGTTGGCGGCGGTGGGGACGGAGCCGGTTGGGCCGACTGGCGGTTGCCGAGCACGTACCGCACCTTTCGCGCCAAGGCTTCGCGCGTATAAGGCTTGCTCAGGAGCTCGATCCCCTCGTCCAGACGTCCGCCATGGACGATGGCGTTGTCGGTGTAGCCGGAGGTGAAGAGGACGGCGATGTGCGGCAAGCGCTCCTTGGCTTTCCGGGCCAGTTCCGGGCTGCGCAATGGCCCGGGCATGACGACGTCCGTGAACAAAAGATCGATCGGGACACCGCTGTCGATGACCGCAAGCCCGGTTTGGGCATCGGTCGCGCGCAGGACCTTGTAGCCGAGGTCAGTAAGTAATTCGACGACAGTTGCGCGAACCTCTTCGTCGTCCTCGACGACAAGCACGGTTTCGGTCCCGCCAACGACCGGCCCAGTGTCCATATCGACCGCAAGATCCTCCTGCTGGCGCGACCGAGGCAGGTAGATGCGAATGGTCGTCCCCTCTCCAGGTTCGCTGTAGATCTTGATGTGTCCTTCGGACTGTTTCACCAAACCCCAGACCATGCTGAGGCCAAGGCCCGTTCCCTTGCCAGCTGCCTTTGTCGTGAAGAACGGTTCGAATGCCTGCTCTATGATCTCCGGCGTCATACCCGAACCGGTGTCAGTCACCGCCAACATTACATATTGCCCAGCCGCCACGTCCGCGTGTCTTGCGGCATAGGCGTCATCGAGCGACGCATTACCTGCTTCGATGGTCAGCTTGCCGTGCCCCTCCATGGCATCGCGCGCATTGATGGCAAGGTTGAGGAGCGCGTTCTCGACCTGGCTGGGGTCGACAAGTGTATTCCACAAACCGCCGGAAACAACAGTCTCGATCTCGATCCCTTCTCCAATTGCGCGTCGAAGCATGTCGTCGAAGCTGCGGATCAACCGGCCGAGGTTGACCACTTTCGGCTCCAGTGCCTGTCGTCGCCCAAAGGCTAGAAGCTGGGATGCAAGTTTCGACCCACGCGTGACGCCGGCAAGCGCATTTTGCAGCCGCTGCTGTGCCTTCTCATGTACGACCATATCTTTGGACAACAGCTGGAGGTTCCCGCCGATCACCTGTAGCAAGTTATTGAAGTCGTGGGCCACCCCGCCCGTCAACTTTCCGACAGCTTCCAGCTTTTGCGATTGGCGAAGCTGCTCCTCGGCTTGTCGCAGGGTTTCGGCCTGCTCTTTCGCGGCGGTCACGTCTCGAGCAACGGCATAGATGAGGTCGCCATCCGGCACTGCAGTCCAGGATAGCCATTTGTAGGTCCCATCGGCGCATCGGAGACGGTTTTCGAAGTTGGGCGTGATTCCGCCGCTCGCGAGATGGTTGATCTCGCTCCTGGTTTTCGCCTGGTCTTCGGGATGTTCGAGCCACTCGGATGTTTTGCCGGTAATTTCGTCAGTCTGCCAACCGAGCGTTGACGTCCAGGCGGGATTGATGCTGAGCCATACGCCATGGCGATCTGCAACACCAAGAAGGTCACGGCTCAGGTTCCAGGTACGATCGCGCTCCTGCGTCCTCTCCGCCACCGTGGCTTCGAGATTCTCGTTGAGATGGGAGAGCCGTGCTTCACTCTTTCGCAGAGCTTCCTCGGTTCTGACCCGCTCGGCGATCTCTTTCTGAGCCGCCTTGTAAAGACGGGCATTGTCGATGGCGATCGTCGCCTGTGCCGCTATGCCCGACAGCAGCCGCTCGGCGCGCTCCGTGAAAATCCCCGGCTCGGAGTGTCCGAAGAACAACCCACCGAGTACTTCACCCGATCGGGAGATCACCGGAGCAGCGAGATAACTGCAGACCGGCAGATGTCCCTTGGGCATCCCGTGATGTGGTGCGTTCTTGCCGTATCGTGGATCCTTGGTGATATCATCGGATCGGACAATGCCCTCTCCAGCGAAGGTCGGCCCGAATACTGCGGTGTTGCGAGGCATCGGGAAGGAGGAAAACGCTTCACGCGGCACGCCCGAGAGCGTGTAGAGCATGTAGCTTTCACCTTTGTCATCAAGGACGTTGTAGAAAAACGAGCCAAACTGCGCACCGGTCAGTTCGGTTGCCGCATCGGTGACAGCCTGGACGGCCTGATCGAGATCGAGCTCGGCTGCAATGACGCTGCCAACGCGGTTGAGCGTTTCCAATGAGCGGGCTTCTTCGCGCAGGCGCTCGCCCATCTCGCGCCTGACCTTCATCATTGCGAGTGCCGCTGCCACTCGGGCAGCCAGTTCTCGGGCGGAGAACGGCTTGACGAGGTAGTCATCGGCGCCGGCACTCAGACCCTCGACTCTGGCTTCCTCGCCGGCGCGCGCAGACAGAACGATGATCGGAATGTCTGCAAGCTCGGGCTCGCGGCGAATGGCCTGGATCAAACCGAATCCATCGAGCCGCGGCATCATAACGTCGGAAAGCACAAGGTCCGGCCGCCGGGCGCGGATGGCCTCTAGGGCGGCCTGGCCGTCGTTGACTGTTTCGACCTCATAGTCTGCACTCAGGAGACGGCGAACGTAATCGCGCATGTCGGCGTTGTCGTCGGCGAGGAGGATTCGCTGGTGCAAGCCCAAGCCGGTCGTCGTTGTCGCATCTTCCGACGCTTCGTCGTTTTCAGGCTGGTCGGGAAGCCACTTGAGCGCCTCATCGACAAAAGCGCCAGCCTGAACTGCCGTGGAGGCAAACGCCCGGCCCGCCTGCAATCTATCCTGAGGCAGATGCTGCGACCCCTTAGGGATCGTGACGGTAAACGCTGTGCCGCGGCCTTCTTCACTGGTGACATCGATGGTCCCGCCGTGCAGTTTGACCAGCTCCTGAACCAGGGCCAGACCAATTCCACTGCCTTCGAAGCTCCGGCCCTTGGCACCCTCGACGCGGTGGAACCTCTCGAAGAGCCGGGGAAGCTCGCTTGCCGGAATACCGGTGCCGCTGTCCTCTACGACGAGCAGGGCCGCTTTGTCATCGTAAGTCAAGCCAACGCGAATCTTGCCCTCGAACGTAAATTTAAAGGCATTGGAGAGGAGGTTGAGAACGATCTTCTCCCACATGTCGCGATCGACGAACACGCGCTCCGGCGAAGGCGCGCATTCGAGGACGAGCTTGAGACCCGCCTTTTCCGTGAGCGATCGAAAGTTGCTGGCGAGTTCAGCCGTCATCGTACTGAGATCAGTCGGCTCGAAGCTTGCCTTCGTGCGCCCCGCCTCGATTCGTGAGAAGTCGAGGAGCGAGTTGACTAGCTTCAGCAGCCGCATGCCGTTGCGGTGTACGACCTCCAGTCGGGCCTGCGTTTCTGGATCCTCGCCTACGTCCGCCAGCGCCTCCTCAAGCGGCCCGAGCATCAATGTAAGGGGTGTGCGGAATTCATGGCTGACATTCGAAAAGAACGTCGTCTTCGCCCGGTCTAATTCCGCCAACGCCTCCGACCGACGACGCTCTTCCTCATAGGCCTGGGCGTTGGCAATCGAACCGGCGATCTGGCCTGCGACCAATTGCAAAAAGCTACGGTACGCGTCGTCGAATAGACGATACGGGTTAAGGCCAATGATTAGGGCGCCGGCTCTTCCCGTTTCACCTGTCGGCATGACCGGAATGACTGCGGCGTCTGTTGGTGGAACGCGCCACTTGCCAGCTGGAATATCTGGACCAGCCTTCCCGGAGAGGTCGGCCACGAACACCGGATATTGACACCGCAGGGCCTGCTCGATCGGCCATACTGAGCCCTCTGTGAGATCAATCGTCGTCGGAAAATTCGATTGCCCGACATCAATGCCAGAGGTCGCGACGAGTTCGGCGACGTCTCCGTCAGGGCCGGTCATATAGAGCAAGGCAAATGGCAAGTCGAAGGCATTCACCCTGAGTGCGGCGGCTCCGCGTTCGCACGCGTCCCACCAAGTCCGCGCGTCCGACGATGTCGTTGCCAGTTCCCGGAGAAGAGCAAGCTGCCGCTCGCCGATGACGCGCTGCGTGTCTTCCGTGTTGGCACAAATGATACCGCCAGGCGTGCCGTCGTCGTCAGGGATCGGCGTGTAGGAAAACGTGTAATATGTCTCCTCAGGATAGCCGTTGCGCTCCATGATAAGCAGCTGCTCTTCGACGTAAGTGCCTTCGTGGCCGGTCATCGCAGTCGCAAGCATCGGTCCGATATCGGCCCAGATTTCACGCCAGACGTCGGCGGTGGGTTTTCCAAGCGCCCAAGGGTGCTTCCCACCGATGATGGACTTGTAAGAGTCGTTATAGAGGTAGACCAACGCATCGCCCCAGCCGATCCAAATCGGCTGGCGAGACAGAAGCATGATCCGAACTGCAGTCTTCAGGCTCTGTGGCCATTGGTGTGCTGGACCAAGCGGGCTTGCTGTCCAGTCGTGGGATCGCATGAGTGCTCCCATTTCGCCTCCGCCGGACAGAAAGTCCAGCTCAGGCTGAAGTGGGGGCGAAGTCACCGCGCTGGAATTGTCGCTCAACTAAGGCTCCTTTGAACTCGCCAGCGGTTATCGGCAACCGACAGCGCATATTTATCTATCCGGCCCGCTCCCTTATGGAAGATGCCACGCTGAAATTACTCGCGTTTTTTTCTTATTCCCGGTCGGCACTGCTATCCGCCAATTGCCTACGATAAAACAGCGGGCACGGCGGGCGCTGAGAGGGAGGGTGTCGCCGCAGGGCACCTTGGATCCTCCGCAATCGAAACCACGAGCATCCTAGTGTCGGCAAGACTACGATGACAGTGCGATCGCACTGCGGGTCGACTTCTGTACCGGGGATCAGGAAAACGGGAAACATTGTCGTTTTCGGGCGGCGCCGTAGAGGAGGTCGCGATCACTATCTGGGCCGCACGTCGCATCGAAGGAAGACGACTGACGGGTTGAAGCAGCGGATCGATATGGGCCAGCCGCGCAAATTTGCCGTGCCAAGGCGGCGAGCAAATCCAAACATCCAAGGGATGAAGAGGCTGATGGGAATGAGGTCAACTCCTTGATCGGACGGCCGCAAGGCGAGCGCCCCCGATCCGACAAAAACAACAGGTCAAAGAGTTGCTGCACGGCGAGAAAGAAAAGGCCGGATTGCGCTGGCGTCGGAACATTCGATAGCTGCCAGCGCCTCTCGTTGCGTCCGGGAGAGCCCCTACCGTGTCGATCTCAAACATTAGTTCGTTGCTGCCACTCCTTGTAGGGTGCCAACAACTGGCCAGGAAAGCGGTCCTCGATGGCAGTCTCAACCAGTGCGATCTTGACGAACACATCGCTTGTCCCGCGCGCCTCGACTGCGATGTTATCGCTCTCCCCTTCAAGATCCTGCATGAGCATGAACAACTCCTCGTCCGTCATCGATGCAAGATGGTCGGCGAATTCCCCTGCGTTGAAATCCCGTCTTTCGGCCATCGCGTTCCGCTCCTCGTGTGCAAACAGTGCTCCGGCGATAACGGGCTGGACGACATCCAGTTCATTACAGTCTCACGATCGTTGGATACGGCAGTTGGCCCGGCGCGAGGGGGCATCGGCAGCCTGCTGCTTGCGGCTCGTCGCGGCGATGACTGAGACTACGTCGGCGCCGTTGACACGGGCAAGCAGAAGGTCGCTGCCCATCTGAAGCAGACGCTCGAGACGTGAAAAACAGGACACCGGTGGTCCCACTCGAGCCAGGAACTATGTCTTCACGGACCCAACGCTGATCGCCGAGATCGAATTCAGGGGCTAGACCGATCACATACCTCCTACGGCGTAACACGATATGCAGAACACCGTGGCCTTTGAGCTTGATGAGGCTGGAGGCCGGGTGAAGAGCCCGCGTAAAATTTTTTCTGCTGCCGCTCTTGATTCCGAAATTCTCAAAAACCAAATCGGTTGTCGCCAGCCGCCAAAGAAGGGCTGGCCTTGCTGGAGGCGCCGTCTTTCGGCGCTTCCGTACCATGTTGCTTCAAGGAGGATATGGCTATGGCAACATCATACGATTATGCACCTCTCTACCGTTCGAGTGTCGGGTTCGACCGGGTCTTCCATCTTCTCGAAAACGCCCAGCGCGCCCGCTCGATCAGCGACTGGCCGCCCTATGACATCATTAAGACCGGCGATGACAGCTATAGGATTTCGGTTGCGGTGGCGGGCTTCACCCAAAACGATCTCGACGTCACCTTCCAATCCAATCTTCTGACCGTGACAGGCAAGAAGCAGGAAGCAGCAAATGAAGGCTACCTGCATCGCGGCATCGCCGGCCGGCCGTTCGAACATCGGTTCGAACTTGCCGACCACGTCAGGGTGAATGCGGCGGACCTCAGCAATGGTCTTCTTTCGATCGACCTCGTTCGCGAGATCCCAGAGTCACTGAAGCCGCGGAAAATCTCCATCCAGAGCGCTCCCGCACTAAATTCTGCTGCTCCCGTGCAGATCGAAGCGCAGAGGGCGGCCTGACCGCATCGTTCGCAGAACAAGGGCGCCGTGGCTACGGCGCCCATCAACATTCCGGGTTCGGAAGGAGAGAGCGATGAAACCCGATATGTTCAGACACCCTGTTTTCATTTTCGTCGGCCTAGGCTTTCCGGCAGAGGTTCGCAGCGTGATGGACGCCTACCGGCATCTCGTCGAATGGCCGGCTTCACTGAGAGACGCGGCTCACTCGGTCGCATTCCAGGCATGCAGGGCCGCATTACGCGGTGAGATCGAAGCAGAGACCGCGCGGGGCCTGTTTGCCGCCTTTGCCGAGAAACACGATCTTCTCGCACCGGAAAACAACACGATCGCCGCGTCTCGTCTGCGAAGTGACAGGGACCCACACGTTCGCTGAGGCCGTCCGATGATGGACAACATGCTGCAGCAGGCCGCTAGCAACGCGATGGCGATGGGGCCTGCGGCTCTGGATCAGGTACACCAGAGCCAGTTTCGATCGATTGAGGTGCAGTCTGCCCTCAAAGAACTCGATCGGCGCTATGGCATCTGATGAAATGCCCGTCGGGGGGCCCGCTTGATCGAACTGGCGTGTTGAGTGACTGGCCTTCTTGGAATACGGGTTTGCGGGTGACAAACGCTTGAGGTGCTCTACTTCAAGACGATCGTGTTAACTTTGCCGCTGTCGTACTGGCCCCGGCTTCCGACCGGGAACTGCATGACTTACATCAACGTGCCCTCCGTCTCTTCCGATCTGCTTGTCGCCGAGCGCGACATTCTCACGAGAGTTGCCGCTGGCGGATCTTTGGGGGATGTTCTTCGCGACATCATCCTCATGGTCGAAAAACCGTCGAACGGCGAGATGCTTGCGTCCATCCTCTTCACGTCAGAGGACGGAAAACACCTCCTTGAAGGCGCGGCGCCCAGTCTGCCGCCAGCATACAATGCGGCCATTCACGGGATTCCGGTGGGGCAGGGGATCGGATCGTGCGGCACGGCCGCCTTCACCGCGAGCCCCGTCATCGTCAGCGATATTGCGAACGATCCGCTTTGGGCCGATTTTCGTGACCTTGCGATCGGCCATGGTCTGCGCGCATGCTGGTCGATGCCAATTCTCGCAGCCGACGGCCGGGTCCTCGGCACTTTCGCGAATTATTATCGCGAGCCGAAGGAACCGACCGAGCGCGACCTCGAAGTCATCGGCATGGTGACGCGCACGACGGCGATCGCCATCGAGAAGCACCGAAACGAACTCGCCCGCGAGCGGGCTGAAGAGCAACGCCTGCTTTTGCTGCGCGAGTTGAACCATCGTGTAAAAAACGTTTTTGCACTCGTGGACTCGATGCTCAATATGAGCGCCCGATCCGCGCGTACGCCAGAGGAATTTTCTGAGGCGGTGCGGGGGCGTTTCCGTGCTCTGAGCCGCGCCCACGAACTCATTCAACCTGGACTATCTCTCACCGAGATCGCCGATCCGACGGACGTTCCACTCTGTCAGGTGATAGAAGACATCCTCGCACCGTACGTGCAGGACGACGGAGGCAGGATCGTCGTAGCCGGGCCGGAAGACGTACAGATTTCTCCGAGAGCCGTCACCGGGATCGCGCTGATCCTGCACGAACTTGCGACAAATGCCGCGAAATACGGAGCGTTAAGTCGCCCCGAAGGCAGGCTCCTCGTGTCCTGGTGCATCTCGAACGTCCTGGAACTGCAGTGGTCGGAAGAGGGCGGCCCGGAGGTCAACGTCCCAAGCGGGATGGGATTCGGGTCGAGGTTGACGAAGCGCACCGTCGAAGGCCAGTTCTATGGAACGATCGACTATGACTGGAGGCCTGATGGTTTGTGTGTCGTTATCCGACTGCCTGCAGACAGGATTCGCTAAAACGCAACTCTCCCCTACGAGGCCGCTCCAGTTATGGCGAGACATCCGAGCGGAACCGATTCAACAGCAAGGCCGAAGAAATTCTCCAGAACGAGGTTTGCCGCATCTTCCTACGTGTCACAGCTACGGACGATCCCGGTAAAAAGCCATGCGCTTTTGACTGGGTGATATGGGTTGCATACGCTTCACTATTTCGATGCCTGCATGTGAGATGGGGAACGCCAGTCGACAACGACCGCTTCAGGCCGAAACTCACGGGGCTGAGCCCTTTACGACAAGGCCCAGCCCATAGATCACCCTCGTCGGTGAACCGTCTAGCTTTACGGGGACAGCTTATCCGGCAGGGTGTTCGTGAAGACGCCGATCAATTGTTGTGGGCCGCACAGGCTTCATCCATCGGGGTGGCGTTGCTCGTGCCGCCCTGTGTTTGAAGATTGGCAGAGTTATCGACCGGCACTTGGTCTTGTCCATCGTCGTGCCGCTAGTCGTGGAATTCGTGGTGGTGGAATCTCGGGTGGAGCAAGTGTAATAAATATCGTATAAATCAAAATTTCGCTTCCTGGTTGTTGTCAATGGTGTTTTTCTTATAGCTGCGGCCCTTTTTCTCACTCTCTGGTACAAGGGTGAGAGAGCAAAGGCAGAGGTTGGGCCGTTCAAGTATTTTGCGACAACACCTGCAGGAATAAATGAAGTGAACACCCGCTTCAAAGCCGTGGCGGCCTCAGACCCTCGAGGACTGGCACTACAAAGACTTCTGCAAGTCGCCGGGTTTGTTTGCAAGCGTACTTTTCGCGAAGAGGTCTCTTCCGGTGAACAAGAACTCTGGGACTGCGGTTCATTTCCAGGTGTGGACGCAATGGTGGGATGCGCCTATGACTACCAAGTCTTCGGTGTATGGAGTGTTGGGTTTGGTGTGGACCAGAACGATCGCATACACGGCCCCGTTAGAGTATCTAACGGCAGCAGAATAACCTGACATAGATCCCACATTTGCAATGCCATTGTGGCGTCACCGGTTCGCTTCCCTTCAAGGCGACGGATTTGGCTCTTATAACAACGGCACTGATAATCTTCAGTCGGGGCGCGGTGTCGTGACGCCGGCATGGCGATGTTTGGCGGCAGAAGAGCAAAACGACGAGACCGCGGAGCTGTTATGCGGCGGGGCTTAGGGGCTGGGGGACTGCACGTAGACAGGGCCGGAAAGCTGAAGTATGGCGGACGCAGGAGTCTTGTGAGGCGCGAGGGAACGACATGACAGACCTGAACCAAGCGTTGCCCAACCGCAAAATTCGTATCCGCAAGACGGGAGTTTGGCCGGGGGTATTTTTCTATCTCGGGGGGCTGATGCTGCTGGCGGTGGCGGGGTTTATCGGGGTATGGCAGGCGCCCGGCGTGGTCAATGACTGGCTAGTGGCGAGCGATTCGGTGGCGGTGCCCGACGCGACGATCACCGATGGGGAATGCCATGCGCGGCGGGTGGTGTTCGTCGATTGCTCAGCCCATGTCGCCTATGAAATCGAAGGCAAGAGCGTGGAGCACGATATCGACTTGATGTTCGTGAATTTCCACACGGGCGATTATGAGGTCGATGTGGTGCGTTCGGCATCGCAGCCCAACCGAGCGGCGCTGTCGCTGGGGCTGGACATGCTGTGGAACCGCACGCTCGTGGACAGCGCCCTCGTGCTGGGGATCGCGGCAGCAGGGACTGGCCTGTTTGCGGGGGGCGCCAAGAGCGATCGCAGCCGCCGTTTGGCGCGGCGGGAATCCACGCTGGATCTTCGGGAAGTCAAAGTGGCCCAAATCAACCCGGTCTTGGGCGGCAAGTATGTGCAGTTCCAATATGGCGCCGACCGCAAGGGCAAGCCGCTGCTGGCGCTGTCGCGCTTTGGTGGGAAGGAAGAGCCCTATTGGCTCGACGGGCAGCGCGGGATGGCGTTGGCGGCGCTACCGGAAGGGGCGAGCGTGCCGGTACTGCTCGACGCGGAGCTCAAGCGGCTCGATGCCTCGCCGCCGGAGATTGCGACGATTGCGGAGCGATTGAAAGGGATGATGGCGGGGGCTTGAGTATGGGCTCGTCAAACAGGTATTCAACGCACCGAAGCTCGTCATACGAGACGAATGCACTTGGCATTGGTCGAGAGCGTTCAGTTCATAATCGGACCCTGAGGAGTTCTCTCCGTGGCCATGTTTGAAAAGCGGATGACTGCGGGAGGTGGGTCCGATTCTGGCGACGTCGACTCTGGGTATGCCTGGTGGCGGCTGGTACTCACGTTGATCCTCGGCACCGTTGCCTGCGTCGGCAACTGGTCCGTCGTGGTGCTTCTTCCAACCCTGCAAGTCGAGTTCGACACGGTGCGCGGCGGTGCCTCGCTTCCCTATACCTGCACGATGCTTGGCTTTGCCTTTGGCGGGGTTGTAATGGGGCGTCTGGCCGATCGGGTCGGCATCGTCGTGCCAGTGCTGATCGGCGCGTTCCTGCTTTGCGTTGGCTACATCCTGGCTGCCCTTACCACCAATATTTGGCAGTTCGCAGCCTTCTCGCTGGTAATCGGCCTTGGATCAGCTGCCGGCTTTGCGCCGCTGATATCCGACCTCTCGCTTTGGTTTAGCAGGCACCGGGGGCTCGCAGTCGCCTTTGCGGCCTCGGGCAGCTATCTTTCCGGGGCGGTTTGGCCGATGGTTATCGAGCATTTCCAGACGACCCAGGGCTGGCGTGCAACCCATGTCGGAATCGGCATTTTCATCCCACTGGTAATGGTGCCCATCGGTCTGCTGTTGAAGCGGCGTCTACAGACCGTAACCTATGTCCAGGCCGAGGCGGTAACCGAAGCAGCACGCACCGAACTGGGCCTAAGCCCGAACGCGTTGCAGGTCGTCCTTGTCGTCGCGGGCTTTGCGTGCTGCATGGCAATGTCAATGCCGCAGGTCCATATCGTCGCATATTGCGGGGATCTCGGCTACGGTGTGGCGGTGGGCACGCAGATTATCGCCTTGATGCTTGGACTGGGTGTCGTCAGCCGATTGGCGTCCGGGGCGGTCGCCGATCGGATCGGTGCCGGGCCGATGTTGATCCTCGGTTCGTCGATGCAGGCGGCAGCGCTGCTGCTATATCTGTATTTCAACAGCAAGTCGTCGCTCTATGTGATCTCCGGCCTGTTCGGGCTATTTCAGGGTGGCATAGTTCCGATGTATGCCGTGATCATTCGGAAATATCTGCCGCCACGTGAGGCGGGTATCCGCATCAGCCTGGTGTTGATGGCGACCGTGCTTGGAATGGCTTGTGGGGGCTTGGCCGCTGGTTATATTTTCGACGCCACCGGCTCTTACCGCCTGGCTTTCCTGCATGGCTTCCTTTGGAACTGCGTCAACCTTGCTTTGGTGATCTGGTTGATCCTATGGCCCAGGCAGCGGCGGAGGCAGCAGGCGTTGGCGACGTGAACAGGGGCACTTTCTTACCCCGCGACAAGGTCTCGATTTACTGCCCAACGCGCTAACCAAAGCCTCTCGATTCCACACTTTAAAACCCCATTCCCCTGATTTGTGGACACCGGACCCGCCCCCGTGGTCAAAGGGATGGGCAGATCACTAAGAGACACCTACTATCAAGGCCAGCATCATCCCGCTCCGAAGAGCGGCGCGAGATCGAATTGGGCATTGGCACTTACGGCAGTCTTCATCAGTCGGTGGGCGCGCTTTCGCATCCATGAAGGAATGGTGGGTCAATGCTGAAAATGGGTTGGTTGACGGTACGACGAAATGTGCCCGACCGACGACAATAGCTCACGGCAATCCGATGACGGTCTCTTAGAGCAAGGGACTGGCAGTCCCGCGACGCTCGCAACCGTTCAGCTCCTCGGCGATTTCATCTGCGTCCCGCTTTCGAAGTTGCACCAGATCCTTGCCGTTCGTGGCGGCCGGAAGTCCTGTCAAGGTGTCCATGACTGTCCAAGAGCTGCCATCGGGCTCGACCCGATAACGGTCGCCACTCATGACACCACTGCGATGTGAATGGTGCTCAGAGCACATGGGATGAAAACAGGGCTATGACGACCAGCACGGTCATGCAGATGACAATAGACCAGAGGATCGTCTTGACGCGCGGGTTGGTGCGGATGCGCGTTGCAATGTCGGGCGTAGGTGGTAGCGGGCGTCCATGGGCAGAGCCGAGATATCGAGCCATCGCAATCTCCTTGTTTGCCGGGTGAACGCCGCCCACCTCCGCTTGTTCCCCGGCGGAGCTGCGCGACATGCGATTCATGTTAGAAAATGCTTAACTATATTTGGAAGACTTCATTCCGCGCTGTATATCCTCTGATCACGGCGAAATCGGTCGGGATGCGGCGCGTGCGCATAGCAGACGGTCCTTGTTGGGCACAGGCCCAGTGACTGAAGGCCGCCGCCGTACCCCAGATCAAAGTTGTGAAGAAGGTCAACCACGACGATGCCGGTCATGAGGTCGATATTCCACGACACGCCATCATGGCAGGGCGCCAATCTCGTCACCGCTCTCCAACCTCATCGTCCGCGATTTTGCGAAGAAGATACAGCAGCGCAATTCTCTCCGCCGGATTGAGGGGAGAGACGGTTTTCTCGCTGATGAGATATGCGCGAGGATACATGTCCTGAAGCACCGCCTCACCCTTCGGCAGGAGAGAAATCACGACCTTGCGGGCGTCGGCTTTGTCTTTGGACAGATCGATCAATCCACGTGCTTTCAGACGCTCGACGATCCCGCGGATGGTCGCCTGATCGACCGAGGTGGCCTTCACCAATTCGACCTGAGAGCTAGGGCCGAGATCGTGTAGCGCGCAGAGCGTGACGAACTGGACCGATGTCAGGTCTGGGTCACTGGCGTTGGCCTGGAAGATCGAGAGATGCCGCTGATAGGCTTTGCGCAGCAAGTGACCCACCTGCTCGGTAACATCATAGACGGTTTCTGACACCGCGGCTTCACGTGGGCGTTCGGTGTCGTTGACAGTCATGTTAGCGGGTCCATCGGTTGCAGCGTCTAGTGCGTCCATGCAGGAAACACCACAGCGTGTTTCACCGGTCATGGCATAGGAGGCTCGAGCTGCTTGGCGTGTTTTCACGCCAAGCAGGTGGGTTGCGATCACGATTTGACGGTGTGCTGCATTTCCTTGACGGCGATATCACCGTTCAGGACCATCGGCTCATCGTCGAGAAAGAGCGAGCAATTACGCATCGGGATATCGAGATGGCAGGCCGTGTCGTTCGGCCCGCCCAGTTCATTGTTCGGGCCGGTCGAGAACATGACATTGCCGTAGAACGAGCGGGCCTCCATGCCCATGCCGCCCGGAAATTCGCCGGGCACCATGCGATGCCACTTGGCGTTTTGATTAAGGCCCCAGCCGACATGGCTCATGCCCATGCCACGCGGATCGTTGAAACCGTCCATGTAGGATTTGACTAGCTCGGCGTCGAGGCCGCCGCGAATGTCGGTGATCCAACCGTTTTCAATGGTGTAGTAGATCGGATCGCGCACGTAGATGTTCTGCGGCAGCAGAATATCGCCCGGAGCAACGACGATCGTACCGTCGACGCCATCATCGTCACCACCGGTGAAGACAAAGCCGGATGGCCAATGATCCCAGCGGCCCGGCTCGTCGGTGCACGCATATTCCGTGACGGCCGGATAGGTGTTGAGCTTGTAGGTGACATCCGTGCCATGGTCCGAGGTGATCCGCATCACCTTCGCCTTGGACAGCAGGTCTCCGGCAAATTCCACGCGCTCGCGCAGTTCCTTTGTCGGCAACATGCGGGCAAGAATCTCCGGCGGTTCGACGGCGGTCAGGATACGCGTTCCGGCCGCCTGAATCGCCATCTGTTCCGGGCTGAAGAGCAGGAAGATGCAATCGATCAGCATGTCGGCGGCCTTCAGGGCCTCGACCGCGTCCGGCATGGCCGCGAGGCCTGTCTGGCCGACGGCCCATGCGCCCGCCGGTGGCACCGGCGGCAAACGCATGTGATACATCTTGGCCCCAAGACGCATGCCCGCCGCCATGAAGGCGTCGGCATAATCGAGGCGCTCGTTGCCCTGGGTCAGGACGATGAGTTTTTCGCCCTCGTGGACACCCGACATCTTCAACTGATGCAGGCAGATTTCGGTGAAGCTGAATTGATCCATGCTCGTTCCCCTATCTTACGTGAAGGCTTGGCTGTTTTTGCAAAGTTACGGACAGTCGGACTTGATCTTGGCGATTTCGGCGATGGCATCCTCCCTCGAAACGACATCGCCATACTTGCTGTCGATATCGAAGAGGTTGGCATTGTGCGGATCGGGGTGCCGGTCGCCGACGCAATCGCGCACGACGATGGTCCGGAACCCGTGCTGGACGGCATCCACCGCACTTGCGCGAATGCAGCCGCTTGTCGAGCATCCGGCAAGAATGACGGTATCGATACCCTGCGTGTGAAGCAGAGAGGCAAGGCTGGTGCCGAAAAAGGCGCTGGCATATTGCTTGACGATGACCAGCTCGCCCTTTTCCGGCTCGACGCCATCGCAGAATTCGGCCAGCACGTTGCCCTCGACCATGGCCATCATGACCGGAGCCTTTTTCACCCACATGCCGCCATCGGCGCAGTTTTCAGCGAGATAGAGAATGCGGGTGTGGATGACGGGAATGCCTGCGGCGCGCGCCGCAGCCAGAAGTGCCGGTGTTTGTGCGACGGCATCGACGACACCCGGCGCATAGAGCGGCGCGCCTTCCACCGTATAGGCTTTCAGGAAGTCGATCACCAGAAGGGCCGGCCGCTGGCCGAAACCGATGCGGTTGCCCCAAACGCCCTGATAGTTGGTTTCAGCACTCTGCATAGGGCACTCCTTGTTTTCCTCCGCCGCAATGCGGCGGAAACGACAAATTCAGGTTCAATAAGCGCCGGACAGAAGGGCACCGGCACCCGGCACGACGGCTTCCAGTCCTAGTGATTTCAGCATGCAATAGGTAGTTGCCACGGCAGCGGTGAGCACCGGTTTGCCGGTCATGGCCTCGACCTTGGCGATGACGGGCAGCGACGGCATCTGCACGCACGCCGAAAGCACGATGACATCGACATCAGAAAGATCGAGCGTCTGGACGATGGCCGGCAGGTTTTCCGGATCGTGGCGGGCAACATCCAGATTGTCGGGAATTTCAAGCGCCCGCCAATCCATCACTTCGAAGCCTTCCTCGCGAATATAGTTCACGACGAGTTCGGTCAGCGGCTTCATATAGGGCGCGACGACGGCGATCTTCTTCGCCTTCATCACCTTCAGGCCCTCGATCAGCGCGCCGGCGCTTGTGACGACCGGGATGTTCGTGTCGTTTTCCTGCGTGCGGCCGGTCAGTCGCTTTTCCGACTGGCGATGGTAGCCGAGGCCCATCGCCATGATGGCGACGAGGCAGGCATATCCCAACACGTCGACGCGGGCATCGGACAGTTCGATGGCGCACCGATCGGATTCGGCGTCCATGGCGGCCAGTTCTTCCTTGACCACCTTCTTCATGCGCATGCGGCTGGAGTGGAAGGTGAAGCGCTCCGGGCGGATCAGCTGGCGAGCCATCAGCATCGCCGGAATTTCCGTCTCCATCGTTGTGTTGGAACTCGGCACGATCTGGCCGATACGATAGGGTTTCTGCACGGACGGCTCCTTTGATGAGTGAGCGGGCGCACATTGGGCGCTCTCGCTGCGGCAATAAAAATGGCGGGCCAAAGACCCGCCATTGGCGTTTATCGGGAGAGGAAATCTCCAAGCGCCTCGAAGAAGCCGTCGAGATCGTCCCAAGGGATCATGTGACCGGCATTCGGGACACGGCTGATCTCGATAGCGGGGTTGAGCCCACGGATTTCCGCTTCATCTTCCGGCGCAATTACCCCGCCACGTCCCGCGACCATCAACATCGACGGCTGCTTCAGTGTGGCGAAATCCGGGAAGATGTCGTCCTTGTGGAAGTCCTCGAAGGCGGTGACGATGGCAGGCTCGAAGCAGGTGTGCAGCCATTCAGCGCGCAACTGCAGCTGGCTTTCCGTCCATGTCGGGCAAAACGCCTTCATGCCCTCGACATCGATGCCTGCCAGGGCGAGGCGAATGCTATCGACATACCAGGGCAGCTTGCTCGGATAAGGCCGGCGGCCCGGCCCGGAGACCGGGGGATCGATAAGGGCGAGGCGGGAGAACTCGCCGCCGGTATTTGCCGCCCGCATGGCGATGCGCGCACCCATCGAATGGCCAAGCAGCGCAGGAGCGCCAACGCCGAGCGCCTGGGCAAAGCCGATGACGTCGGCGGCCATGGCATCGAGACCGTAGTCGAGATCCGGACCGGTCGAGGACAGGCCGCGGCCCCGAACATCGAGAACGTAGACGTCATGGCGGTCGGCAAGGCGTTCGGCAACGAAGCCCCAGGTGATCGCCGGGCTGGTGATGCCGGGAATGAGGATGACCGGCCGACCCTTGCCGCCATAGCGGAGGTAATGCTGGCGAATGCCGTTGGCAGAGACATTCGCGCCGTAGAGAAGGGACGCGCTCATGCGACGCTCTTGTCGAGGATAGGCTCGGCATAGACGTCGTAGCCGTAGACCCATGAAGGATCTTCCTGCGTCTGCAGGAACGTATTGGCGTTGGACACGGTCTGAACCTGCGTCGCGCGATCGCGTCGGCTGGCCTCATAGAGGCGGAAGGCGGTCGCGTAATCCTGCGATCCGGTTTCCTCTAGGCATCGCGCCAGCATGGCCGCATCCTCGATCGCCATGGCCGCACCCTGAGCCATATGCGGCTTCATCGGATGGCAGGCATCGCCGAGCAGGACCATGCGGCCCTGGCTCCAGAGCGGTAGCGGGTTACGGTTGAACAGCGGCCACTTGGTGACGTCGTCGGTGGCTTCGATCAGCGCCTGTATGACCGGATGGTATCCGGCAAAGGCTTCCGACATTTCTTCGCGGCTGCTCTGCACGAAAGCGCCGTCGAATTCCCAGGCGGGGTGCGGGACGCCGGTCACGTAGTAATATTCGTCGCGGCGGCTGGTGGTGTAATAGACCATCATGTGGCGATCCGGCCCCCACCACTTGACGCAATCCTCGAAGGTCAGGTCGAACTTCTTCAGCTTTTCCGCCGAAATCATCGCGCGATGACCGACCCAGCCGCTATAGTGCGGCTTTTCGGCGCCCAGCAATGTCTCGCGGACGCGCGAATTGATGCCGTCGGCACCGATCACGATCGTGGCGCGCGCCGAGGTGCCGTCCTGGAATTCGAGGTAGACACCCGAGCCATTGTCTTCGAGGCGGGTCAATCGCTTGTTGAACTGGACGGTGCCGGGAGTCATGGTGTCCATCTGCAAGGCAGAGAGATCGCCGCGATGGACGGTACAATAGGTCGCGCCATAACCTTCGAGCGGGATGCGGGAGAGATAGTCTCCCCTCAGGCCATCCCGGCTGAACCAATAGGCCGGCGTGCTGCTGATATCGATCAGCTTCTGGTCCATGCCAATGCGCTGGAAGATCTTCAGGACATTCGGTCCCATGTGGATGCCGGCGCCGAGGCGGGAAAAACTCGGGGCCTGTTCAAAGATCTGGACGTTGAAGCCGGCATGCTGGAGCAGCGCGCCTGCAGCCGCGCCGCCGAGGCCGGCACCGATGATCGCGATCTTTTCATTTCCCGTGGACATGGCGACCCCTTTTTTCCGTTTTTCAACGTATCGCTCTGGCGATAGGCGAATTGGCTTATTTATAGCGTATACGCTTTAAAATGCAACAGCGAGACAAGCATTCGCGGCGGCTGATTTAGTTGGATGCCCCAGCGTAACGCGTTTTTCAACGTTTGCAACAACGAAATTCGACTTGCCAGCGTTCGATATGAAGCGTATACGCTATTTATATAAAAATGAGGGGCAGTAGATGCGTAATGTCGGTGACAGTCGCATCGTTATGATGCGCACGCGCCGCCAAGGCGCCCGCCGTATAGCGATCCGTCCAGTAGCAAAAGGCCTGGCTATTTGCGCGATGCTGGAGGAGCTCCCATGAAGCCTTCCGTTTCCGTTTCACTGAATGTCAACGACGCTCTTTGGCGCGTTAGCGCGAAACCGGAAACACCGCTTCTCTACATCTTGCGTAACGACTTGTGCCTGAATGGACCGAAATATGGCTGTGGCCTGGGCGAATGCGGCGCCTGCGCGGTTCTGGTTGACGGCCGTCCGGTGCGGTCTTGTACTGTGCCGCTTGGCGCGATCGGCAAACGACGCGTGATCACGCTCGAGGGGCTGGCGGTGGATGGGCTTCTGCACCCGGTACAGCAGGCTTTCATCGAAGAGGCGGCGGCGCAATGCGGTTATTGCCTCAACGGCATGATCATCGCCACGGTTGGACTGCTTCAGCGAAATACGGATCCCGACGAGAGCGATATTCGCGATGCTCTGCGGCACCATCTCTGCCGGTGCGGAACGCATGTTGAGATACTGGCCGCTGTGCGGCGCGCCGTAACCCTTACCAAAGCCGGTCGGCCAGTCGACTCGATGACCGACGACATGACGGAGGCTTCGCGATGAACCACCGCGAAGCACCCAAGTCCGCCTACATGGCAGCCGCGAGCACGCTTCTCATTGTCAATGACGCGTCGATGGGCGACGCCGCCGAGCTTTATATCGCCGTAGGGGCCGATAGCCGGGTGACAGCGTTCAACGGCCACGTCGATCTCGGGACAGGCATCCGCACCTCGCTGGCGCAAATCGTCGCCGAAGAGCTCAGCGTGCCGTTCGAACAGGTGGACATGGTGCTCGGCACGACGACCGCCGCGCCCAATCAGGGCGCGACCATTGCCAGCGAAACCATCCAGATCACCGCGATACCGCTGCGCCAGGCCGCCGCCACCGCCCGCCACCATCTGCTCGTCAAGGCCGCCGAGAAGGTCGGCCTGCCGATTGAGCGGCTGCGGCTGGAGGACGGCATCATCCGTGCCGACGGCGGCGAGAACTGGCAGCTGAACTTCGGCGATGTTGTCGTCGGCAGCCATGTCAGGCTGTCGATCGACAGCAATGCGGCGCTGAAGCCGGCGTCGGACTATAAACTGGTTGGCTCGTCGCGCCCGCGCGTCGATATTCCCGAGAAGGCAACCGGGCGCTGGACCTATGTCCACGATGTGCGCGTGCCTGGAATGCTGCATGGCCGCGTTATTCGCCCGCCATATGCCGGATTCGATCACGGTGAGCATGTCGGAAACAGCTTGATCTCGATCGACGAGACCTCGGTCGCGCATATCGACGGGCTGGTCGGCGTCGTTGCCATCGGTGATTTCGTCGGCGTGGTCGCGACCCGTGAGGAAATCGCCATCGAGGCGTCCGGGAGCCTGAAGGTCGTGTGGCGCGCACCTCCCGAGTGGCCGGATCTGAACATGCCGGAGGCGGCGCTGCGCGCCAATCCGTCGACGCCACGCAAGCTTGCCGATCGCGGCAATGTCGACATGGCATTGGCCGGCAGCGCCCAGCCGATGAACCGCACCTATGTCTGGCCTTACCAGATGCACGGTTCGATCGGCCCGTCCTGCGCGGTGGCCGATTACAATGACGCTGGGCTGACCGTCTGGTCGGGAACCCAGAACCCTTATCCCATGCGCCGCGATCTGGCGCTGCTGCTCGACATGCCGGAAGAGCAGATCAGGGTCGAGCGGCTGGAGGCGGCCGGCTGTTACGGCCGCAACTGCGCCGATGACGTAACAGCCGACGCGGCGTTGCTGTCGCGGGCCGTCAAGGCACCCGTCCGGGTCCAGCTGACGCGCGAACAGGAACATGCCTGGGAGCCGAAGGGCGCCGCCCAGATCATGGATGTGCGCGGCGGTCTCGACCTGGAGGGCGGTCCGTCCGCCTATGATTTTGAAACGCGCTATCCCTCCAATCTGGCGCCAACCCTTCCCCTGATCCTCACCGGCAAGCTGCCGCCCGTTTCCGACGTCGTGCAGATGGGCGATCGTACCGCCATTCCACCCTATGCCTACGGCAACCTGCGCGTAACCGTGCACGACATGCCGCCGATCGCACGCGCCTCCTGGTTCCGTGGCGTGTCGGCGATGCCGAATACATTCGCCCACGAATGCTACGTCGACGAGCTGGCCGCCGCCGCCGGCGTCGATCCGGTCGAGTACCGGCTTCGCTACCTCCACGACCCACGCGCCGTCGACCTGGTACATGCGCTGGCCGAACGGGCGAAGTGGGTGCCGCATACGACGTGGGGCACGCTCGGCGGCGAAGGCGATCTGCTCTACGGCCGTGGATTTGCCTATGCCGTCTACGTCCACGGGCCGTTTCCGGGCAAGGCCGCCGCCTGGGCGGCATGGGTTGCCGATGTCGCCGTCAACAAGAAGACCGGCGAGATCGCGGTTACCAAGGTGACATGCGCGCAGGACTCGGGAATGATGATCAATCCCGACGGAGTGCGCCACCAGATCCACGGCAACATCATTCAGTCCACCAGCCGGGTGCTGAAGGAAAAGGTCGAATTTTCCTCGACCGCGGTGCAGTCGAAGGAATGGGGCGGCTACCCGCTGATTACCTTCCCCGAGGTACCTGATATCGACGTGCTGATGGTGCCGCGCCAGGAAGAGCCGCCGCTCGGCGTCGGAGAGTCCGCCTCCGTTCCCAGCGCCTCGGCCATCGCCAATGCCGTCTACGATGCCACCGGCATTCGTTTCCGCGAACTGCCGCTGACGCCGGAACTGGTCCTTGCCGCGCTGAACGGCAAGACGGACGAAACGCCGGCTACCCCGGTCGCGAAAAAGCGGAGGTGGTGGAACGTCGGCCTCTCGGCGATCGGTGCCGTCGCCGCTCTGTCCGGTATCGTGACCATGGCATCGCCATGGCGCCCGGCGATCGGCACCATCCAGCAGCCGGACGCCAATGTCTACAGCGCCGCCACCATCGAGCGCGGCCGGCTGGCGGCGGCGGCCGGCGCCTGCAATGTCTGCCATGTCGGAAACGACGGAACACCCTTTGCCGGTGGCCGGCGCTTCGACACGCCATTCGGCGCAGTTTATGCCACCAACATCACGCCCGATGTCCAAAGCGGCATCGGCGCCTGGTCCTACCCGGCCTTCGAACGTGCCATGCGCGAGGGCATCAGCCGCGACGGCCATCACCTCTATCCCGCGCACCCCTACACCTCGTTCGCCGGCGCCGAGGATGCCGATCTTCAGGCGCTCTACGCCTACATGATGACGCAGGCGCCGGTCGCCGAAAAGGCGCCTGAGACGAAGCTCAAATTCCCCTACAGCATCCGCGCGATGATGGCGGGCTGGAACGCGCTGTTCCTGAAGGCGCAGCCGTTCAAATATGTCGAGACCCGCGATGCGCAGTGGAACAGAGGGGCCTATCTCGTCGAGACCCTGGGCCACTGTTCGGCGTGCCACACCGAGCGCAATGCGCTCGGCGCGGAAAAGAGCGGCAGCGCCCGGCTTTCCGGCGGCTTTGCCGATGGCTGGGAGGCGCCCGCCCTGAATGCGTTCGCCAAGGGCCCGGTCGGCTGGACTGCAGACGCCTTCTATGACTACCTGCGCACCGGACATTCGCGCGATCACGGCAGTGCCGCCGGCCCGATGGCGCATGTCGTCGAGGTCATGCAGCCGCTGCCGGATAGCGATATCCGCGCCATGGCCACATATCTCGCAAGCCTCAACGAGGCCCCGGCCGATAGCAAGGCGCAGAGCCAGGCCGCCCTTGCCGCGAGTGAAGCGGCAAAGGCTTCCGCCGCGCGGATTTCGCCGAAGGGCGAGCGGCTGTTCAACGGCGCCTGCGCCACGTGCCATTCTGGAAACACGATCCTGTCGTCGCTGGCGCTCAACAGCAATCTTCATGCGGCGACCCCTGACAATCTCATCCAGGCAATCCTGAACGGTGTCGAGGCGCCGGCAATCCTCGCGCAGACGACCGGCCGCCAAGCCCCGGAGGTGATGTCGATGCCGGCTTTCCGCCAGACGCTGAACGACGGCCAGATCAAGGATCTCGCCGATTATCTGAGAGCGCGCTTCGCCCCCGACAAGCTGGCCTGGACGGAAACGACCAAAGCCATGCAACGCGTGACGGCAGCAAGCCACTAGGGAGAGACGAGTTGGAGCAGATCCGAACCAGGCAGGATATCGGCGGCCGCGACTTGTTCGAGAACCCAACAGCCGCGTTTCGCCCGTCGGCCTACTGGTTCTGGCATTCGATCCCGACAGAGGACGTTTGCCACGCGCAGCTCGCCGATTTCAAACAGAAGGGGATCGGCACGATCCTGATTCAGGCCCGTCTCGCAATGTCGCGCGATGACTACCTGTCGCCGGCCTATCTGGACGCCTATCGTGTTGCGGCTGGGATTGCCGGCAAGCTGGGCCTGAAGCTCGGAATCTACGACGATTACAACTGGATCAGCGGTCACGCCGGCGGCCGAACGGTCGTGGACCGCGACGACCTGCGCGAGCGCCACCTGTTCTGGTCGTCTTCGGGAGAGGCGCGGGGCGAGATCAGCGGCATCCATCCGCCGTTCACCCGGACGATAGGCCCCGATATCGTCGCGTGGCAGTATGAGGGCAGCATCGTCGAGTGGTGCGAATGGACCGTCGAGGCAGCGCTGCTGCATCCATCGGTCGGCATCGACAGCCTCGATCAGGTGGTCGATGTCACAGCGCGGACATCCATCATCGAAAGCGACGGAATATCCTGCACCCATGCGTTCGACGGTGTACCCGCCGAGGGGCAGATGCTCACGGTGTTCGTCAGCGCCCGGTCGACGACCTCGCGGTTGATCAATTATCACCTGCCAGAGGCAGCGGAGCGGTTCATCGAGGTCGGGCTCGACCCGCTGGTCGAGGTGCTTGGTGATCTCGTGCCCGATCCCGTCGGCTTCGTATTCTACGACCAGCCGGCGGCGGGTTTCTACAAGTGGAGCCAGATCTCCGGTGACCTCGGCAACAGCCTGCTCTATGCGCCAACCCTGCCGGACGCCGTGTCGCGCGGCACAGGCGAAACCTTCGCCAGGGCCCTGCTGGCGCTGGTGCGTGGCGTCGGGCCTGAAACCCTGCGGCTGCGCGCCCAATTCTACGCCGCCTATTCGGCGCTGATGAACGAGGCCTTCTCCGGCACGTTGCGCCGATGGGCCGAGGGCAGAGGGATCGTCCTCACAGGGCACGAGATCCTGCCGCATGTCAGTTCCTGGTCGCTGAACGGTGGTTTTACCAGCATCGACCCCAGGGTGGCGCTTGCCGTGAATTTCTTCGGCATCGATGCCTACCGGCACGAGACGGCCGTTGATTCCAACAATTTCGTGGCGCAGCTGGCGCCGAAGCTCGGCGACTCCGTTGCCCGTTCGAATGGTCGCAGCCGATGCGTCGTCGAAACTTATGCCAGCGCCGAGCGAACACCCGTGCGTGCCGCCGGGCAATGGGAACTGACCCTGGAGACGATGCGGGCGCAGGCCATCCGGCTTCACTGCCTCGGGACCCGGCAATTCCTCTGGCACGGCGTCTACCAGACGGACGGGCGCGACGACGATCCTACGCCGTTTTCCAATCCACGTTTCGATTTCGGGCCGGGCATCAATTTCGAGCCGTGGTGGAGCTACCACGATCTGTTTGCCGAGGAGACGGCTCGGATTTCCGCCTTCATCGAGGGGGCCACGCCCCGCACGCCGGTTGCGATCCTTTATCCGCTTCAGACCGCCTTCGCGGAGGGGCCGCGCCACAGCCACGCCACCCATATCGGCGCCTGGTGCGAAGGGCTCTTAGCAGAAGGCTGCGACTTCATGTTCGTCAGCGAGGTCGATTTGGCGGCCGCTACGATCGAGAACGGCCGCCTGCGCGCGTCCGGCCTTGTTTTCGATGCTGTCGTTCTGCCGTCCGTCACCGTGCTCGAGACGACGAAGACCTTGCACATGCTCGCCGTCTTCAAGGCGGCGGGTGGTGCTGTCTGGTCTTCAGGCGAGCGGCTCTCCACCGTCTGCGATGGCGCAGCGGGGCGTGCCGTCGGCACGTCGATCCATCTCGAAGGAATGCCTGGCAGAGGCGACATCACCGCTCTGTTGCAGTCGCTTCGGTCATCGGGTCCAGATCTTGCCTGTCATTCCACGGGCAGACCCTGGCAATGGGTGGGGTATGAGGCCGCTGGTTGGTGGCGGGTCGTGCTATTCAACGATGGCGCATCGCACCTCATCAGTGAGATTTCCTTCGGCGACGGTTTCGCGTGCGAGGTCTGGTCCGCGACGACGGGAGACGTGGGAAAGGCAACCGTCTTCAGCCACCTGACAGTCGCGCTCGCGCCCCAGGAGGTGCAATGCATTCGACTGGGCGAGACGACGCAGAAGACCACCGGGCAAGGCCATCTCGAGCACCAGCCGCTCCTTGCCGCGGCTCGTGCCATATCGCTTGTCGACGGCTGGAGCTTCGCGCCGGGCCCTGACGCGGGATTCGTGCCGATCTCGGTGGTTGCAGGGTGGGAAACGCAGGGTTTTGCCGGTTTCTCCGGTACCGGCACTTATCGGCTGGCGCTCGAAATCGGCGATGAGGCCGAGTGGGTTCTCGAATTGCCCGAGGTCCACACGGTGGTCGCGGCGCTGCTCGATGGCCGGCAGATCGATCGAAGAGGCTGGCGCCCCTACCGCTTTGCTCTGGGGCGGCTGCTTCCGGGCGTCCATTCGCTGGAACTGCGCGTCGCCAACACGGCCGCAAATCGCTACTACATCAACACGCCTTATCTCGGTGACACCGCCGACAAGAGCGGCCTGTCCGCCGCACCGAAACTCATCCAGCTGGCAAACTGACCGGAAGTTACAGATCCATGCTACAACATTCGACGATACCCCTGATGCGTGCCTGGAATAGCTGGTCCAACCGGCCGGCCGAAATGGTCTTCCTGCCGCTCGGCGTGCGGATCACACCGGTTCTCTATTCGACCCGCAGCAAGACGACATCTGCGATCGAGCCGCGACGCGACACGGTTCGCCTCGGCCGTCACACCATCGACGGCTCGCTGATCGAGCTGGAAACCGAGCTCAGCGGCACGACGGTCGCCTTCTCAACGACAAAGACCGACCCCTTCGCCATCCGCGGCAGCTGGAACGGCAAGGTATCGGCCGAGTGGGGATTGCGATTCTGGCTGACGCTGGCAATCTCCTCAGATGGCGGCGAGGTGGTGGTCCATGACGCGGGCCGCAACATCACGCTGCTGAAGGTCGGAACGCGCTTCGTGGCGGTCGCGACCGCCGAGGCGCCGGTGCACGTCACCGGCCACGAGACGATCGAGGCGCTGCGGGCCGACTTCGAGGAAAACGGTTATTTCTATACCGCCACCCGCAGGAGCGAAGCGCCGTTGATTGCCCTGCGTTTCAATCTTGAGATGATGCGCGAGGGCGCATATGCCGCAGGTGTCGCCGATAGTGCCGAACTGGCGATCTCCAAGGCGCAGGCATGCCTTGCCGCCGGCGCGCCAGCTGCGATCGCCGATGCGCAGACCGGCGTGTTCGAGGGCGCGCTCGATGCGATGCGTGACGTCGTCGCCTGGAACACCATCTGGGACGAAACCAACGCGCGTTCCTACACCGCGGTCACCCGCATCTGGAACCTCGGGAAATTCGCCGTCTGGTTCAACGACCAGATTTTCGCCGCCCTTCTTGCAGGCGTGTTCGACGCCGATCTGGCGCGCGAGAACATGGCGACCGCGATGGCCGGCGCAACCCCGCAGGGTAATATCGCCTGCATCGTCACCTCCAACGATGCCTGGGTCGATCGCACCCAGCTGCCGTTCGGCGCACTGGTCGTCTGGCAGCTCTACCAGCGGACCGGCGAGCGGTCGATGATCCACGCAAGTTACGAGGCGCTGGTGCGCAATCGGCGCTGGTGGCAGGACAACCGCGATCCGGACGGTTTCGGCCTGCTGTCCTGTGGCACCTCCGATGTGGGCGAGGGCCTCTACAAGGGGACGGCCTTTGCCGCGCGCAACGAGACCGGCATGGACAATTCCGCGACCCATGACGAGGCGATCTACGATCCCGTCACCCGGACGCTGTCGACCTTCGATCTCGGCCTCAACTGCGCGGCCGCTCTCGATGCCGAGATGCTTTCGAAAATGGCCGCCGTGCTCGGCAAGCATGACGATGCCCGCGAATTCGCCGCTCTGGCCGAACGTCAGCGGACGCTGATCTCGCAGACGCTCTGGGACGAGAGCCGCGGCATCTTCGCCAATCGCCAGCGGCGCGGCGGTTTCGTGCGCTCGCTGTCGCCGACCAGCTTCTACCCGCTGCTGTGCGGCGCCGCGACGCCGGCGCAGGCGGAGCGTCTGCTCGAGCATCTGAGCGACGAGACGACCTTCGGCGGTGATTTCGTGCTGCCGAACGCAACGCGAGACGATCCGGCCTTCGCCGACAACGTCTACTGGCGCGGCCGCATCTGGCCGAACGTCAACTATATGGTCTGGCTCGGCCTGCGGCGCTACGGCTTCGTGGCGGCGGCGAGCAAGCTGGCAAGCCAGAGCTACGACCTGTTCATGAAGAATTGGCGCGAGGATCGTATCGCCTCCGAAAACTACAATGCCGTCACCGGCGAGGCGATGGACCAAGGCGATACCGATCCATTCTACATCTGGGCCGCCATGCTACCGCTGATGGCTGCCAGTGAGATTGTTGACTTCGATCCGTGGACCGGATGGACGATGCGCCATGCCGGCCGGGATGTGGTGCTCGGACCTATGGTCTCGCCGTCGGGAACGCTCGAGCTGGTCGTCAAGTCCGGAACCCTGATGATGACATTGAACGGGCGCGCAGCACTGAAGACAGATCTGCACACTACGCTGTCGCGCATCGTCTTCGCCAACGGGCGGGTGGCCTGCACGATTGCTCCGGTCTCCGAGGCTGGTTTCATCGAGTTGCCAGGCTTGGCATTGGGCGATGTTCTTGCCGCCCGTATCAACGGGCAGGACATCAACTATGTGTCGGGCGGCGACGGAATACGCGTCATGATTGCTGAACACGCGGAGGATCGCCGGCTCGACGTCTATTTTTCATCGTCAAGCGCTCCCTAAAGCAAGGCAGTGCTTGACAGGTCTCGATTCCTCACAGATAGTTTGTGTACATATAAAATAAAAGACTGATGCTAAAGTCAGAGGGTTGAACGAACAGCTTGCAGGAGATCCGTGGATTCATGCCGGCCGCTCAGTGAAGTGATGTGCTGTTCTTGCAGAAGTGGTATGCCGCTGCGTCGCAGCGCGCGCTTCATTTCGCCGAGACGTCAGCGCCCCACGGACAATGCCCATCTGCTTTTAGTATGTATACAAATGATTAAGCGCGCTTTGGCACGTTGTTTGTTTTCAAGCTAGCCGATCCGTTGAGGTCGATGACCGCGGGTCATGATGGTCCATAACTGTGTATCTTCAAGAGGGGTGCCACAATGACTGAACTCACCAGACGCAACACAATGAAGTTGATGTCCGCAGCACTGATTGCTGGCGTCAGCATCTCCACCTTGCCGCGCAAAGCCTTTTCGGCCGGATCTATCACGGTCCTCAACTGGCAGGGCTACGGTACCGACGAAGCCTGGTCGCTGAAGGCTTTCACCGAAAAGACGGGCATCACAGTCGTCCATGACTACTACAGCTCGGAATCGGAAATGCTGACCAAGATGCGCACGAATCCGGGCGCCTATGATCTTGTTATCCTCAACGCCGCGCGTTGCGCCCAGGCGGTTGCCGAAGACCTGCTGCAGCCGATCGATTTCAGCAAGGTTCCAAACGCGTCAACAGTCGACGAGACCCTGCGCGCCAACCCGAACTTCAGCAAGGATGGCAAGGGTTATGCCGTTCCGTGGGTCTGGGGCATGACCTCGCTTGCCATCCGTGAAGGCATGACCGTTCCCGACAGTTACGCGGTCCTCGCCGACCCGGCCTATAAGGGCCGTGTTGCCATGGACGACGACGCCATCATCAATGTCGGCGTTGGCGCGCTGATGAGCGGGCAGGACATCAACGATCCCAAGGATCTGGCTGCTGTTACGGCCGCGCTGAAATCGATCAAGCCGAATGTCAAGTTGCTGTGGTCGACGGAAGATCAGTGGAACAAGTCGTTCGCCGCCAAGGAATTCGACCTGTCGCTGTTCTGGTCGGGCGGCTCGGTGCGATCCAAGCGCGTTTCCAAACTCCCGGTTCAGTTCGTAGTGCCTAAGGAAGGCGGCGTCGGTTGGGTCGATGGTCTCGGTGTTCCGGCATCGGCTCCGAATCCAGAAGGTGCTCTTGCCTTCGTCAACTGGATGATCGATCCGATATTCTATGTCGAATGGGCAACCAAGATTGGAGCCCCCGCTTCTTCAAATTCGGCAGCCCTTTCAGCACTTCCTGCCGACGATCTCACCCGCCTGGTACACAAGACCGAATATTTGAAGACCACGTCCTTTGTCTCGGGCATTCCCGACGACCGGCGCGAAGCCTTCAACAATATCTGGCAGGAAGTGAAAGCCTTCTATGCAGAATGATCGTCTGATATCAGCGTCAGAGCGCGGACCTTCGGGTCCGCGCAGCCGGCGCCCACTCCCGCCATGGGTTTCAACGACGGCGCTGCTGCTGCCGACCTATGGGTGGCTGACACTCGCCGTCTTTCTGCCGCTGCTGACCATGTTCGTGTTTAGCTTCATGTCGGCGACACCGATGGGCAAGGCCCCGATCATCTTTACACTGAAGCAGTACCGCGCGTTCATCGATCAACCCTATCTGGTCGGGATCGGCATCACGTCGCTGCTGATCGGCTTCTGGACGACGCTATTCTGCGCGGTGCTTGGTTTCCTGGCGGCCGTGGCACTGGTCCGCTCGACCTTCGGCAAGACGCGAGAGATGTTGTTGATCCTCATTCTCCTGCCATTCTGGACCAACGGTCTTGTGCGCGTCTTTTCGTGGACCATGGTGCTGCGCGAAAACGGCTTTCTCGACAGTCTGCTGCATATGATTGCTCCGGAAGCGGGTTCCATCGGCTTTCTCTACACGCGCTATGCCGTGGTGGTTGGTCTTGTTCACGGCTACCTGCCGTACATGATCCTGACCTGCTACATAGCGCTGGTGGCCATCGACGACGCGATCATTGAGGCTGCTTCAAGCCTCGGCGCGCGCTGGTGGACCATCCTGTTCAAGATTTTGATGCCGCTTGCGGCTCCCGGGCTGATCTCCGGCGCCGTTTTGATCTTCATTCCGGTCATCGGTTCATTCATGGAACCGCGCATTCTGGGCGGTCGTGTCGGCGTGACCATGGGAACGGTGATCGAGGATCAGTTCACCCAGGCCTTCAACTGGCCTTTGGGCGCATCGTTGTCCTTTACGCTGCTGGCTGTCGTGCTCGCAATTTTCGCAACCTTCTCCGGTGTCCTGCGCCGCGGAACGGTCGCTTGAGGAAGGGATCATGAAAACGCTCGGTCCAATCTATCTTATCGCCATCCTCATCTTCCTCTACACGCCCATTCTGGTGATGATGGCGATGGGGTTCAACGCTTCGCCACTTTACGAACTGCCATTCCATTTCTCGCTGCAATGGTACGACGCGCTCTGGGACAACAGCATCCTTCTGACGGCGGGTCTGAACAGCCTGGTGATCGCGAGTATCACCGCGGTTCTGGCGACGGCTTTGGGTACCATGGCGTCCGTTGCGCTGTCGCGCCGGACCTTTCGCGGCAGAAGTCTCCTGCAACTGATGCTTCTGCCGCCGATTGCCATTCCCTGGCTGATCACCGGCACGGCCATGCTGATCTTCTTTTATTGGACCGGTATCGGGCGCGGCATGCATGCCCTTTTGATCGGCCACGTGGCACTTGCCATCCCCTACGTTGTTCTGGTCGTCGGCACGGGCTTCAAGACAATCCGCGCCGACCTAGAAGAAGCCGCGATGAGCCTTGGTTCGACACCGGTTCACGCCTTCTTCTCGGTGACGCTACCGCTGCTTTATCCGAGCATCCTTGGCGCCGCGCTCTTCGCCTTCGCCGTGTCGCTCGACCAGTTCGTGATTTCCTACTTCCTCGCAACGCCCGGGTACACCACCCTGCCGGTGCAGATCTACTCCTCGATCCGCAAGGGCTTCACCCCTGAAATCAACGCGATTTCCACCGTGCTTCTGCTCGGCTCGATGACGATCATCCTGATTTTTGCGCGCTTCGCCAAGCCCGGAGACACAAGTGACAAACGTTAAAGTCAATTCCGTCGCCAAGACCTACGGCACCACACCGGTCCTGTCCGATATCACCACCGAGTTCCCCGAAGGCTCTTTCACCAGCCTTCTCGGGCCATCCGGCTCCGGCAAGACCACGCTGCTGCGCATCATCGCGGGCTTTATCAAGCCCGACCAGGGCGTCGTCACGATCGGCAACAATGATGTCACCGACATTCCGGTCTGGGGCCGTAACATCGGCATGATGTTCCAGTCCTACGCGCTGTTCCCGCATATGACGATTGCCCAGAACGTCGCCTTCGGTCTCGAACGCCGGGGCATCAAGGGTGCTGCCGCCCGCAAGGAAGTCGACCGCGCGCTGGAAATGGTGCATCTGCCTGGCTTTGCCGATCGCATGCCCAAGCAGCTGTCCGGGGGCCAGCAGCAGCGCGTTGCGCTGGCCCGCGCCATGGTCATCAAGCCGAGCGTACTGCTCCTCGACGAGCCGCTGTCGGCGCTCGATCGGCGCCTGCGCCAGGAAATGCAGGTCGAACTGCTGCGCATCCAGCGCGAAAGCGGCCTGACGACGATCTTCGTCACCCACGACCAGGAAGAGGCGCTGACGCTGTCCGATAAGGTAGCGATCCTCGACAAGGGCCGCATCGTCCAGATCGGCGAGCCGGAAACCGTCTATGAGAGACCGCTGACGCGCTTTGCCGCCGAATTCCTCGGCGATTCCAACTTCCTCACCGGCACCGTGGAGAACGGCGCTGTGCGTCTCGCCGATGGGACGGTAGTTCAGACCACCGGCACGTTGCCATCGAGCGGCTCGAACGTCACGCTCGCGGTGCGCCCGGAGAAGATGTCGATCGCATCGGGTCCGACGGTTGGCAACAGCTTGACGGCGCGCATCACCACCGTCATCTACGCAGGTCCCGTGCTGTCCTATCTGCTCGAGACGGCAGACGGTCTGCCGCTGAAGCTGTTTGCACAGAACCGCGATGGCAAGGTCCTGAGCGATGGCGACACCATCACCCTGACCTGGGCCGCGGAACACACCGTCCCGGTGGCCGACTGATGATGGCCCCCGCGCCACTCTCCAGGAATGCGTTGCATGTCGTCATCGACATGCAACGTCTCTTCGCCGAGCAAACGGCGTGGTATACGCCAGCGATCGAAGGCATCCTTCCCAATGTGGTGGCGCTGAGCAAAGCGCGGCCCGCTGAGACTGTCTTTGCTCGCTTCATGGTGCCCCAAAATGCCGAAGGTGCCACGGGCCGCTGGAAGACCTACTATCGTCGCTGGTCATCGGTGACGCTGGATGAGCTCGATATCGCCATGCTGGATCTGGTCGCGCCGCTTACAGCGATCGCCGCTCCAGGCTCCATCGTCGACAAGGAGACCTATTCGGTCTTTGGCTCGCCCGGGTTTACTGCGCGTTTGCAAGGATCGGCAACGGACACGCTGATTTTCTCGGGGGTCGAGACCGACGTCTGCGTCTACGCCAGCGTTCTCGATGCGGTCGACGCCGGCTACCGGGTCATCCTCGCCGAGGACGCACTGGCAAGCGGCGACTTAAAGGCGCACGCCATGGTCATCGAGATCCTGGCGCCAAGGCTTTCGGAGCAGATTGAAATTCTAACGACAGAAGCCATTCTGAAATTATGGCGAGAGTAAATTCGGCAGCGCCATTGCCGGTCACCACGACGAACAGGCAGATTTGAGAGATCCGATGGACGTTCCGTTCAAAGACAAAGGCGGCCGACAAAAGACCACAGCGACCGAAGGGCCCGGCCAGCAGGCACAGTATGCGCTTGGCGAGCAGATCGGCTTCTATCTGCGCCAGGCCAACCAGCGGCACGTGGCGATCTTTGCGAGCCTGATGGCGGAGAAGCTGACCACCACCCAATGGGCGGCGCTGGTCAGGCTGAAGGACCTGCAGCCCTGTTCGCAGGGCAATCTCGGCCGCGAGACCGCCATGGATATGGCGACCATCAAGGGCGTCGTCGATCGACTGGTGAAGCGTGGCCTCGTTCACACCGCCCCCGACGCGACCGACGCGCGCCGGCTGGTGCTGACGCTGACGCCGGAAGGCGAGGTGACAGTTGCCCGCAACCTGTCGGTCGCGCTGCAGATCTCGCAGGAAACGCTGAGCACGCTGACGCTTGCCGAGCGGATGATGCTGATGGAACTCCTTCAGAAGATCTGTTGACACACGCCTGATCCGCAGTACCGGAGACCAATCATGTTCCAGCCGAGCGACGCCGACATTCGAGCGCTTGTCGATCAGATGACGGTGGCCGAAAAGGTCGATCTCCTGAGCGGGCGTGGCCTGTGGAAGACGGCATCGATCAGCAGGCTCGATGTTCCTTCGATCGTCATGACCGATGGGGCCTATGGGGTGCGCTACTCGACCACCCAGATCGACGCCGGCGACAACGACGAAGACAGTCTGCGGGCGTTCCTCGATCTCGTCGGGCAACAGGGCGACGGATCGGGCGGCATGTTCGGTGCCACCCGTCCAGCCACGTGCTTTCCCAACGGCAATCTGCTCGGCTGTTCCTGGGATATTGATCTTGCCTATCGCATGGGCGCTGCACTGGCGGCCGAGTGCCAGGATTTCGGGGTTCATCTGCTTTTGGGGCCTGGCATCAACATAAGGCGCACGCCGCTGGCCGGGCGGGCCTACGAGTATTATTCCGAGGATCCTGTTATCAGCGGCGACATGGCAGCAGCCGTCATCTGCGGATTGCAGGATAACGGCGTCGGCGCCTCGCTCAAGCATTTCGCCTGCAATAATTCGGAAATCGAGCGAACCACGACCAGTTCCGATGTCGATGAGCGCGCCCTGCGCGAAATATACTTGGCAGGCTTCGAGCGGGCCATCGAAAAGAGCGCGCCGTGGACCGTGATGAGCGCCTATAATCCGCTGAACGGCATCCAGGCCGCCGAACATCATTGGCTGCTGCGAACCGTGCTGCGCGATGAATGGGGCTATGACGGGCTTGTCCTGTCAGACTGGCACGCGATCAAGGATCGTGGCGCAGCACTCGATGCCGGCACCGAACTCGACATGCCGGAAAGCAAACCCCGCAAGGCGCGTCTCCATGCGGCGATCAACGCCGGCGACGTGGCGCCCGAGGTGATCGATGCGGCTTGCGCCAATGTTCTGGCGTTCGTGCGCAAATGCAAGTCGAGCGAGCTGCGCGGCACGCCGGCGGATTTCGGGGCGCATCATGTGCTGGCGCGCGACATCGCGGCGGAATCGATCGTGCTGCTGCGCAATGAGGGCCAGGCGCTGCCGCTCGATCCCGGCGGGCCGGGTGAGCTTCTCATTGTCGGCGACGGCGCCGTCACTCCTGTTATCCAAGGCTCCGGCTCGGCCACCACCAATCCCTATCGCGTCGACAGTCCGTTCGTTCAGATTGCCGCGCGGGTAGGAGACAGTCTGAAGGTCCGGCATCTGCCCTTCTCGCCGGTCGCGCAGCCCGACGTGACGGCGTCGATCGCGGCGATCGTCGAAGCCGCGGAGCGTGCCGATGTAGTTGTCGTGTTTGCGGAAAACGAGAAGAGCCGTCACGGCGAGGGCAACGACCGCGACACACTGAAGCTCGCCGCCAGCCACGATGCACTCATCACGGCGTTGGCGGCGACAGGTCGCAAGCTCGTCGTCGTGCTCTCGATGCCAGACACGGTCGAGATGCCATGGATTGGGGATGTCGACGCCGTCCTGGCCAGTTTCTATGCCGGGCAGGGCGGTGGCGAAGCACTGGCCCGCATCCTGTTTGGCGAGCAGAACCCGTGCGGCAAGCTCTCCGCCAGCATGCCGGTTCGCATGCAGGATATTCCGGGCTGGCACACCTATCCGGGCGAGCATGGCCGGCATGTTTATAGCGAGGGCATTTTCGTCGGTTACCGGTTCTACGATCTGAAGGCGATAACGCCAGCCTTTCCGTTCGGACATGGGCTCAGCTACACCAAGTTCGCCTATGAGGATCTCAGGCTCGATACGCAGGAGATCACGCCCGGCGCCGGCTGCACCGCCTCCCTTACCGTCCGCAACACAGGTACGGTTGCCGGCAAGGAAATCGTGCAACTCTATGTCCGGCCGATTAAGCCGGGTCTCAAACGACCCGTCCGTGAGCTTAAGTCTTTCACCAAGCTTCATCTGGCGCCAGGAGAAGCGAAGAGGGTAACGCTTGGGCTGGCGCAGCGCGATTTCCAGTATTTCGACACGTCGCGTTCGGCTTGGGTTCTTGACGCTGAGGCTTTTGTAATCGAAGCAGCTGCATCCTCCAGAGACATCCGCTTGTCGATCACCTTGCCATGCAGGTCTGAGGCTCCGGCCCTGCCGACGATTTCGGCCAATTCTCCGACAGCGCTTGTCTTTGCCCACCCGAACGCCGAGGCCGCTCTCGTTCGTTTCTTCGTCAGCAGGCTTTCGATCTCCGCTGCCGAAGCCATGGCCCTTCTTGCCAAGACAAAGGGCTCCTTTCTCGGCTTCTACGACACTTTGAGCTGGTATGTCGGAGACAGCGTCAAAGAGGCGGATATTGCCGGAGTCTTTTCAGAACTAAACCAACACTAGATTGAGGCCCGCAGGAATGACGATCCAGACGAACCTGACTGACCCGCTGCTGACGGCCGAGCACTGGATGGAAGCGGGCCGAGCTGTTGCGATTGCGACGGTGATCGAGACGTGGGGTTCGGCGCCGCGTCCGGTTGGCAGTCATCTGGTGGTCGATGGTGATGGCAACTTCGAGGGTTCGGTTTCCGGTGGCTGCGTCGAGGGTTCGGTGGTTACCGCCGCTGCCGAGGTGATTGCCGCCGGCAAGGCGCAGATGCTCGAATTCGGCGTTGCGGACGAGACCGCCTGGCGCGCCGGGCTGTCGTGCGGCGGGCGCATCCGTGTCTTCGTCGAGAGGCTGGGTTGATGCTCCGCGACAGCCTGCAGCGTTTGAACGCCGCGCGCCGGAAGCGTCTCGCCGTCGTGCTGCTGACAGATTTTCGGGGAGAAGAGCATATCTTCCTGGAAGGGGATCCGGTCGAGCCGCCATTTGCCGCGCTCGTCGAAGGCGCCTTTCGGTCTGGCCGCTCGATGGCTTTCAACACGATAGATGCCAGCGGCTTCCTCAATGTCTACATACCTGCCCCGCGCATCGCCGTCATCGGCGCCGTCCATATCAGCCAGTATCTGACGCCGATGGCAAGGTTGGCCGGCTTCGATGTGCGCATCATCGATCCGCGCACAGCCTTTGCGACGCGTGATCGCTTTCCCGATGTGCAGATGTGCACCGATTGGCCCGTTGATGCATTGATGGCGGATCCACTCGACTGCTATACCGCCTTAGTCGCACTCACCCATGATCCCAAGATCGATGATTTTCCCCTGGCCGAGGCATTGCACACCGGCTGCTTCTATATCGGCGCGCTCGGCAGCCGAAAGACCCACGCAGCGCGGATAGGCCGCCTTGCCGCATACGGCTTCGGTGCCGATGCGCTTTCGACGATCCATGCGCCGATCGGGCTCGACATCGGCGCATCCAATCCAGCTGAGATCGCCGTAGCGATCCTTGCTCAGGTCATCAAAGCGCTTCGCACGAGCAGCCGCCAGACGATGCCTGCGTAGCGCCTATGGAGAGGCTCGCCCTCCGACGATGACGAAGATGGAAAATAGCTTGCCTGAACGCTAAGCTGCTGCAAGGGGTTGTTTCGAAAACGCATTGCTGCCGAGGTAAAAGCCGCTGCACGTTCGGTACCTCGCAACCTGGAGCGGAGGACGCTGCGGCGTTGGTGGATCGGGAAAGAGATGCGAGCAAAGCCGAATGTATCAATCGTCGTGCTGGCGGCTGGCTTGGCAACGCGCATGGGCTCGAATGGCGGGCACAAGCTGTTGGCCATGTTTGACGGAATGCCGCTCGTGCGTCGCTCGGCTTTGGTCGCCAACGCCAGTACCGCCCTTTCCATCATCGTCGTCGTCGGCCATCGGCAAGACGATATCCGCGAGGTTCTCACCGGCCTGCCCGTGCATATTATCGTCAATCCAGACTACCGAGCGGGCATGTCGAGTTCACTGGCGGCCGGATTTGCCGCTGCTGTAGCCGACGGCGCCGATGGTGTTCTGATCTTGCTTGCCGATATGCCAGGCATTTCTACAGACAATCTGAATCAGCTGATTGACGCGTTCCAAGTCGCGGACGGCGCGCCAATCGTTTGCGCCGCTTCTGAGGGTATGCCAGGCAATCCGGTAATCTTGCCACGGTCCCTTAACGACAGCGTTCTCCGCTTGAGGGGCGATATCGGTGCCCGCGACCTGATCAGAACATCGGGGCTGCAGGTCATTGAGGTCGAGATAGGAACCGCGGCGCTAACCGATGTCGATACCGCCGAGGCGATTGTCGCTGCCGGTGGCATTCCTGTTGAGGACTGCTAAGCGATGCCGCCGCTCGACCCAGCGGATTCTCACGGCTTCTGAGCGCCTACGGTGAAGAGTTCCACGTCACCGTGGTCGTCCGTCATGCGGTCTTAGCCCGATCGGGCGCCAGTAATCCGACACGCGGAATTTTTCATAGCTGTTGAACGAGATCGCCAGCCTAGGTGGGCTCAGATTGCTGGAAGCACTCCTCCCTTCGAGATTTTCATCACGAATTCCACAGTCGAGGCCTTGTGCAGCCAATCCCGCTTGCGTACCGCAAGATCGCTCCCGATGTCGTCGGCGCTCAGGTCGCCCGCAAGATGGAAAGACGTGGTCGTTAGTTCGAAACCTGCTCAAGAGCAGGGTTCTGGTGAACCTCTTGCGCTTTTGAAACCATTTGCAATCCCCGGCAATTCGCGCCAATCAATCGACCGCAACGGTGGAGCGCTTGAAATTCATCAGCGGAAAAACCATCTGACGCGCGACTTCTGCAAAATGGGGATTTTCGATGACGACAGTAGAAGAGCGGCAGCCTGAGCAACATGCATTCGAAGCCGATGTCAGTCGGCTGCTGCACATGATGGTGCATTCGGTTTATTCCGACAAAGATGTCTTCCTCCGGGAATTGATCTCGAACGCGGCGGATGCCTGCGAAAAGCTGCGTTACGACTCGATTTCCCAGCCGCAACTCTCGGCCGACGGTATACAGCCGGGAATTCTGGTGACCCTCAATGAAGAGGCGCTGACGCTTGTCGTCGAGGACAACGGCATCGGCATGAGCCGGAGCGAGATGATCGACGCGCTTGGCACGATCGCGCGCTCGGGGACAAAGGCGTTCATGGAGCGGCTTGAGGCTGCTAAGGCCGGCGAGAAGGCTGAACTGATCGGTCAATTCGGCGTCGGATTCTATTCCTCATTCATGGTGGCAGACAAGGTCGATGTGATCTCACGGCGTGCGGGTCAGGAGGAAGCCTGGAAGTGGTCGTCCGACGGCAAGGGAAGCTACGACATCGTCGCGGCCGATTCCGTCGAGGCGCCGACGAGGGGTACCCGCGTCGTTCTGCATCTCATGGAAGATGCAAAAAGATACACCAACAAGTGGACTGTCGAAAAGATCATTCGCGATCAGTCCGGCCACGTACCTGTTCCCATTCGCCTCGTCGATAAGGACGCGGCCGAGCCGTCGCAGATCTCCGATGGAGCCGCGCTCTGGACCAAGCAGAAGAGCGAAATTTCCAAACAGGATTACGACGATTTCTACCGTGGCGTTTCGGGTCAATACGATGAGCCGCTGACCAACGTGCATTTCCGCGCCGAGGGCCGGCACGAATATACGACGCTGGCCTTCGTACCCGGTTCCCAGCCTTTCGATCTGTTTGATCCGGATCGCAAGGGTCGGATGAAGCTCTACGTGAAGCGCGTCTTCATCACCGATGACGCCGAGTTACTGCCGCGTTACCTGCGGTTCGTGCGCGGTATCGTCGATACGTCCGATCTGCCGCTCAACATTTCCCGCGAGATGATCCAGGAGAGCCCGGTTCTCACCGCGATCCGTAAAGGCGTAACCAGCCGAATTCTTACCGCATTGGAGAAAATGGCCGACAGCGAAACCGAGACGTTCGGCATATTCTGGGGCCTCTTCGGGGCAATCGTCAAGGAAGGTATCTACGAAGACTTCGAGCGCCGCCCGCAATTGCTCAAGCTGGCGCGTTTCCACACAACGGCTGTCGAAGGCGCGACACGGAGCCTGACGGAATACGTGGCAGCCATGAAGGAGGGGCAGTCGTCTATCTATTACATCAGCGGCTCGAACCTGGAGCAGTTGAATGGTTCACCACAGCTCGAGGGCTTCCGGGCCAAGGGGATCGAAGTGCTGCTTTTGACCGATTCCGTAGACAGCTTCTGGCCCACCAATGTCCCTGATTTCGAGGGCAAGGTATTCAAATCGGTCACCCAGGGCCTTGCCGATTTGAATGACATCGCCGGCGAGGCAGGCACCGACGAGCAAAAACAGGAAGCCTCTTCCGAGGTTGCCGCTTTCATCGATTTCGCGCGCGGTGCTCTCGGCCAGGAGGTCGCCGATGTGCGTGTCTCCGGTCGATTGACGGAAAGTGCGGTCTGCCTGGTTGCTTCCGAGCACGGGCCTGATCGACAACTTGAGAAAATCCTCCAAGGGGCAGGGCGGCTGCAGACGGCTTCGAAGCCCGTTTTAGAAATCAACGCACAGAGCCAGCTCGTCAGAAGCATCGCATCGATGGACGATCATGCCTTTCGTGAGGATGCTGCGTGGCTCCTCCTCGATGAGGCCCGCATTCTTGATGGCGATAAGCCGGCGAACCCACGGGCATTTGCGGAGCGGCAGGCAAGATTGTTTGCCTTGGCGATGGGACACGGCAAATAAAGGTTCACTACGGATCTTGGTCCATTTGGGCCGAGGTCCCTTATGCGTATCAAGACCAACTGCCCCGTTCGTGATCTCTTCGACCAGGCGGTCGAAAATTGGTACGCGAACCGAACTCCGGCGCAATTTCCCGATAGTCGGCGATGTTATAACCGATATGGGACATCGGTGAGCTGTGGCATGTTGGAAGTGTGTCCTCTCTCGGAATCAGTATCAGCCAAGGGAGGGCGTTTGGAAGCGGCAACGTTCGCTCCATATGAGCCCACTGGAGCCTCTTGTCGTCTCAGCTCCCGTGGCTCCGGTGTCGCCGGGGTATGGACCAACGGCGCAATAGTCGTTATTTCCACGCCATGTTGCGATGCTGAAAACGTCGCTGAAACATCACCGCAGATACCCAAGGCTCTTTTAAAGTGAAAAAAGTGCAGCGCAGCTTTGCCGTCGAGTACAAATCAGGTCGGCGAAAACTCAACTCCAAACCGAGCTCGATCTGGGCAGACACGGATCTCAAGTCCGTTGCGCAAGATATGCAGGACGAGGCAATGCCATTTATGTCATTGTCTCCTCAGGCACGAAGCACCGCAATGCTTGTATCCGAAGAAGAACAGGCCGGGCCATTATTGACACTGCCGATCGAGCAAGAGACAAATGCATCGGCTTTACAGGAGACCATAATGGCCGACGAAAAAGATACGACAACCCATGCTGACACGCCGGCCGCAGCCGCGCCCGATGTTCCGAAGAAGGTGCGCAAACCTCGCGCCAAGAAGGTGGTGCCTGAAACCGCCTCAGCCGCCGCTTCTTTGCAACCGGCAGCGGCTTCGGGTGCCAAAGCTGGAAAGCAGACGAGAGGACGCAAAGCAAAGCCTGACGAAGGGACGACGAGTGCCAAGCGTGTACCTGTCAAACGTGCTCCGAAGGCTGTGTCGATAGCGGCTGCACCGTCGGTGGCGGCAGTTGATGAGATCGCGGATCTTCTGCAGCTCGAAGAGGAAAACCAGAGACTGCGCAAGCTGCTGGCGGAGAAGCTCCGCGCTGAAAATGCCGATCTGCGAAAGCGACTCAACCTCGGTTGATCGGCAGCAGACGGTCAAGCGCTGGCCGCATTCTCATGCTTATTGAAGTTTAGATTTTGGCGGCGGTTCGTTCTGCCGCCAACGTTTTTGCTCGCAGTTTGCATACGCAGTAGAATTCGAGGTCGAATAAAATGGCGTCTCCATGGAAACTTCTTGCTGGGCTGGTGTCACGGCGACGCCCGCAGAAGCAAGAGCAGGACTCGACCGATGATGTGAAGCCGGACGTATCAGCCATCGTCGAGCCGACTGAAACGGCAACCGACAACCGGTCGAAAGCCGCAGACCGCGCGGCCAACGAAAAGCCGGTCACTCACGAACAACACAAGGCGGTGTCGCATCATGCCGAAGAAGCGGTAAGCAGTGTTGATGACACGGCAGATGTCGAAAGCGCGACGCGTGAGAAAGCGGTTGATCCGGCCTTGTCCAATGAGGCCGACGTAGCCGGGCAGCCCTCACCAAAAGCATTGCCAGTAGGCGAAGGTCGAACGCGAAAGCGCAGCAGGCGGAGCAACAAAGCGAAAACGATTGCTGTCGTTCTTCCACCTTCTCCAGGCGCTACCGCCGTTTCTGACGACGCAGTCAGCCTGGATGGAGAAATCAGGCTGCTCCGGGATCAGCTGGCGACGAAGCTTAGGCTGCAAAACGCACAACTGAAGAGGATGCTGGATCGGTTCCAGCGCTGAAATTGCCATTTCGTTCGTACCCAATCGCGGCCATTGTGCCTTGGCTAGGAGCGGGTATGAGCTGCGTTGCTCGCGAACTGGATAAGGTCTGGTTGGCCTGCCGCCCGAATGAGAGAGAGCAAGCAGCGGGGCTTTCATACGGCTGTGCTCAATTCCGATTCCGCCTGCCTTTGCCGAAATAACTCTGCGGTCCCTTCGTCTCCACCATCAGCCCGGCTGACCGGTTGGCAGTGACGTGAAGTCACCCCCCGGTGAGGTTGCCCGACCACAGTCCCACGAACATTCCGCCATCTGGCGACAATTGCAAAGGCCACCTCGCGCTCTTCGACGGACATCGATGAGAGAGTTTGAAGCGACATACTTCCGGCTTTGCTTGCCTCGCCAAACAAGAGCGCGATCGATCGTTGCCAGCCGGCTGTTAAGCCCATTCTCGCGCCATGCCTCGATGTTCATCGCTCAGGATGACGATCTTGATTGGCGCGTGATGTTGTATCGCACTCGGTTCCATTGCGATGTGTGCGACGGAATACCGGCTCACGGATTTGCCCTGTCCGCCTCCGCTTAACCTTCCACTTGAATTGCGGCCATCGCGTCCTGCCCCGGCTTTTGGTCCTGCCAGGCTCGCGCCGCCCGCAACGGCCTTGCCGTCCTCCACTGCGTTTCGGCCCTGCGGGTGCAGGCAGCGCTTGCAGCCCGGCTTTCGGACCGCCGTAGCAGGTCGCGATGGCCGCGACCTCGAAACGGAGGTTCAAACATGAGCAGGCAACAAACCAATCAACGATCCGATATCTACAGCCGCATCACCACCAAGATCATCGCCGATCTCGAACAGGGTGTGCGGCCATGGACCAAACCCTGGACGACGGGACATGCGGGAAGTGAGGTCAGCCGGCCACTGCGCCACAACGGCCATCCCTACACCGGGATCAACGTCCTGCTCCTCTGGTCGCAAGCCATCGCCCGCGGCTTTGCCTCATCGAGGTGGATGACGTTTCGCCAGGCAATCGAACTCGGCGGCGCCGTTCGCAAGGGCGAAACCGGCACAACCGTCGTCTTCGCCAGTTCGTTCGTCCGCACCGAGACGACCGAGACGGGCACCGAGATCGAACAGGATATTCCATTCCTCAAAGCCTACACGGTGTTCAACACCGATCAGATCGCCGGTCTTAACGGGCGCTTTGACGACATCGCACCTCACCAGGATCCGATGAGCCGCATCGGCAATGCCGGCCGCTTCTTTGCCAATACCGGGGCGCTGATCCGCCACGGAGGATCGGCTGCCTATTATGCCACTCACCGTGATTACATCCAGATGCCATGCCTGGATGCCTTCCGGGACGATGCCGCCTATGTCGCCGTCCTCAGCCACGAGATCACGCACTGGACCGCCGCACCGCGACGGCTGGATCGCGATCTCAGCCGCTACGCGAAAGACCGGAGCGAACGCGCCCGCGAAGAGCTCATTGCCGAACTCGGCAGCTCATTTCTCTGCGCCGATCTTGGCATCGTCCCCGAGCTCGAACCGCGCCCCGACCACGCAAGCTATCTCGATGGCTGGCTGAAGGTTCTCCGCCACGACAAGCGCGCCATCTTCTCGGCTGCGGCACATGCGCAGCGCGCCGTCGACTACCTGCATTCCTTGCAGCCGGAGCTCGACGAGGAGGAGGCGGCGTGAGCCGCCTCTTCCTCAACTGATGAAATGCTCGCATGATCAGGCCGCCTCCCGGGCCTTCCCAGGCCATACGTCTTCAAAGCTGCCGGCTATGAGGTTGAATAAATGGACACGCTTTAGCCCGCAAATCGCTCTCGGGCTTGTTAACTGCATGAATCGATCTTCTTGAATGCGGTCGCGATAGCTGCCGTTGCGCGGGCCATGGAATTTTTTTTGGAATGATGTCGGCTGCTGGATGGCTCATCCGTCTTTCAATCATGACGACGCTAAATCCTCACACCGAATTACGAAAGGGACTGAAATGGCCAAGAACACGATCTGCCTTTGGTTTGACAAAGATGCCGAGGAAGCCGCAAAATTTTATGCCCAGACCTTCCCTGACAGCGCCGTCGGAGCGATTATCCGTGCACCCGGCGATTATCCGGATGGAAAAGTCGGCAACGTCTTGGTTGTCGAATTTACTGTTGCCGGTGTTTCGTGCGTGGGATTGAACGGCGGTCCAACCTTCAAACACAATGAAGCTTTCTCATTCCAGATTTCGACCGAAAACCAGGAGGAAACCGACCGATACTGGAACGCCATCGTTGGAAATGGCGGACAGGAAAGCGAGTGCGGGTGGTGCAAGGACCGTTGGGGAATTTCGTGGCAGATCACGCCGCGCGTTTTGATGGATGCGATGCGAGCTGGCGGTATTGAAGCAAAGAGAGCTTTCGACGCGATGATGAAGATGCAGAAGATCGACGTCGGGGTGATTGAAGCGGCCGTTCGAGGATAGCGTCGCCGGCGGACGAGGATGGTGCCTCAAAGCGGCGATTGGGGATGCCGAATTCAGTCTATTCGAAACGGAGCTCTCTGCTCGGCTGGACTATACGTTTCGCCGCCAATTGCCAGGCGTTGCGCCAACGACACTGGAGAAAACCCTTGTGAAATGACTTTGATCGGCGAAGCCGCAGGCGATGGCGACTTCGGCGAGCGGAGCATTTGAAGTGCGCAGCAGGGTGCGGGCGCGATCTATTCGTTGGCTGACAAGCCATTGATACGGTGTCATGCCCGTCGTCTCGCGAAAGGCGCGAATGAAATAGCCGCGAGACAGATTGCAGGCCTGCGCCACTTGCTCGATCGAGATGTCCCCTTCAAGGTTTTCGAGAAGCAGACTTTTCGCCAAATGCTCGTGCATGCGCGACAGGCTTCGTGATCTGTTGGGGGTTGCAACGGACCGGCCGCCATAGCGTTGAACCAGATAGGTCCCGATGGCAGTAGTCATCTGGTCGATGAACAGCGCGCTGGCTTCCTCCGGTTTTTCGAGTGCCGGGATCAGCGCCCGAGCGAGGTTGGCAAGCACGATGTCTTTCGAGGCGGTTTCGGCCGCGAGCGAGGTGATGCCGGACAGTTCAGCACCATCTGCGATCCTGATGAGAGCCGCAGGCGAGATTTCGAACAGGAGAAAATCGAAAGAACCGCTGAGATCCGCTTTGTAGGCCTCGGCCAGATCGCGAATGTAGATCGAGTTCTCCGCAAAGTCGTGGGTCGTCACATGATGTTGGTGTTGGATTTGCCGCGTGTGACCGCCGATCGAAGAGACACCGACAACGAACCCGCGGTCGCTTGCCGATGTCATGACCTGATCGAGCCGCACGACGCTCGTTCCCTTGCGAAAGACCGCAATATCGGAACCTGCCAGCGCCTGGTCGATCGACAACTGTTTTAGAGCACATCCGAAAGTGTCGGTTGCCGTTGCGCCGAGTGATTTCACGTGACTGCCGGAAATAGGAACCAAGACGCTAAGCTTTCGTTTTTTGAAGACCAATCTCGCGGCTCAGCCCTTCAGCGCAGCCTTCTGCAAAATCGCAGAATCTCGTCGACGAGAATGCTTTTGTTCAAGATAGATGCTTCGAAGATGTATAGGAACTCTCAAATCGTGGCATCACGACGGTTGGGCTATACCGTTCCCAGCCCGGAGGATCGAGACACATTTGAGTGAAGCGTTGGCGGTCGGCGACAGGATTGCAGCATGTTTTGGCATCGATGCGGCGAGGGCCTTGGTCATCAGGCCTCTTCGCGAGGCGAAGCTTTCTGTCGTTCATCTTGACCACGTTTATGGAGATGCGCATCCTGTCTTCCTTCCGGCCGATGATGCCTTCCTGGTGATGCTTTATCTCGTCGATGTCGATCATCGCGACATTTGTCCGGACCAGACCGTCGCAGCTTTGAAGACCTATCCCAAAGGTTCTGTCTGTCTCATCAGTCTGAGGTATGGCGCCGCGATCTCGATTGGCGGTCATTTCGAGGCGCTTGCCTTTCATATCCCGAGCTCGCACTTTGCCGAGCTCGCCGAGGAGGCAGGCGAACCGCGCGTCGATGACCTCGCCACCTGCCGAGGGATAGACGATCAAGTGATCCGCAATATTGGTGGGGCACTGATGCCGATGTTCGACATGCCGGACGAAGTCAGGGATCAACTGCTTCCCCATATAGGGCTGGCGTTAAACGCGCATCTCGCCCATCGTTACGGACGCTCACCGGCACAGCGACTGTCGGCCAGCGGTCGGCTGTCTCCCATGCAGGAGAAGCGCATCAAGACGTACGTGGTCGCAAATCTGTCGGCCAACATCACCGTCGATCAGATCGCCGAAGCGACCGGTTTTTCAGTGGATGAGCTCCGTTCAGGCTTCTTGAATACAACCGGGCAGTCCGTTGTCGAATGGATGTCGGCGTACCGGATGACCAGGGCTAAATCACAGCTGAGCAGGACCGGTGATACCATCGCCCAGGTGGCCGCGACGTGCGGTTTTGCTGATGAGGACGCATTCATCGACACCTTCTCCCCGACTGTGGGAATGGCTCCGGCGGAGTGGCGCTCACGCAACCGCCACTAGGCGAGTTGAAGCTGGCGCGGCGCTGCACCGCGATTTTTTCCCTCGACCCCGGTTTCAAGGAAAAGCGCCGATAACGTCATGGTGAAGACAGCTTTAGACGCGATGTGCGCGGTCCGGATGCGGCACTGAAGCCGCACCCGGACTGACATCAGGCTTCGATGAACGCCAGCAGATCGGCGTTCAGGACGTCGGCATGGGTGGTCAGCATGCCGTGCGGATAGCCCGTGTAGACTTTCAAGGTGCCGTTCTGCACCAGTTTTGCAGATAGCCGGCCGGCATTGTCGATCGGCACGACTTGATCGTCGTCGCCATGCATGACGAGGGTCGGAACGGTGATCGCCTTCAGGTCTTCCGTCTGGTCGGTTTCGGAGAAGGCCTTGATTCCATCGTAATGGGCCTTGGCGCTGCCCATCATGCCCTGCCGCCACCAATTCTGGATGACGCCCGGGTAGACCTTCGCGTCGGCCCGGTTGAAGCCATAGAACGGACCGGTGGGGAAGTCGATGAACAGCTGCGCGCGGTTTTCGGTGACGCCCTTGCGAATGCCGTCGAACACTTCCAGTGGAACGCCACCTGGATTTGTCTCGGTCTTCAGCATCAGCGGCGGTACGGCGGAAACCAGAACCGCCTTGACGACGCGCCCGGCCGGCTGGCCGTATTTTGCGACGTAGCGGGCGACTTCTCCCCCGCCGGTCGAATGGCCGATATGAACGGCATTCTTCAGATCGAGCGCCTCGACGACAGCGAAGGCGTCGGCGGCATAGTGGTCCATGTCGTGTCCGTCGGAAACCTGTGCCGAACGGCCGTGACCCCGACGGTCATGTGCGACGACGCGGTAACCCTTCGACAGGAAGAACAGCATCTGCGCGTCCCAGTCGTCCGACGAAAGCGGCCAGCCATGGTGGAAGACGATCGGCTGGGCATCCTTCCGCCCCCAATCCTTATAAAAGATCTCGACGCCGTCCGTGGTGGTGATGTAGCCCATTCGCTTGTCTCCTTGATTGAGGTGGGGTGGAAAACGTTGGCCGCCGATCGCGGGTGAGCAGCTATTTTGCGTCGCCTTCCGGCGTCTCGATCTCCGCGATCAGCGCCAGGAGACCGAGCAGCGGCGGGATCGCAAGGCACCAGATGCCAAGCCACATGAAGGCCGCGGCCGCGACACCGCAGCCGCTGGCGAATGCGCAGACGCTCGTCAGCATCTTGATCATCCGCTTCTTGGCGGCACTTTTCGCTTCCAGGCTTTCCCCGCGAATGACATCAGCCAAATCGATCATGATCTGGGTGGTGTTGCCGGTCATCATCGTCGTCGGTGGTGCCTTCGCCAGATGGATTTTATGCGCGGCGTTCTGGATCGCCATCGCTGCCACGAGCACCATTCCCGTCAGGATCGCCGGCCATCCGTCCCCCTTCGGGAAAGGACCAAATGAAACCGCAAGGGCCGCTGCAACGATAAGCAAGAGCAGCTTCACCCTCATCATCGTGCTTAAAACCGGGTATTTGCGCCTGGCGAGCCAAAAGCTCGCCAGTCTGGTTACAAGAATGACAGCGCAGAAGACCGGCAGAGCAAGAAGCTTGGCGATAATCCCGGACGTGCCGAGCACAACGGCCGCGCCGAATGTCACGAAATTCCCTGTGACATGCGCCGTGAACAGCCCCTGAAGCGCCAGAAAGCCTGCTGTGTCGACGTATCCGGCGTCGAAGCTCAAGACCGTTGCAAGAGAGATTTTTTTCATACGTGCTTTTCCTTTGCCGTCTCGCCGCGGGAGAATCTCGGCTTGGCGCCGAGATAGCTTTTATTCTGGCCGCCGGCCTGGCGGATCGTTTCGCCGACGTCGTAACAAATGGTCTCGATGGCACCCGTCAGGCTGGCATTGAAGGCGTTGTCCACGCACACCTGGATAATAGCGCCCCTCGATGTGCCGCCGCGCGCCACGTTGCCTGAAACGGCGATGCTCGGTTGGACGTCGACGGCATCCTTGGTCGTCCGCCGTCACACCAGGCCGAGCGGCCGGTCATTCCGAGACAAGCGGTGCGTGGATCTCGGCGATGTATCCGCCGGGGAACTGAACGATGGCTGCCTGACGCTTGTCCGACTCATAAGGCTGGACGAGCACGGTCGCGCCGGAAGCGGTGGCCTTCGCGAGGGTTGCATCGAGATCCTTCACCGCGTAACCGGTGGTCTCATAGCCAAAAGGGTAGGGAAGATGGCCATCGGTCACGAGGACCGACATGTTGCCGAAGTCCGATGTGATCCGGACGCGCCGGTAGGTGTCACTCTGGCGACCGATCTCGACGCCAGGTGCCCTTCTGTCGTCGGAGACGATCTTGCCCTTCGAGAAGGTCAGGAAATCATTAATGAAGGCGCCGACGGAATCCTTTGAAACATATATCCTGTTTTCGGGGACCGTATCGAACTTGGGATAGTCCGGCGCCTTGGTGTGCCAGTAGAGCTGCATGTTGACGCCGCCCGGCCATTGGATGACGGCATCGCGGCCGATCGGATCAGGGAAGGCTTCGACAATGACCGAGGCCCCGGCATTTCGAGCATCCCGGATCGCCTGGTCCAAGTCCGTCACAAGATATCCTGTCCGTTCCTTGCCGAAGGGATGGGGGATCGGCGTCTTGAAGCCGAACAGCGAGACTGTGCCTGCGGGCGTTTGGATCAGTTGAGAAGTCGTGCTGCTCGGTGTCGGCGTCACCGTGGCGACGATCTGCTTGGTCGATGCACCGCCGAACGTGGCGACGAAACTCGCCGCGAAGGCATCGACGTCGGTTACCGGAACATAGACATGAGTGGTGTCGTATTGCGCGCCAACCGCCACGTTCTTGCCGGCAGCCCCTGCGGCTGTAGCAAAAGAGGCCATGATCGTAGCGACGGCAACGGCAACGGCGAATTTCAATCCAGCTGATGGAAAGGTCATGGATACATCCTCATGGTTAGGTCGGTTCCGGCGGGCATCTGTCAGTGAAGGGATAGTGGCTCAGGCGTTAGAATTGAACAATTACAATAATTCTGCCGATTGAATTGCCGATTTTGCAATAATGGGGACACGGAAGTCTGGTCGGACAGATAGTTTTGATGGCTGGTTATCGGCGATTTTGCGCGCCATTTCCTGGAGGTCGAGTTCATGCTTGAGCTGTCGCATGACGGCCTCGTGGATCTCGCCAGCTCGGTGCGTCCTCAAGATCTCAGCCCGACCGGCTTTGTTGGCCGCAAGGACGGCTGAGAAATGGAGGGATTTGACGTCATCATGGCAGGCATCGGACGATGCGCTCTATTTTCCTCTCGCGCGTCTGCGCAGGTCGACAAGAGCAACGAAGACGAAGGCACCGCTAAGACCGACGTGCTCGAAGAAGCCGTTCATGGCTGCCGAATGCTCGAATCCGGCCGGGATCTCCCAGAACCGCAGGGCAAGGATTGTCGCCATCAAGGTGAATATCGCCAAGGCAAGAGCCCCCAGCCAGCGCAAACGCCCCGAAAGGATGAGGGCGGACATGGCGAGTTCGAAGATCGGCACGCCGACTGCAAAAAGTGGCGCCGGAGCCAGCCCGAAATGGTTCATCTCGGCGACTGCCCCCTGGAAGTCGAAAACCTTCGTCAGCGGACCCTGGATGTAGGCGGAGCAGAGCGCGAGCAATGCCAGGAATTCGGCGACGGAAGCCTTGCCGGCGAAGCTGCCGGTTTCTTGAGCATGTATGGTCGTCATAGGAGTATCCTCAAAACACCTGTGATCGGGCCGACGTCGAAGCGATCATCGGGAGCTTGAATGCCTTCGCTGCCCTTGCCAGTGCGACCATGGCGCTGAGAAGGAACTGACGATCCGTCGATCCGACGCCAAAAGGCGAGACCGTCGTGTTGATCGATCATCTGAACGGCTGGCTGAGCCGGTTCAAGGAGTGGAATAGCGGACATGATTTCTCCGGGCTGAGGCCATTTCGCCTGGCCTCGAGGTTCGTCGGGAAGCCCCTCTACAGATCGTGCCGCAAAGGGAGCTTGTATCGGTAGACCGCGTTCTCACACGGCCCAGCAGGAGCAGCCAAGGGCGCCAAAGAAGCCCTTCAGGTCGGCGATCGGCAGCTTCGATGTCCAGGCACCGGCATGATCGTGGCCATGGACACCGCAATCGCTGGCGCAGCCGCAGGAGGCGATCGCCGTACGGCGCAGCGAGTGTCTGCCTGCACCATCGGGCTCGCCCCAGGCCGCATAACCGCCGAACTTGCGAACTGGTGACCAGTCCGGCATGGCGGGCGGGATATCGCTCTGATCCAGGGCGGCAAAAGTGCCGGCACCGTAGACGATCTTGCCGCCCACCATGGTGAGTTCCGACGTCAGGAACGAAATCTCGTCCTCGGCGCAGGCGAAGAAGTCCTTGTCCGGGACGACGAGATCGGCAAACTGGCCCTTTTCGATGCGTCCCTTCTTACCCTCCTCGTTGGAGAACCAGGTGACCTTTTCGGTCCACATCCGCAGCGCTGTCTCACGGTCGAGACAATTGGCACGCGGGTAGAGCTGCATGCCGCCGACAGTCTTGCCGGTGACCATCCAGGACAGCGAGACCCAGGGGTTATAGGAGGCAACGCGGGTCGCATCCGTGCCGGCCGAGACGTTGACACCTTTGTCCAGCATGCGCCGGATCGGCGGAGTGGCTTCGGCGACACCGTGGCCGTAGCGCTCGACGAAATATTCGCCCTGATAGGCCATACGATGCTGGGTGGCGATGCCACCGCCGAGTGCTGCGATGCGATCGATCGAGCGTTCCGAAATCGTCTCGGCATGATCGAAGAACCAGTTCAGGCCTTCGAGCGGGATATCCTTGTTGACCTTCTCGAAGACGTCGAGTGAGCGGCTGATCGTTTCGTCATAGGTGGCGTGAAGACGCCACGGCCAGCGGTTTTCGGCTAGCACCCGAACGACGTCTTCCAATTCCCCTTCCATTTCCGGCGGCATGTCCGGGCGGGGCTGGCGAAAATCCTCGAAGTCCGCGGCGGAAAACACCAGCATCTCGCCGGCGCCGTTGTGACGGAAATAATCGTTGCCTTGCTTGTATTTGACCGAGGCCGTCCAGTTGAGGAAATCCTCTTTCTCCTGCTTCGGCTTCTGGGTGAAGAGGTTGTAGGCGAGGCGGACCGTAAGCTGGTCCCCGTCAGACAGTTTCTGGATGACCGCGTAGTCGTCCGGGTAGTTCTGGAAACCGCCGCCGGCATCGATGACGCCGGTGATGCCCAGGCGGTTCAGTTCCCGCATGAAGTGGCGGGTCGAATTCACCTGATAGTCGAAAGGCAGTTTCGGTCCCTTGGCGAGTGTCGAATAGAGGATGCCGGCGTTCGGCTTGGCCAGCAGCAGGCCGGTCGGGTTGCCGTTGGCGTCGTGCGTGATCTCGCCGCCAGGCGGGTTGGGCGTGTCCTTCGTGTAGCCCACGGCCCTGAGTGCCGCGCCGTTCAGCAAGGCCCGGTCGTAGAGGTGCAGCAGGAAGACCGGCGTGTCGGGCGCGACGGCATTGATCTCCTCGATGGTCGGCAGGCGCTTTTCGGCGAACTGGTGCTCGGTGAAGCCGCCGACGACGCGCACCCATTGCGGAGCGGGTGTGATGGCCACCTGCCGCCTCAGCATGTCCATGGCGTCGGCAAGCGAACGGACGCCGTCCCAGCGCAGCTCCATGTTAAAGTTGAGGCCGCCGCGCACGACATGGGTATGGTTGTCGATCAGGCCGGGAAGCACGCGCTTGCCCTTGAGGTCGACGATCTTTGTATCGCGCCCGGCCAGCGCCATGATCTCGCTGTCGCTGCCGACCTCCAGGAACAGACCGTCCTTGACGGCGAGCGCCGTGGCGTTCGGATTTGTACGATCAAGCGTCGTGATCAACCCGTTGTGAAGGACGATATCGGCGTGCATGGCAGCGGCTCCGGTCGTGGAGGGATCGGCGGCATTGGCCGGCGAAAACAGGTTTGAAAAGGCGAGGCTCGATGCAGCGCCCAGGAATGTGCGGCGCGTCGTCATCAGCTTTTCCCCGGCATCGGATCGTCATGGGGCGGGTTCACCGCCACCACGTTTTGCCCGCCCTTCGGGAGGTGCCCGAACATGTGCGGCTTTACCTGGTGAAGCCAGGAGACGGCGGCAGGCTCACGAGCCCAGATGCTTTTTGCCAATGGCACGAGCTGCTCGCCGACAAGAATTCCAAGCAGCCCGATGAGCGCGACGACAGGCGGGGCAGGCGAGCGGACATTGAGGAGGCTGTAGATCACGCCAACCAGCAGGCCGGCACCGAGTGACAGGAGATAGACTTTCATGGAGAAGACCTTCGCTTGAGAAGCAATTTGCTCCGGCAGTTGGCGCACGACCGGAGCAATGCTCGCATCTACTTGGCAGGGTTCGGGCCGATCCGCTTGCCATGGCTGACCCGCTCGGCGCCGCCGTGGACGTGGGTGACGGCATAGTCGATACCCATGCCGTAAGCGCCGGAATGCTCCTTCACCAGCGACGTGACCGCGTCGTAGGTTTCCTTGCGGGCCCAGTCGCGCTGCCATTCGAGCAGGACCTGCTGCCAGGTGACCGGAACGACGCCGGCCTGTACCATTCGGTCCATCGCATATTTGTGGGCATCGACGGACGTGCCGCCGGATGCATCCGCCACCATGTAGATTTCGTAGTCGGTATCGTACATGCAGGAGAGCGCGAAGGTGGTGTTGCAAACCTCCGTCCAGAGGCCAGCGACGACAATCTTCTTGCGGCCATCGGCAGCGTGCTTGGCCAGCGCGTCGCGGACGTTCTGGTCGTCCCAGGAATTCATCGACGTGCGCTCAAGGATATCATTGTCCGGGACGACAGTGAGCAGTTCCGGGAAAGTGTTGCCCGAAAAGCTGTCGGTCTCGACGGTGGTGATAGTGGTCGGGATGTTGAATATCCTCGCCGCCTTGGCAAGACCGACAACGTTGTTCTTCAAGACCTGGCGGTCGATCGACTGAACACCGAAGGCCATCTGCGGCTGCTGGTCGATGAAGATGATCTGACTGTTCTGCGGGGTGAGGACCTGAAGCTTGCTGGACATCTCGTGTCTTCCTTTGACTAGGTTGATGGTAGGTAATGGGGCAGGGAAGGCGGCACGTCTTGAAAGTTATGCCGCCGTATTGTTGGAAAGCGACCTCAGGCGGCGAGCGGGGTCAGGCCGGCTTCGATCTGGTCACGATAGGGCTCGTAGCGTGCCGGCAGTTTCAAGACCTCGCCAAGATGTGCCGTGTCTTCGTCCCTGTCGAAACCGGGTTCGTTGGTGGCGATTTCGAAGAGCACGCCGCCCGGAGTGCGGAAGTAGATGGCCCAGAAATAATCTCGGTCGATTACCGGCGTGACCTGGTAGCCCGTGTCCATCAGGGCCTTGCGGACTTCGAGTTGCTTTGCGCGGTTCTCGACGGCGAAAGCGATGTGATGCACCGAGCCCGCGCCCTGCCTTGCAAAAGGCGTTTTCGGAAGGACCTCGAGGTCGATCGTGTCCGCACCATTGCCGCCGGGCATGATGAAGCGGGTCACCTCACCATCCGTTTCGGCGCGCTGGTAGCCCATGAAACCGAGCAGTTCGGACGTGGCAGCGGCGTCATGCAGGCGGAACTTTGCACCGGTGAAGCCGCGGATTCCGACGCTTTCGTCGATGCCGGCGCCGTCCCAGGCCTTGCGACCGTCGTTTTCCGCTTCGACAAGGGCAAACCCTTCGCCGTCAGGCCCCTTGAACAGGAGGCGGGCAGCGCCGAAGGCAGTGTCGGTATGAAGGTTGCCGGCTCCCTTTGCAGACAGGCGATCCTGCCAGAACGAGAGCGAGCCCCTGGGGACTGCGAACTGCGTTTCGCTGACTTCGCCAACGCCTGCGCGGCCGCGCATCACATCGGGAAAAGGGAAGTAGGTCATGACTGTGCCGGGAGTGCCGTTCTCGTCACCGTAGTAGAGGTGGTAGACCGCCGGGTCGTCGAAGTTCACGGTCTTCTTCACACGGCGAAGCCCGAGTGCGTCGGTGAAGAACGCATTGTTCTGACGGGCGTCCGAAGCCATCGAGGTGACGTGGTGCAGCCCTTTGATATCCTTGATCATGATGTTTTCCTTTCATCGCCGATGTCGTTCGTTGTGCGTGCTTGAAATCTAGTTCGCTTGCCTGCTGTCCGGAATTGCAATAAATATTTCGAGTGAATTGCTCAGGATGAAATAATAAATGAACGACTACAGGGCGCTTAGGACGTTCTTGATGGCTGCGGAAAAGCGCAACTTCGCGCAAGTCGCGCGGGAGCTCGATATGACACCAGCGGCGGTCACCAGAGCGATTGCCGCACTCGAGAACGAGTTGGGCGTGCAGCTTTTCGTGCGGACGACACGGCAGGTTTCATTGACGACCGACGGCGCGATCTATGCAGCCCAGATCAAGCCGGCGATGGAAGCATTGGAGAATGCACGCACTGACCTCATGAACACGCACAAGGCCGACCATGGTCGCCTGCGGATCAGTGCGCCGACCTGGTTCGGGCAGCAGGCTCTGCCCCCGATCCTGGCCGGTTTCAAAGAGTTATATCCGAAGATAAGTTTTGAGATTTCACTCGCTGACGGGCTGGTCAACATTATCGACGACGACTACGACCTCGCGATCCGGATCTCCGCGGCGCCGTCCGATAAGTTCACGATCTGGAGGAAAATCAGCATGGTCCGGCGTATCCTGGTGGCTGCGCCAGGTAGCCGATTTACGGAGATGAAGCATCCAAGCGAGTTGACCCCTGACGACTGTCTTGCATATAGCGGCGAGAGCAGGCGGGAAAACTGGGTATTGTCGGACGGTAGCGGCAGTGCCAACATCTCAGCGGGGCGGGCGTTCAGCGCCAACAGCGGCGAAGTCCTGGCGAGCATGGCGGCCGACGGGGTCGGTGTCGCCATGCTGCCGAAGTTCCATGTCGCCGAGTATCTGCGCACCGGGCGGCTGGTTCATATTCTGAAAAACTGGTCGCCGCCGGATCTGTGGCTGACGCTCTATTATCCGCCATACCAGTCGCTGCCGCCGCGCATCGCGTCGTTCTCTAAGTTCTTCGAGCAGCAGGTCCCTGCGTTCATGACCGCTATGGACTGAGTTGCCGCAAACTCCTGCCGGACCGAACGGCGTTCTTCGAAGGCGCCAATCCAGGCAACCGGGACCCAAGGCAGGTTTCATCCGGCGCCGCCTTCTCGGTGGACCGCATGGCATGACGATCCAGAGATCAAGATCCAGCGCACAGCATGCGGACCAGGGAAGGGTCGCGGCTTGCAAGGGTCACTTGGCAGATCCCATATCGAAGCCGGCTCGGATGGCTGCGAGTTGCGCCGGATTGTTGTGTGTGCGGAGGGCAAAAGACGGCCGCTCGAATATGGCGCTATTTCCGCCGATCAACCGCAGCGCCGGTGCAGCGGTATGGACGCCAGCGCACTATGAGGCAGCCTGCATTGAACGGGTAGCTTGGTTCTCGCAAGGTCCACGTTTCAGGCTGAAATTGACCGCTTGCACTGGCCAGTGATCAAGCAATGACGCAATCTCCTATTTTTGTGCTGCCGCACGGATCTTGCGATCCATCTCGAAAGTTCTTAGGTCACCGGAGGTTTTGCATTCTGCAAACTCCGTGTTCGAGAAGACCGAGATGATCCTCACCCTCGCAGGCGTTAGAAAATCCTATTCCACTGCGGAGAGCCCGATTGAAATCCTGAAGGGCGTCGATCTGGAAGTCGCTGCGGGCGAAAGTGTTGCTCTAACCGGAGAGTCCGGCAGTGGCAAAAGCACATTGCTGCATCTGGCAGGCGGGCTCGACCGTGCAGACAGCGGCTCGGTCGTAATGGATGGCAGCGATCTGGGGCTATTTGCAGAAAGCGAACGGGCCCGATACCGGAGAACGAAGGTCGGCTTGGTTTTTCAACAGTTTAACCTCATCCCATCACTGAGCGTCGCAGCCAACATCTCGTTCCACGCCAAGCTTGCAAACCGGTACGATCACGCTTGGGAAAGGCAGTTGATCGAGAAATTGGGGTTGGAAGAATACACCGCCCGATATCCCGAGCAACTTTCCGGAGGCCAACAGCAGCGCGTTGCAATCGGGCGAACCTTGGCTGCTCGACCTCCTCTCGTCCTTGCGGACGAGCCAACGGGCAACCTGGATGAGCAAACAGGCGATGTAGTCCTCGATCTGATGCTCAGCCTGGCCCGGACGGTGGGATCGGCTCTGCTTCTCGTCACCCACTCCACGAGGCTTGCAGGGCGTCTGGACCGAACGGTGGTCCTTCGCGGTGGGAAGATTGCCGAATGAACTTCGTCGCATTCGCAGCCCTGCTGTCACACTGGCGTCGGAGACCTCTCCAGCTTCTGACGCTGGTCATGGGGATTGCGCTGGCGACAGCTCTCTGGTCCGGCGTTCAGGCTATCAACGCCGAGGCGAGGGCGAGCTATGCCCGGGCGGCTTCGGTTCTGGAGCAAGGCAACCTCCGGCAGATCGTCGCCAAGGACGGTGACGGCATAGCGAGCGAGGTCTATGGCAGCCTGCGTCGAGCGGGTCTGAAAGTTTCGCCCGTGATCGAGGGCAACTACCGCTTCGGAAGCATAAGGATCAGATTGGTTGGTATCGAACCTCTGACGATGCCAAGGGACACCCGGAACCAGACCGTCGCCAGAAGTCTAGACCTATCCGGCTTATTTTCAGCCAGTGGACAGTTGCTTGTGTCGAGCGCGACTGCAGAGCGGCTCCGTGGCAGTACCGACATGAGCGTCAAAATCGATGGTAAAGTTCCTGACGGTGCTGCCTTCGTCGACATATCGGTCGCCGACAGGTTGCTCGACAAGCACGGGAAGATCGACCGCCTGGTGGTCGCGACCGATCAAAGGATCACCGCCGACGCAATCGATCCGGCGGGATTGACGATCCGCGAACCGGGTGAACAACCAGACGTCGCTCGCCTCACAGACAGCTTCCACCTCAACCTTACGGCTTTCGGCTTCCTTTCGTTCATCGTCGGGCTCTTCATCGTGTATTCGGCCACGGGCCTGACCTTCGAACAGCGTCGAGGCACTTTTCGTACACTCAGATCTCTTGGTGTCTCGCTTCGAGCATTGATCACGGTGCTCTTGATCGAGCTTTCGATGCTGGCGCTGATATCGGGCTTGATCGGCGTCATGCTCGGCTACGTCATAGCATGGCTCCTGATGCCGGGTGTCGCCGCGACCCTCAGGGGCCTCTACGGTGCGAATGTGTCAGGCTCGCTATCCATTCGGCCGGAGTGGTGGTTGGCTGGACTGGCGATTGCTCTCGGAGGAACCGCTGTCTCGTCTGCCCAGAGCCTGTGGCGGGTTTGGAAGCTGCCGATTTTAGCTGCCGCCCAGCCGCGAGCGTGGGCAAGAGAGTCGGCCAGATCGCTTGCCTTTCAAGCGGGAACGGGCGGAGTTCTGCTGATTTTGGCTGCTATCCTGGCGATAGCCGCGTCCGGGCTGGTGGCGGGTTTTGCGACACTTGGCTGCCTGCTTCTTGGAACAGCTCTGGTGCTACCTGGACTTCTTGCGGTCATCCTGACCAAAGCGCAGCATTTGGCACGAAGCGCCCTCATGGAATGGTTCTGGGCCGACACCCGCATACAGCTTCCCGGCTTGTCGCTGGCTTTGATGGCTCTGCTGCTGGCATTGTCGGCAAACATCGGCGTCGGCACGATGGTATCGAGCTTCCGGCTGACTTTCATCGGATGGCTGGATCAACGCCTGGCCGCCGAGCTTTACGTGACTGCCAAGGATGAGAAGGAAGCTGCGCGTCTCCGAGTCTGGCTTCCACCACGCTCAACGGCGGTCTTGCCCATCTGGAGCGTCGACGCCGAGGTGCTTGGTGAACAGACCCAGATCTTTGGCGTTGCGGACGATTCGACCTACCGGGAGCACTGGCCGTTGATCGCTTCCGACAACGACGTTTGGGCAAGGATCGCCGCCGGGCAGGGTGCTCTGATCAACGAACAGATGTGGCGTCGCGGCAAAGCCAAGATCGGCCAGCCGTTGGTCATGCCAGGAGGCTGGAGCGCAACTGTGGTCGGCGTGTACTCGGACTATGGAAATCCGAATGGGCAAGTGATAGTCGGGGTCAAAACGCTCGTCGATCATTACCGCGAGGTCCCGAAACTTCGCTACGGTGTCCGAGTTGCTCCCGAGCAAGCCCACGATCTCAAGCGTCGGCTGGTCGAGGAGTTTGGCCTTCCGGATACCGCCATCGTTGACCAGGCGTCACTTAAGCGGCAATCGAGAGCCATCTTCGATCAGACGTTCAAGGTGACCGGCGCGTTGAACGTCCTCACCCTTGCTGTGGCAGGGTTTGCCATGTTCTCAAGTCTCCTGACGCTGTCTGGTATTCGGCTTCCGCAACTCGCGCCTGTATGGGCAATGGGTGTACGGCGACGGGATCTGGCGCTCTACGAAGTTGCCCGGACACTTGCACTCTGGCTGGCGACATTTATGGCTGCCATACCGGTCGGTCTTACCCTGGCGTGGGTCCTGCTTGCGATCGTGAACGTGGAGGCTTTTGGTTGGCGATTGCCAATGATGGTGTTTCCAATGGACTGGTTTTGGCTGGGAGCAATTGCTCTTGCTGCTGCATTGCTGTCGGTGCTGGTGCCGGTTCGGCGTCTGGCCTCGATCAATCCTGCGGACCTGCTGAGGATTTTCGCCAATGAACGTTAGGAAGTCGGCATCTGTCGTGATAGCGGCGGCTATGATCTGCGCGAGCGGTCAGGCATTTGCGCAAGGCTTCGCCGGGTTGGGATCGGATGCGCAAGGTTTTGCGATCCCGGAGCGGGGTTCTGTTCTTTCTTTCCCCGCCGATCATGGCGCTCATCCTGATTATCGCATTGAGTGGTGGTATGTGACCGCCAATCTCAAAGACGAGGATGGCAGACAATATGGAGCGCAGTGGACGCTGTTTCGCTCTGCGCTGGCTCCGGGAGACAAGGCAGGTTTCGCGGATCCGCAGATCTGGGCCGGGCACGCGGCGATCACCACTCAAGGTCATCAGTACGTCGCTGAGCGCTTGGGGCGGGGAGGCGTCGGGCAGGCAGGCGTTGCCGCAAGACCATTTCGGGCTTGGATAGACGACTGGCGGATGGAGGGTAGCGAGCAAACCGGCTCGGACGCCTTTGGCAACCTTTCAGTCTCTGCGGGCGGGCCGGACTTCAGCTACACCTTAGACCTCAAGGCCGACGGCCCGCTCGTTCTTCAGGGGGAAAACGGCTTTTCCGTGAAGTCGGCGAACGGACAGGCGAGCTACTATTACTCGCAGCCTTTCTATGAGGTGGCGGGAACGATCACGACATCCGGAGCGCCGGTTAAGGTCACGGGCAAAGCCTGGCTGGATCGGGAGTGGTCGTCGCAGCCGCTTGCGTCCAATCAGACGGGGTGGGATTGGTTCTCACTGCATCTGAATTCCGGCGACAAGCTGATGGCTTTTCGCCTTCGTGATGACAAGGACGGGTTTATCTCCGCGAACTGGATATCGGCGGATGGACGAACGACACCTTTGTCGAAAGACGACGTCCAACTGGAGCCGACGCGGAAGGCAACAGTCGATGGGCGCCGGATGCCGGTTGAGTGGCGCATACGCGTGCCGAGTAAGTCACTTGATATTACGACGAAACCGCTGAACGAGCAGTCTTGGATGGCGACCTCTACGCCTTATTGGGAGGGGCCGATCAACTTCACAGGCTCCACGTCAGGTGTCGGATATCTTGAAATGACCGGCTATTAGCTGCTACGTCTCACACGTAGGTAACAGCTCCTACGTCGAACGGTGCGAACCGGTGGAAATCGCCCGGACCCGGGCAGTGCGTTGGAACTATGAAACTGTTTGGTACGTTTTTCGGCCCGCCAAAAGGAGCTTTAGCGACATGAACATGGCCTCGAAGATTGTGAAATCCCCTGTTGCCCGGTCCGTCGGCGGCTTGCTTGCGGAAGCTCGCGCGGCTCGCGGCTATTCGCTGGATGACGTTGCAGAAACCACTGGTCTGACTGTGGCCGAAGTGACAGCTCTGGAAAACGACACGGATTTCGACGCGTCAAGGATACGAAGGACCGCGGCCGCTCTAGGGGTTTTAGACAAGATTTGAAAGGCGCGTCGCGCACTACACAGCTTTTTCACGGCAGCGTCTTTCTGTTGACCCGCAGAGACTGTGTCTCCGATTTAGCAGAACCCGTTCAACTTGAGGATTTTATGGGCGTCGATTGCCGCCTGGAGCTCAGCTTCCGAGTTTCGATCTCCTCGGTTGGCGTCTGGATGATGTAGCTTGAGCATCTGCTTATAGCGGCGCCTGATCTCCTCGGGCGTCGCGTCCTGCGAAAGGCCGAGCGTTTCGAAGGCTTTCGCTTCCAATACCTTGAGCTTACGTCGCTGGAGATCAGTTTTCGTTGCCTGATGTTGGGCAGCACTTTTGCGTGCATTAAGGGCTTTTGCCGTCCCAGAGCGGACGGTCGAAGGAAGCGGCATCTCTGTCGCATGATCAACGCGGGTCCCCCACGTCTTACGGCTGCCGCTTGCTGCTTCCCTCTGATAGCGGGCGGTCACCGGATCAGACAGATTGCTCGCGAAATTATATCCCTTATTGTATTCTCTCGCATGTTGCGGGCAGAACACCAGGTACAAACCCTCCGCATCTCGCCCAACGGGCGCACGATTGGTGCCGCCGCTTTCGCAACCGTCCCACTGGCATTTCGACTGGTAAGGCTCGGGGGGAGGAGCTGATTTTTTGCTCGTTGGCCTCAGGCCGACAAAAATTTTCGAATCAAACGTCATCGCGCGTTATATGGCGGTTTTCATCGAACCGGCAAGCTGCCACGCGGTCGGTCGGCCCGGCTATAATCTCCTAATCCGGTCAAATTGGACAATGCTGCGGCTGCCCTTCGAGCAATCGTGGTGATCATCAGGCCGCCTCGCAGCAGGGCGCAAATAGGAAACTGGTACATCATCTCGTTCGATTTGACGCGGGCAACTCAGTCCAATTGAGAGGTTTTCAGTCATCCTTTAGCTGCGAAACCTCCGACCCTTAAATCGCTGGCAGAGCTTACCTCTAGCCCCATTCGCGATCGTGCCCATGAAACAGTGACGACAGAGACTTTAGGCAATCGGCATTCCAAGGCTTGATCATCAACGCGTGTGGATCTAATGAGGCGCGTTAGCGATCCTGGGAGTTTTAGAATGCAGGTTCTGGTACGTGACAACAACGTTGAGCAAGCGCTCCGTTTTTTGAAAAAGAAGTTGCAGCGCGAGGGCGTATTCCGGGAGGCCCGACTTCGGGAGCGTTTTGAAAAGCCCTCCGAAAAACGTGCTCGTGAGAAGGCCGAGGGAATCAGGCGTGTCCGTAAACTCGCTCGGAAAAAGCTTGAGCGGGAAAGCGGTATTTCGGCCCCCAAGAAAGCAAGAGCTTCTGGTCGCTAAAGGGGATCGAATGACGGATGTTCTGTCCGTCGAGGATAGGACTTCTTGTGTCCGAGACATTCCTTTCCAACACGCCGTACCGAGTTGAAACTGGTCGAAAGCGTCGACGCCCCTGGCGCCGTTTTATCAAACGCGGTGTGCAACCCGACACGGCGGCTGACTGCAGAACAGCTCGCCGCGCTTCAGGGGCCGATCCAGAGGATAGCGGCGTCTCAAGCATGTCCCGCATTACTGCGCGGTTGCGATCACGACATGCGGAAAACCAAAGACCTATAGCGCCGTCAGCCAATCTGAAAGACTGCGAGGCGCTTTAGTAGACCTTTGCCGTGTCGGAACTTCCGGTGATGGTCGCGCCACCTTTTCGAAAATCGGAGAGCTGGCGTGAAGCGCCGTTCGCCAGCAGGCTGACATCGTTTCCAATGGCGACGAAGGTGGCTCCAAGTTCCACATAGCGCCTGGCCAGCGCCTGGTCGGCGGTCAGGATACCCGCGGCCTTGCCGTGCGCCTGGATACGGATCAGCGCCGCTTCCACCGCCTGTTGCACCTCGACATCGCCGGGCCTGCCGAGATGGCCCATGTCGGCGGCAAGATCGGCTGGTCCGATAAAAACGCCGTCGACGCCGTCGGTGGTGGCGATGTCATCGAGTGCGGCCAGTCCGGCGCGACTTTCGATCTGCAGCAGCAGGCAAATCTCCTCATTGGCCGTCTGCAGATAATCGGGAATGCGGTTGAATGCCGAGGCGCGGGCGAGGGCGGCGCCCACCCCACGCATACCATGCGGCGGATAACGCACGGCGCGCACCATCGCCTTCGCCTGATCGCCGCTCTCGACCATTGGCACCAACACGGTTTGCGCGCCGATATCGAGGATTTGTTTCAAGAGCCAGGCCTCGCCGATCGGCGCCCGTATGATCGGATGGCTCGGCGAACCCTTGAGCGCCTGCAATTGCGCCATCATCAGAGGGATATCGTTCGGCGCATGCTCGCCATCGATCAACAGCCAATCATAGCCGGCATCACCCAGTATTTCGGCCGCATAGGGATTGGCGAGCGCGAGCCAGAGTCCCATCTGCGAACGCTTCTCCATCAAAGCCGCTTTGAAGGTGTTTTTTGGGGCCGGCATGGGGATCTTTCCTATGCGAAATAGCTGCTGACGGTGCCGTAGGATCCGAAATCGGCAACGATCGTATCGTTGTGACGTGCTTCGATCGGGCGAATGAAGGAGCCGGCAAGGACGATCTGGCCCGCCTCGATGCCATCACCATATTCAGCCAATCGATTGGCAAGCCAGGCAACGCCGCGCGCCGGCTGGTTGAGCACTCCGGCACCAAGCCCGGTTTCCTCGACCTCGGCGTTGCGACTGACAATTGCGCCCATCCAGCGCATGTCGACAGTGTCGGGTCGCGCCATGCGCCCGCCGAGCACGATACCGGCATTGGCCGCATTGTCGGAAATCGTGTCGACGATGGTGCGAGCCTTCTTTGTTCCGGGATCGACCCTGAGGATGCGCGTATCGAGGATTTCCAGGGCCGGGGTGATATAGTCCGTGGCGTTCAGCACGTCGAACACGGTGACGCCGGGGCCTTTCAGCGGAGCCTTCATGATGAAGGCGATCTCAGCCTCGATCCGCGGCTGGATGAAGCGGTCGGCAGGGACCGTCGCGCCGTCCTCGAACAGCATGTCATCGAACAGCACGCCGGAATCCGGCGTGTCGATGTTCAGGGCATATTGCATCGCCTTTGAGGTCAGCCCGATTTTCCACCCGATCACCTTGCGCCCGGCAGCGATCTTCTTCGTGACCCAGGCCGACTGCACGGCATAGGCGTCGTCCATCGTCATATGCGGATATTTGAGCGACAGAAGCCCCGTCTGTTCGCGCGTCCGCTCGGCGATGTCGAGACGCTCTGCCGCCTGCCTGATCTCATCTGAAGTCAGCATCTCACACCTCGTCAGCGATCGCGTTGCGCAAGATGCCGATACCATCGGCCTCGACCTCGACGACATCGTCGGGCTTCAGCCAGATCGGCGGATCGAAGCGGGCACCGGCACCGGTTGGCGTGCCGGTGACGATCACATCGCCGGGAACCAGCGTAGTGAAGGTCGAGATGTAGTTGATGATCTTGCGGAAGGAAAAGATCATCCGGCTGGTGCGGTCGCTCTGGCGGACTTCTCCGTTGACGCGGGTTTCGAGCTTGATGTCGGCGATCTGCGCCTCGTGCGTGAACGGGATCAGCCAGGGGCCGATCGAGCCGGTGCGGTCGAAATTCTTGCCCTGGGTGACGTTGAACTTGGCATGGCGGACCCAGTCGCGGATCGTGCCTTCATTGCAGAGCGACAGCGCCGCGATGTGGGACAATGCTTCAGCCTCGGGAATGCGCCGGCCGCCCTTGCCGATGACGATGACGATTTCGCCTTCATAGTCGAGCTGCGGGCTTTCCGGCGGTCGGATCAGCGGCTGATCGTGGCCGGTAAACGAGCGCGGGAAGCGGATGAACAGGGAGGGATTGGAAGGCGCGGCCTGCCCATCCTTGTATTCCTCGTTTCGGTCGGGGAAGTTTACGCCGACGCAGATGATCTTCTCCGGGCCGGGAACAGGGATTTCATAACGGATGTCCGACGCCGGAAAATCGGGCTCCAAGCTCGCCGCTTCCTCAGCGAGCTTCAATAGCACGCCGTCGGCTATCACCTCGCGTAGCGTTGGCCACTTCGTGCCATGGCGGGCGGAAAGGTCAATAATTCCATCTCCCGCAAGAAGGCCGTATCCACTGTGGCCGTTGCGGGTAAAGCTGACAAACTTCGGGTGCGACATCGTTTTTCTTCCTGTTCAGTTCAGCCGATGCCGCCGAGGCAGACATATTTGATTTCGGTGAATTCCTCGATGCCGTATTTCGAGCCCTCGCGGCCAAGACCCGACAGTTTGACGCCGCCAAACGGCGCTTCCGCCGTCGAAATCAGCCCGGTGTTGACCCCGACCATGCCGTACTCCAGTGCCTCGGCGACACGAAACACCCGAGCCAGATCCTTGGCGTAGAAGTAGGAGGCGAGGCCGAACTCGGTGTCGTTCGCCTGCTCGATGACGTCGGCCTCGTCCTTGAAACGGAACAGCGGCGCCAGCGGCCCGAAGGTTTCTTCGCGCGCCACCGCCATGTCCTTGGTGACGTCGCCCAGGATGGTCGCTTCGAAGAATGTGCCACCAAGCGCATGTGGCTTGCCACCCTGCAGGATGCGCGCACCCTTGCCCAAGGCATCGGCGATATGCTCCTCGACCTTGGCAAGGGCTGCCTTGTCGATCAGCGGTCCGAGGATGACGCCTTCGTCAAAGCCGTTGCCGGTTTTCAGCTTGCCGACGGCCGCCACCAGCTTTTCTGCAAAGGCGTCATAGACGCCGTCCTGTACGTAGACCCGGTTGGCGCAAACACAGGTCTGGCCGTTGTTGCGGTATTTGGCAATCAGTGCGCCTTCGACCGCAGCATCGAGATCGGCATCGTCGAAGACAATAAACGGTGCATTGCCGCCGAGTTCCAGACCGAGTTTCTTGATGGTCGGGGCGCTCTGCTTGTAGAGCTCGGTGCCGATTTCGGTGGAGCCGGTGAATGTCAGCTTGCGCACGACTGGATTCGAGCTCATTTCGGCGCCGATGGCCGCGGCCGAGCCGGTGATGACGCTGAAAAGGCCCTTTGGCAGGCCGGCGCGTTCGGCGAGAATCGCAATCGCGATCGCCGAAAACGGTGTCTGAGAGGCGGGCTTCAAGACCAGGGCGCAGCCGGCGGCGAAGGCCGGGCCCGCCTTGCGGGTGATCATCGCGTTTGGGAAATTCCACGGCGTGATCGCCGCAACAACACCGATGGGCTGCTTCATCACCATGATGCGCTTGTCGGGCTGGTGGCCGGGGATCAAGTCGCCATAGATGCGACGACCCTCCTCGGCGAACCATTCGATGAAGCTTGCGCCATAGACGATTTCGCCAGTCGCCTCGGCCAGCGGCTTGCCCTGTTCGAGCGTCAGGATGCGGCCGAGGTCTTCCTTGTTCTCGATCATCAGATCGAACCATTTACGAAGGACGGCGCAGCGGTCCTTCGCGGTGCGGGCAGCCCAACCCTTCTGCGCCAGGCGGGCGGCCTCGATGGCCGTCCTGGTCTCGGCGGCACCAAGCTTTGGCACGAGACCGATGATCTCACCGGTCGCCGGGTTGTTCACCTCGATCGCGTTTTTCGGATCCGCCTCGATCCACATCTCGCCGACAAGTGCTGCTTGGCGGAATAGCGAAGGGTCTTTCAGAAGCATTGTGTTGGTCCTGTCTTTAGAGTCTAGCCAGCGTTCGGCATTCTCGCCGCGACTTCGGAAATGACGTCAAAGGCGGTGTCGACGTCACTTTCCGTCATCTCGAACTGACCCGCCTGAAAGCGGATCGCTACCTGACCGTCCACCCGGGTTTGGGTCAGATAGATGCGACCGTCGTCATTGATCGCGTTCACCAAAGCAAGGTTATGGGCGTCGAGATCTTTTGCGCCAAGGTGACGGAATGAAAACAGCGAAAAGGCTGGCTCGGTGACGATCTCGAAATTGTCGCCAGCACGTAGGCGTTCGCAGAGTTTTGCAGACCAGTCCACGTGGTTGCGGATCATTGTTCTCAGGCCGTCCAGTCCGTGAAACCGCAATAAAAACCATAACTTCAGAGCCCGGAAGCGGCGGCCGAGCGGAACCGTCCATTCCGAATAGTTGATGATGCCGTCGCGACCATGGGTTTTCAGATATTCCGGCTGAATGGCAAGCGTGCGCACGAGGTCGGCTGGATTTCGAATGAAATGGGCCGAACAATCGAACTGCGCGCCCAGCCATTTGTGCGGGTTGAAGACCACGGAATCTGCCTCTTGGACACCCGCCCACAAATGGCGGAATTCTTCGCAGATCATCGCCGATCCTGCCCAAGCCGCATCGACATGGACATAGAGGCCGTGTCGACGAGCGATCCGCACCACATCGGCAATGTCGTCGCAGGCACCGGTGCTCGTGCCGCCCGTGCAGGCGATGATGCCGGCCGGCACATACCCGGCCTCCATGTCTTTTACGATTGCCGCTTCCAAGGCGTCGCAGTCCATGCCCCGCAATGCGCCGCGAGCGGGAATACGCACGAGATTATTCTCGCCGATGCCGGATACCCAGATCGCCCGGTCTATGGACGTGTGCACCTGATCAGAAGAATAAATGCGTAGTTGCGGATTTCCGCTAAGGCCCGCCTTGTTTCCATTCCAGTCGAGGGCGCGTTCGCGCATGACGAGCACCGCCGAAAGCGTGGCAGAGGAGGCAGAGTCCTGAATGACGCCGGCAAAACCCTCTGGCAGTCCGATCGCCTGTCGCAGCCAATCGAGAACTCTTGTCTCAAGCTCGGTAGCAGCCGGAGAGGTTTGCCAGAGCATGCATTGCGCCGCCATTGCCGTCACAAGATATTCCGCAACGACCGACACGGGCGCCGCGTTGGCAGGAAAATAAGCAAAAAAGCGCGGATGTTGCCAATGCGTCATCCCTGGCAGGATGATATTTTCGAAATCGGCAAAGATGGCGTCCATGTCTTCGCCGGTTTGCGGTGGCTGCATCGGCAACCGCGCGGCGATCTCACCGGGCGCGGTCTGCGCACGCACAGGCCTGTCACGAAGAGATGCCCTATAGGCGACGCCCCAGTCCGCGGCCTTGCGCGACCATTCGGCAAAATCTGTCCCGTTCATTGATCGCTCCGCTAGGATCAATTTACACGTCTGACCGCGGTTTCGGCCGCGATCAGAACAAATGAGTATTCTGCCTGCCGGTCAGGGCGCGACGATCGGCTGGGCCTTGAGGATCGAATCTACCACACGGGCGCCAGCAAACAGGCTTCCTTCCTCGAACCAGGATTTCGGCGCGGGAGCACCCCATAGCGTCTGGCGCTGCGGATCCTTGAGATCCCATTTGATCGGTTCCAGGTCGGGATCGACCGTCTGATAATCCGAGCAATAGATCTCGATGCGGTGGCCATCGGGATCGCGGATGTAGAGGAAGAAGGCATTGGATATGCCGTGCCGGCCGGGTCCGCGCTCGATATTGGGCAGCCAACCGGTGGTCGCCATCAAATCGAGCAGGTCGATGATATTGAGCGGCGTCGGAACCCAGAACGCGGTGTGATGCAAACGTGGACCGCGACCATTGGTAAACGCAATGTCGTGGACGCCACCCTTGCGGTGCGTCCATGCAGCCCAGAGCTTGCCGGTCTCCTCGTCGGCGGTGTATTCCGTCACCCGGAAGCCGATCTCATTGTAGAAGGCGACGCTTTCGTCGACATTCGGTGAGAAGCAGTTGAAGTGATCGATTCGAAGCGGTTTCACGCCTCTGTAGAGGGCATATTTCTGGTGGATCGGCGGCAGGCGATCCATCTTGGAATAGAATTCCAGCGGAATGCCGTGCGGATCGCGCGTGCGGAACGTGCGCGACTGGTAGGGCCGCTCGACCCATTCGACCGGAAGGCCCTTGCCCTTGAAGAAATGCTCCGCCTTATTGAGGTCCTCGTCGGAGAACACCTTGAAGCCGAGATCGCGTGCTTCGGCAGCGGCTTCTTTCTTCAGGACGATGCAGTGATGCCCTCGTTCCTCGAGCGCACGCAGATAGATCGTGTCGGCCGTCTCGTCGGTCACCTGCAAGCCGAGCGTGTCGACGTAGAAGGCTCGCGATTTCGCAAGATCGGTCACGGCAAGTTCGACATGGCTGAGGCGCACGATGTTAAAAGGCGGACAAAGATTGGGTGTGGGCAGGGGCATGGGGTTCTCCTCCAAATTCAATAGGATGTACGGTGCACTCAGCCGCCGAGTTTCTGGATCGCATGCGCCTTGGTGGCGAAAGCAACGTTCTTGGTCTCCATGTAGAAATCGAAGGACCAATCGCCGCCGTCACGGCCGATGCCGGAGTTCTTGACGCCGCCGAAAGGGGTCGGCAGATGGCGAACGTTTTCCGAGTTCACCCAGATCATCCCGGCTTCCAGGGCATCGGTGAAGCGGAAGGCGCGGGTGACGTCCGAAGTCCAGAGGTAGCCGGTGAGGCCATATTGCACGTCGTTGGCAAGCGCCAGCGCATCGTCCTCGTCCTTGAAGGCGATCGCGGTCAGAACCGGTCCGAAGATTTCTTCCTGCGCGATACGCATTTGGTTGTTGGCGCCGGTGAAGAGAGTGGGGGATACGTAACATCCGCCACCCGGTCCTTCGAATTTCGTGCCGCCAGCGGCAACCGTCGCGCCGCCGGCTTTGCCGATCTGGATATACTCCAGGACCTTCTTTTCGTGCACGGGGTGGATCAGCGGACCGACCACAGTTTCTGGATCAAGGGGGTGGCCGACCTTGATGCGCTTGGCCTTCTCGGCGACCATCGCCGTGAAGCGGTCGTAGATGTTTTCCTCCACCAGCAAGCGGGAAGACGAGGTGCAGCGCTCGCCATTCAGCGAATAGATCATGAAGACGGCAGCATCGGCGGCACGTTCAAGGTCTGCATCGGCAAAAACGATCACGGGATTCTTGCCGCCGAGTTCGAAATGTACCCGCTTCAGCGTGTCGGCGCCTTGTTTCATGATCATCGAGCCGGTGCGGCTTTCGCCGACGAAGCCGATCGCTCTGATGGCGGGATGCTCGGTCAGCGCCTTGCCGGCGTCCTCGCCGAGGCCGTTGACGAGATTCCAGACACCCTTCGGCAAGCCCGCCTCTTCGGCGATCTCGACCAACAGCCGTGCCGTCAGCGGTGAAAACTCCGCCGGCTTGTGGACGATCGTGCAGCCGGCAGCGAGCGCCGGTGCTATCTTCCAGGTCGACAGCATGAAGGGTGTATTCCATGGCGTAATGACGCCCACTGGTCCGATCGGTGCACGGCTGGTGAAGTTGACTTGACCATCCGCACGCAGCGTTTTGCCGTCACGGGCTTCCACGGCGCGGTCAGCGAAGAAGCGGAAGTTCTCGGCTCCGCGAAGGGCTGCCTTCGCCATGAATTTCAGCGATTGACCGGTATCCATGCATTCGACGAACGCGATCTCTTCGGAACGCGCTACGATCGCGTCGGCAATCTTATGAAGAAGTTTCTTGCGCGCGTCGCCCGACATCGCGGCCCAGGCAGGAAAGGCAGCTTTTGCGGCTTGTGCCGCCCGGTCCACATCCGCTGCCTTGCCGTGTGCCACCTTTGCCAAGACCTTCAGATCGACCGGAGAGATGATGTCGAACGTGGTGCCATCGGCTGCAGGGATTGCTTCGCCAGCGATATGGTTCAGGACGCCGTCTTTACGAAAGCGAGCCAAATAGGCTTCGGCCTTTGCGATGTTTTCTTCCAGTGTCGACATGCTTTTCTCCGATGTGTCCTGCTTGCGGTCAATCACTGCGGCGCTAACCGTCTGTCTTGCGCAGGCGCGGGTGGATGGCGTTTTTCTTCCAGCTTAGCGCCGGGTCGATTTCGCGGATTTCGAGGGTGAGGGCGAAGTGCGGCGTCTCGAACAGCTTGCGGAGGTGTTCCGTGACGGCGGTGAAGATCGCTTCGCCGGTCCTACGCTTGTCCTCCTGGCTACGACCTTCGCCAATACGAAAGGACATATCGATGAAGGCGTTTTCATCGAGCAGATCGGCAATCGCATAGGCTTCGCACCGGATGGCGCGCACCCGCACGGCACCGGTCTCGAACAGACCCGTGCCGAGAATCTCGGCGTGGACAACACGGCACAGCGCGTCGAAGTCCACTTTTCCGTCGAGATTAGCCGAATAATCCATGGTGAAATGCGGCATCGTTCCTCCCCGCGCCACGACCTCAGTATATTTAACATGTTAAATATTTTGTCGGCTCTGTCAAGGGCATCGTGCCGGCCACGTTGCGCGGTTCAAGAAATTGATCCATAGAACCCTTATGACCAAACAATCCCCTGACGATAACGGCATCATGCAGGATGCCCTGCTGCCCCGCGATACGCGCCGCTCGCTGCCGATTGCGTTGCTTCGGGCGCGTGAAGCGGTGATGGGGCACTTCCGGCCCATGCTGGCGCTGCATGATGTGACGGAACAGCAATGGCGCGTCATTCGCATTCTGGCAGAGGCCGGAACACTGGATGCATCGGAGATGGCGGAACGGGCCTTTATTCTTGCTCCGAGCTTGACGCGGATCATTCGCTCTCTCGAGGAGCGCGGCGTCATCACCAAGAGCAAGGATGCTGAAGACGGCCGCCGGATACTGTTGCAGATCACAGCCGCAGGGCTGAAAATCATCAACGAGGTCAGTCCCGACAGCCGGACGATTTATACTGCGCTTGAGCAGCGGTTCGGCCGCGAGCGCATCGATACCTTGCTCGACATGCTCGACGAACTGGCGACGCTGAACAAATAGCACGGCCTCCGCTCCTATCTGCTGGCGCCGAGGCCATCTGCCAGCGCCAGAGCGTCGGCTACATAGCGCTGAAGCCGCTCTGCCGCATCCGGCGCGTCAATTCGCTGACCGATCCAGCCGATATACGTGATGCTGCGCAGAACCATGAAGAGTGGCAGGGTTTCAATGGCGCTGTCCGGCAGCGACCGCACGCCGCGATATCCCTCGATCAACGCTGCTTTGATGAGTTCGTAGTGCGGCTCGTCGCGATTCTTGAACAAGGCTGTGGCGAGGTCGAACATTCGCCAGCCGTAGCCGGCATCGTCAAAGTCGATCAATTCGACATGATCGCCGTCTATGAGCACGTTTTCCCGAACGAGATCGGCATGGATGAGACCATAGTCGAGATGGCGGAGTGCATCGGTTTTCTCCCGCAGCAAAAGCCTGAGATTCGATAATTGCATCGCCTGATTCGGCGACAGTCCCGCACAATCCCAGAATCGGCCCCAAAGCGGCTGCCTGCCAAGCAAACCGTTGCCGTCCCATGCCGGGCGGCGGAAGTTGGCCGGTGGTCTCCAGGCATCGGTGGCGGTGTGCAGCCGGGCCATGGCTTCGCCCAGCAAGCGGAAAATCACGACGAGGCGCTCACTGGAATGCACGAGAAGGACGCCCGATTGGCCGAGTGGGCTGCCGGTCATCCAGCTGACGATGTCGGCGTATTGGTCACCGAACTCAGGATTTGCGTCAAGCGCAACGATTTGGCGTCCATCCGGCGTGGAAACTGGTGCCGGAACGCGCAAGCCGGCCTCGCGCAAGGCTGCCATCCAGGAGAGTTCCGAAACCAAAGCAATTTCGTTGCGATAGCCGGGCCGGTGCAGCCGCAGGGCTGCAGGCTCGCCGTTCCTGAGCGTCACCCGGAACACCGCATTCTCCCGGTATTTCAGGAGCTGGGGTGTCTGGGCGCCCAACTCCCAGCTGCCAAGGGCTTCGCATGCGCGCGCACTCAGCGCCTTCATGAAAGGGATGGATTCATGTTCCGACATGGCCACCGTCACAATCCGGACAAAACGTCGTCGAGCGTGGAAAGCATCAAATCGGCATTCTCCTTCGAAAATGGCATGGGTGGTCGGATCTTGGTCGCGCATTGATGCACCCCGATCTTGCCCATTAGGACGCCGCGCGCCCGCATGTCATTGATGACCTTCGTGGCGATGTCCGGCGCTGGGGTCTTTTTCTCACGGTCGAGAACCAGCTCCGCCCCGAAGAACAGGCCGCTGCCACGCACGTTGCCGATGACGTCATGTTTTTTGGATAGGCGTTTGAGGCCGTCTTGCGCATAGGCGCCGACGGCACGGGCGTTTTCCATCAGCCCTTCATCTTCGATCACGTCGAGGACCGCCAGGGCCGCAGCACAGGAAACCGGATTGCCGCCAAAGGTATTGAAATAGCGAAAGGCCTTGCGGAAGGCGTTCAGCGTGTCGGCATTGGCGACGACGCCGCCGACCGGATGGCCGTTGGCCATCGGCTTGCCGAGCGTCACCACGTCGGGCACGAAGCCTGCGCGCTGGTGGCCCCACATATGGCCGCCAGTGCGCCCGAAACCCGGCTGCACCTCGTCGGATATGACAAGCCCTCCCGCCTTGTGCACGGCAGTGATTGCCTTGTCGAGAAAGCCCGTCGGCAGGTCGGGAAATCCCTCATTGGCAAAGAACGGGCAGATGATGAGCGCCGAAAAGCCGTGCGGGCTGCTCTGCAGCGAGGCGATCGCCTTTTCCACTTCAGCGGCGAAAGCCTCCGCAAAGGCTTCGCCGGGCATACCACCCAGCGGCCGATAGCTGTCGGGCGCCGGCACGTGGCGGACATGGCCGCCGAAGCCGCCGACCGGGGGCATGCGGGTAGAGAGCTGCGACACGGCCGCGGTATTGCCGTGGTAGGTATGGTTGGTCGCGATAACACCGGTCTTTCCCGTAACCGCCTGCGCCATACGCAACGCGATGTCGTTAGCTTCACTGCCGGTGCAGGTCATGATCGCAGTATCGAGGCTCTTGTCGAATGTCATCGTCAGCCGCTCGACATAGTCGAGGATGCCTTCATGCAGATAGCGCGTGTGGGTATTCAACGTCGACGCTTGCCGGGTGATCGCGTCGACCACGCGTGGGTGGCAGTGGCCGACGTGCGGCACATTGTTGTAGCAATCGAGATATTTCCGGCCGTCGGCATCCCACAGCCAGACACCTTCTCCACGCACCAGTTGCACGGGTTCGTCATAAAAGGTGGACATGTTTCGGCCAAGAAGGCGCTCGCGACGGGCGAGAAGTGCTGCGTTTTCCGCCATGTCATTTGCCTCCCGCGGCAGCTGTCAGGCCTGCCTCGAGTGCGGCGAGGATCCGATCTACACCGGCCGTGGTGATGATAAGCGGCGGCGAGATGATCACGTTGGAGCCGGAGGTACGCACCATCACGCCGGCGTCGTAGGCCGCGTCTTGCAGGCGCTGGACCACATCCTTCGGCGCGCCAGTCTTTGCCGCGCGATCCGTCACCAGTTCCAGCGCGCACATCAGCCCTTTGCCGCGCACGTCGCCGATCAGTTCGTGTTTTTCCTTCAGTCTGTTCAGACCGGCCAGCAGTTCGTTGCCGCGCGCGCCTGCATTGGCGGCCACGTTGAGGCGCTTGGTTTCCTTGAGTGTCGCCAGCGCCGCCGCTGCACCCACAGGGTGGCCGGAATAGGTGTAGCCATGGCCGATGGTGCCGACGGTGTTCTTGTTGGCCTCGAAGGCTTCCGCGATCTTGTCGGAAATCATTACGGCACCGAAGGGATAATAGCCGTTGGTAATCGCCTTGGCGGTCGACATCAGGTCGGGCCTGGTGCCCCACAGGCGTGATCCCGTCCAGGCGCCGGTGCGACCAAAGGCCGTGATAACCTCGTCGGCGATCAGAAGAATGCCGTTCTTGTCGCAGATGGCACGCATTAGCGGCATGAAGGTTTCGTGCGGCACCATGATGCCGCCGGCACCCAGAACTGGCTCCATGATGAAGGCGGCGATCGTATCGGCGCCCTGGAAGGCGATCTCGTCTTCGAACTGACGACCGATGGCCGCGGCGATTTCCGCCGGATCGTCGGTGCCGAAGGGATTGCGGTAGCCATAGGGAGCCGCCAGGTGCGAAACGCCCGGGAGCAGCGGCTCGTAGTTGCGACGGTTGTTGGCATTGCCGTTGACGGAGGCGCCGCCGAAATGGGTCCCATGATAGCCTTTCTTCAGCGCCACGAATTTGGTGCGCTCCGGCTGGCCGTTGACCTTGTGGTATTGGCGGGCAAGCCGCAGGCAGGTCTCCACCGAATCCGAACCGCCGGAAGTGAAGAAGGATCGGCTGAGGCCGTCTTCCTTGAACCACTCAGCCAGTTCGTAAGACAGTTCGATCAGCGGCGGATTGGTGGTGCCGCGAAAGGCGGAATAATAAGGGAGTTCCTCGAGCTGGTCACGGATGGCCTGTTTGATCGGATCGCAGGAATAGCCGAGGTTGACGTTCCAGAGCCCCCCGACGCCATCGAGCACCGTCTTGCCGTCGATATCGGTGATTTCGACACCGGAAGCCGCCCTGATGATGCGCGGCGGATTGGCCAACATGTCGGCGGGGTGCGCCATCGGGTGCCAGACATGACGGGCGTTGTTTTCGGTCAGAAAATTGGTTTCGCGCATATCGCAGTCCTCTTCGTTCAAAGTCCAAGCATGGAAAGGGCGCGGGCATAGCCGTCCGCGGGCCGGGTAACGTCGAAATGGACGTTGGGAAGCTTGACGACGTCGGCGCCCTCAATGTTCTTCAACTGATCGTCGACGAAGACGCAGGCTTCGCGCGGAAGCCCGACCTCGGCGATCACCTGTTCATAGGCGCGCGCATCCGGTTTCAGGATCTTGGTGTAGGTGGCATCGACGATAACGTCGAAGAGATCGATCAGCGGGAAACGCTTGCGAAATTCGACACCGTAGAAAAGATCAAGTTCATTCGAAAGGATGGCGAGCCGCAGGCCGGCGGCCTTGGCGCGGGTGATGGCGTCTGCCGCCTCCGGACGCAGCACGAGATCGGCATCGGCGCCGCGCGCCCGCTGGACGAAGGTCTTCATGTCGGTCCAATCCTCACCGACCAGCCGGCCGACTTCCGCGGTCCGTGTCATCCAGTAGTCGCGTTCGGTGATCTCACGGTTCTGCATCGCTACCCAAAGTGGATCGGTCGTCGTGTCGAACGGACCGCGCCAGGTGAGTGTGCCAGCGGCAAGGCCAAGCGCCCGCTCGGTGACGTCGTGCGTTTCGAACAGCGTGCGGGTGACGACGCCGCCGAAATCGAGAATGAGTGCGCGATCACCTGTCATGGCCTGCCTTCCGGGATGATGCCCTGTGCAACCCACGCATCGAATACGGCAAGGGCTTTTGTGGAGAATTGGGAGGAGTTGATGTGGCCATCGACCTCATGCAAGTCGACGGATTGGGGGAGGGCCCGGCGCATCGCGTCGATAAAGGCTGAAAGGCCTTCCGGATCATGCAGTGGTTCGCCCAGCTGGTCCCACTCCTGAATGCCTGCAAGCGGCAGGATCAGGGCGACCGGCGCCTGCGCGCCGCCAAGTTTTTCTCCGATCAGCGCAGCCGTCGCCCGGCGTCCTTCCGGCGAGGTGGTGACCGAGCCGATCAGCCGGTTGTGTGCGTGATAAGGTCGGTCGGCAAGTGCCGCCGGCAGCGGCTGCCACGCGGGCAGGTCAACCATATCGACGGCGCCGGGCGCAACGATCTGCGGTATGCCTGCGCGGCCCGCATTTTCCATGCGGTCCGGACCGGAGGTGACCACGGTGCCATTCTGGTGGTTGACGACTTCCTGCATGCAGAAGTCGAACACCGCGGCAAAGCCTTTCTGCGAGGCGATCGCCTCGAAGGCCCGTCCGCCCATGCCGGTCGAGTGGAATACTGCGACCTCATAGCCGCGTTTTTCGAGTTCCGGCTTCAAGTGTTTCATGTATTTGAGGCAGGTGGAACCGAGGGAGGTCATTCCGATCAACGGCCGCTCCGCCTTGGGCTTCACGCAGGAACGGGCGGCCCCGACGACGGCACCGCAGGCCTGGGAAAGCACGGCGCGGCAGATGTCGTTCAATCCGTAAAGTCCGCCGGCCCAAAGTATCATCATCAAGTCCGGGGCGATGCGCTCCGGCGGCACGAGATGCGAATAGGCAATCGTCGAGACCACGAATTTGGGAACGCCGAGCGGCAGGGCAGCTGCCACGTCAAGCGCGAGGTCCGTGCCCATCGAGCCGCCGAGAACAATGATGCCATCGGCCTTTCCGGTCGCATGCAAAGTTCCGACGAGAGCCGCAGCGCCGGTTGACATCAGCCTCATCGCTGAATTTTCGTCGCCGCTGCCGATGATCGCTTCGATCGATGTTCCCGCCGATTTGGCGATGTCGTGCCGGGAATAATCAGGCGTATAAGGCGGATCTGACAGGATACTGACGTCGACCATAATCGGTTTTGCGCCAGCATCGCGGATGATGCCCGCCATGAACTGAAGCTCGTCGGACTTGGTGTCGCCGGTTCCAATCACAAGGATGCTGGGTGGACGTGATTGTTCTGGCGAAGGCTCTGCTGGGCTCATTCAACCGATCCTCATGTTTGCGTTTTTGTTCCCGAAGGCCGCTCCGGCCCGTAGTATTTTTCTGAGATGCGTTTGGCTGTGTCGACGACGGCTGCGCCGAAGTTTGCCAGAGTGGCTGTGCGCGCGCGCGCCAGCGGCGCCGCGATGGTGACTGAGCCGATCGGTTGACCGGCCGGCGAAAGAATGGGAGCTCCGGTGCTGACGACGCCGACCTCGAGACCCTGGCTGCTGATCGAAAATCCGCGCGCGACCGTTTCGTCTATCATTTTGCGGACGGCGGCCGGATCGGTCACGGTGTGCTCGGTAAAAGCGTCCAGTGGCTGCAACAGGGCCGACTCGATGTAATTTTTTTCGGAGAAGGCCAGATAGGCGAGGCCCGACGCCGTAGCGTGGAAAGGCAGGCGCGTGCCGATCTCGACGATGACCCGGTGCGCGCGCGGTGAGTCCTCGACGTGGATCGTTGAAAGTGTGCTGCCGCTGAATTCGGCGAGATGAACAGTTTCCTCAGACTTTTCAGCGAGCTCCCTTACGAAGGGGATGGCGACCCGCAGGAACGGAAAGCGCGCCTCACGAATCCGCGCCAGGCGAACCGGCGCTGAACCGATCCTGTATCTGCGCGTCTCCGGATCCTGCTCAACGAAGCCATGCTTTTCCAATTCGACAAGCAGGCGGCGGGCCGTCGCCTTGTCGAGGTCGCAGAGACGGGCGATATCGGTCAATCCCGCTTCGTGGTTGAGTTGCGACAGGCTGTCCAGCAAGGACAGTGCTTTTCCGACGGTGCTCATGCGGTCTCCTCTTTTTGTCCGGTCGCCGTTCGATACCGGTCGGTGTTACGGGCACCTGTCTGGGTCATCACCGTCGATGTCCGGCCCTCCATGCCGGCCAAACTACTTAACATGCGAAATAACTTGACAGGTGTAGCCGTTATTTGCAAGTCTATATTTGAAGCAGTGGTTCAATATATGAACCATATGCGCTGACCTGCGCGCGGCCAAGAGCAAAAGAAAAAACGCGGCAGATTAGTCCGGTTCGAAATGACGGCGGTTTGGGAGGATGCGTTTTCCCGGAGCGCAATCGGATAGTTGCAACAAGGGGAACTTGAGCAAAATGGACAATCAATTCTCAACAGGCGCAGATGAAAACCAGCTGCGCAAGAACAGTCTCGGCGTCGGCGCCGTGACATTTCTGGTGGTTTCGGCCGCAGCGCCGCTGACGGCGGTCGCCGGCGGTGTGCCTCTGTCGATGATGCTCGGCAATGGGCCGGGCATCCCGCTGACCTTTCTGCTGGTTACGGCGATCCTCGTACTGTTTGCGGTCGGCTACGTCGCCATGGCGCGCCACATCCGCAATGCCGGTGCCTTTTATGCGTATACCGCGCAGGGTCTCGGCGGCATGATGGGCGGTGCAGCCGCCCTCATCGCCATCCTTGCCTACAATGCCATGCAGATTGGCGTTTTCGGTCTCTTCGGTGCGGCAACCGCAGGGTTCTTCGCGGGCATCGGCCTTGAATTGCCATGGTGGGTCTGGACCTATATCGGCATCGCCGTCGTCGCGGTCTTCGGCTATCGGCGCGTTGATCTGTCGGCCAAGATATTGACGGTCCTCGTCATTCTTGAATATGTCGTCGTGCTGGTCATCGACGCCGCTATCTTGCTCAAGGGCGGTGACAGCGGCATCTCGGCCGTACCCTTCACGCCCGCCGCCTTCATGAGCGGAACGCCGGCAATCGGCATTCTCTTCTGCTTTGCAGCGTTCATCGGCTTCGAAGCCACCACGATATACAGCGAGGAAGCCCGCGAGCCGCACAAGACCGTGCCGCGCGCGACCTATATCTCTGTCCTTATTATCGGCCTCTTCTACATGCTCACCTCATGGCTGATGGTCAACGGCGCCGGCGCCGACAAGCTCGTTCCCGAACTGCAGGGCCTGGCCGATCCTACGACCTTCCTCTTCGGGCTTGCCGAACGCTATGTCGGTCACTGGATCGTCCCGGTCATGAACGTACTCTTCATCACCAGCCTGTTTGCCGGCGTGCTCGCCTTCCACAATGGCGTTGCCCGCTACATGTATGTCGCCGGCCGCGAAGGTCTGCTGCCGAAGTCTGTTGGTGTCACCCACCCTGTCTTCCAGAGCCCGCATGTCGGTTCGGTGATCCAGACGATTGTCGCCGCTCTCGTCATCGCGCTCTTCGCCTTTACGGGGCAGGATCCCGTGCTTGCCCTCTTTTCGTGGCTCACCAATGTCGGCACGCTTGCCATCATTCTGCTGATGGCCTTCACCGCATTCGCCATCGTCGCCTTCTTCAGCCGCAATCCTGGCCTTGAGGGCAACGTTCTGGTGACCAAGATCTTGCCGGTGATCACCGGCATCATCCTGCTGGGACTAGTCTACTATATCACGGTGAATTTCGGCGCGATCGCCGGCGCAAGCGGTGTGCTCGCCGTGCTTCTGCCGGGGCTGGTGGTGATTGCCGCCATTGTCGGCTTGATGGCAGCTGCCCGTCTGAAGTCGGAAGATGCTGCCGGTTTTGCCCGGCTCGGCGCCGGACAGGAAGCCTGACATAAATGGATCATGATGGCGGACGCCGGTCCGCCATCTCTTTCGTGAGGAGATTGAGATGCAGGACAAGATCGACCGCCTCCGCTCGAGCGTCGTCTCGCCGCAATCGCTGTTCATTGGCGGCGAGTGGCGTACACCTTTAAGCGGCGCGACAATGGATGTCATCTCGCCGATCGACGGATCGAAATTGACGACTATCGGCGATGCCGGGGCGGCGGATGTCGATCTCGCCGTTAGGGCTGCGCGCGCCGCTTTCGAGAAGGGAGCGTGGTCGAAGGCAGCTCCCGGCGAGCGCAAGAAAATCCTGTTCCGGATCGCCGAACTGATCGAGCGTGACGCGCTGGAAATGGCGGTTCTCGGCGTGCGCGACAACGGTACGGAAATCAGTATGGCCCTGAAAGCCGAGCCCGGCAGCGCCGCCGCCACCTTCCGCTATTACGCCGAAGCCCTCGACAAGGTCTACGGCGAAATTGCACCCACCTCCGAAAGCGTTCTCGGCCTCATTCACCGCGAGCCCGTCGGCGTCGTCGCCGCTATCGTGCCGTGGAATTTCCCGATGATGATCGGCGCCTGGAAGATCGCGCCGGCGCTGGCAGCCGGCAACTCGGTGGTGCTGAAGCCCGCCGAAGGCGCATCGCTCAGCCTTCTGAAACTGGCGGCGCTGTGTGCTGAAGCCGGCTTGCCGGAGGGAGTGCTCAATGTTGTCACCGGCCGCGGCACGGTCGCCGGCGAGGCGATCGGCCTGCATGGCGATATCGATGTTCTCGTTTTCACCGGCTCCGGCAGCGTCGGCCGCCGGCTGCTCGAATATTCGGCGCGCTCCAACCTGAAGCGGGTCTATCTCGAACTGGGCGGCAAATCGCCCAACATCGTCTTCGCCGATGCGCCGGACCTCGAACAGGCCGCCAAGGTCTCGGCATTCGGCATCTTCAGAAACTCGGGACAGGTCTGCGTTGCCGGGTCGAGACTCCTGGTCGAGCGGTCGATCCACGAAGCCTTCGCAGAACGGATTTCAGCTATTGCCGGGAGGATAAAGGTTGGTGATCCGCTGTTGCTCTCGACGGACTCCGGCGCCATCTCCAGCGAGATACAGCTCGAGAAGGACCTCGGTTTCGCTGATCAGGCGTTGTCCGAAGGTGCAAGACTGAGAACCGGCGGCGGGCGCATTCTTCAAGACACCGGCGGGTTCTACATGCAGCCAACCGTGTTCGAGGTGACGCCGCAGATGACGCTGGCCAAAGAGGAGGTTTTCGGGCCGATCCTCTCCATCATTCCCTTCGATGACGAGACGGATGCGCTTAACATTGCCAATGCCACACCCTATGGCCTCGCTTCAGCCGTGTGGACCAGCAACCTGTCTCGCGCCCATCGCATGGTGCAGGGGGTCAAGGCCGGCGTCGTCCACGTCAATACCTATGGCGGCGCCGACAACACCGTGCCGCTCGGCGGCATCCGCCAGTCGGGCAACGGCCACGACAAGTCGCTACACGCCATGGATAAGTATCACAATCTGAAGACGGCGTGGATCCAGCTCTAGCTTAGTCGAACACTTTGCTGAGAGCAGGGGTCGCAGTTGAAATTTGGGACGCATCTGAAGTTAAAGCTTCCGCGCGCAGCCCATTCGCTGTCAGCAGCAACGCGGCTGACAGCGAATACCTTCAACCTCCGAAGCTGCCAATTTGCGTCGGGACATGAACGTAATTCCGGTCAAAATACAGTAACGCATTGCCATCGGGGCGGGATCGGATGCCGGCGATCCGCCCGATGAAAATGTGATGGCTGCCGACAAGTCTTGCCTCAGACAGCTCGCAATCAAATGAGACGATCGCATCCGCGAGAGCATCCGTACCTGAAGGCATTGCGACCCAATCCGCAGAGGCGTAACGCGCCTCCATATCGGCGGTTGCTCCGGCGAATTTCCCGGCTAGCTCTCTGTGGTCGTGACTTAATACGTTCACGCAAAACCGGTGGTTTTCCAGAAACAGTGCAGTTTGGGCGGATCGGCTATTCATGCAGACGAGCAGCGTCGGCGGCTCATCCGTGACGCTGCACATGGCCGTGGCGGTGAACCCGCCGCGACCGGCGGGACCATTGGTGGTGATGACGTTGACCGGCGCGCAAACGCGCGCCATGGCGTTGCGGAACTCGGTTTTGGAAAAGGCCTCCTCCATGGTCGCCTCCTATTCAGCAGCGGACTTGAACTGGTCTGCATTGCCGATCGGCGGCAACCAGGTATCGCCGGTCCAGCCGTTCTCGTCGTAGTCGCTCATGCAGGTATCGACCAAGGCCTCCATTTCGCGCAACCGTCCGCCACGCTCGGCCCCCTTCAGCACCTGAAGCCGGACTTCTTCCGGCGCTCCGGCATAGTTCAATTCGTAGAGCGCATGCCGTCCGCCGAACTCGGTTCCGGTTGCGTCCCACAACAGCTTCATGATCTTGATGCGTTCGATATGGCCCATGTCGTTGGAGCCGCGCACATACTGGCCGAGATAGCGGTCGATCTCCGGATTGCCGAAATCCTTGGCCGAGGACGGCAAATAGATCAATCCCGAGGCGACGACCTTGCGGACTGTCTCGATGACGCGAGGATAGGCTTCCGACATGAAAGTGCGATAGGCGAGAGCCGCTTCCAGGTTGGGCAGCACTGCGCCGTTCGCCCAGGGGATCGGATTGTAGGCCATGGCGTTGGAGAAGCTCCAGAACATATGGCGCAACGCGATGGCTTCACCAAGTGCGGCCTGATTGCCGCGAAAGGCATCGCCGCCGGTCGCCCGCAAAGCCTTGGCGAGCAGACCCGCCAGGAAGTCGAGTTTGACGGCGAAACGCGTGCAACCCTGGAAGCAGTAGCCGTGCATGAAGCCGGAAGCGGGATGGAAGGACAGGATCTTCGGCGCATCGCGCAGGACCAGCACGTCCTCCCAGGGGATGAAGACGTTGTCCAGAACCAGGATGGCATCGTTCTCATCGAAGCGGGAAGAGAGCGGGTAGTCGAACGGCGTGCCGACACGATTTGCCGTTTCCTCATAGGAGACGCGGCAGAACATCTTGATGCCGGGCGCATTCATCGGGACGATGAACATCACCGACAGCGACGGGTCTTCCGTGACCGTCGCCGAGCTCTGTGCCAGGAAATTGTAGTGCGTCAGAGCAGAGGACGTCGCCACCACCTTGGCGCCCGAGACGTAGATGCCGGCGTCGGTTTCCTTGGTGATATGAACGAATACGTCTTTTACGGCATCCGCCGGCTTGTGGCGGTCGATCGGTGGGTTCACGATCGCGTGGTTCATGAAGAGAGCCGCTTCCTGGGCACGCTTGTGCCAGGCGAGTGCGTTGTCCTTGAAGGGACCGTACCAGTCGGCATTGGCGCCCAGCGTATTCATCAATGCTGCTTTGTAGTCGGCGGTTCGGCCCATCCATCCATAGGACATGCGGGCCCAGTCGGCGATCGCACCCTGTTGAGCGACGAGATCGGCGGAGGACTTTGCAACACGGAAATATTTGTGGGTGTAGCCCCCAGAGCCGGTGTCGGTGGGCGATGTCAACCGTTCCTTGGTCTTTTCCGCATGTAGCGCATCGTAAAGCCTGGCGAGCGAGCGGGCGGAATTGCGCATCGAGGGATGCACGGTCACGTCCTTGACACGCTCACCATTGATGTACACCTCCCGCCCGTCACGCAGGGATGCCAGATATTCCTCACCGGTGAAGGGCCGCTTGGTATCGGCCCGGAAATCTTCTGATCGCATGTCGTCCTCCCTTGATGTGAGACAAATGCTAGTCCTTGCGTTCGCCTCCCACCATGGACAGAATAGGGAAATCACTTGTACTTTTTACGGCGGCCAGCATGAACGACATCGTCCCAAGTTTCTTTGTCTACGGCGAACCGGATCGCCCTTTGGAGATCGGGTTTCTTCATGTCGAAACGGTGATGGCGCGCGCAAATCTCCATTTCGGCCAGGTTCGAGCCCATAAGCATGATCGGATGATGCAGGTCACTTTCTGGACCAGCGGCAACGGATCCTATTTCATAGAAGATCAACGTTTGGACTTTTTGGCACCTGCCGTCAGCTTTGTGCCGAGCGGCGTCATCCACGGCTTCAACGTCGATCCGCTTGTTTCAGACGCGGTCGTCGTGTCGATCGCAGACAGTCTGCTGCCGTCGATCGCCGGTCAGACAACGCTGCCGCTGGATCGCCCGGTGATGGTGACGGGGCAGGGCGCGGAAGCGTTCTGGGAGAGGCTTCGGCGGACCATGCAACTAATTCTGGAGGAGTACTCCGAGGGGAGAGGCCAGGCCGATACGATCCTTTCACCATTGGTTGCCGCCATGCTGACCCAGATCGGACGCCTGGCGTCCGACGCGCCGATGCTGGCACAATCGCCACAACGCCTGCTTGCTGGTGACCTTCGACGGCTGATCGACCGGCATTTTCGTGAGAACTGGCCCGTTGCGCGCTACGTTTCGAGCCTCGGCACCACGCCGCATCTTCTTGCCAAGGCCGGGCACATGGCTTTCGGCCAGGGCGTCAAGGACATGATCGCCGAGCGCCGCCTGCTCGAGGCCAAACGGCTGTTGCTTTTCACCATCCGATCGCTCGAGGACATAGCTTACGAGGTGGGCTTGAAGGATGCCGCTTATTTTTCGCGCTTTTTCCGCGCGCAGACCGGTATGCCGCCCAGTGAATGGCGGCGGCAAAACATAGCTGGTGAGAGGAGTCGGGATAACGGCTTCTAGTTAACATGTGAAATATATTGACAGGGCGATCGATCTTCGCCACTCTTTCAGTTTACCGGTCTCAGGTGTTGCCGCCTTTTTGCGCTTGTGGGAGAGTCGCGCGAGACGGACATGTCGTTGACTGACACTGTTGGGAGGCAGAGTTGGAGCTCTTGAACAATCAGGCCCTGATGCAACACGCATGGGCAACCGTTCCCTATGATCAATGGACCAGTGATCTCCAATCGATCTGCGGCAACTTCAATCCGAAAGCAATGGAGAGCGGCAAGGCCGTAACGGGGGCAGCCCGGCGTATCGATGTCTGCGGTATGGAGTTCGCCCATGTTTCCAATGATCTCGATCGCGTCCATCGAGATTGGGATGACATTCGCCGAGACGCCAACGAACACCTTTTTCTCATCATGCAACTCGAAGGGTCCTGTGGTCTCGAGCACGTCGGCCTCCAGGCAGTCCTGGATGTCGGTGATTGCATTCTCGTCGACTCGACCCGGCCGACGACATTCCATTTCGGCGGGCAGTTCAGCAATCATCTGTCGCTGCATTTGCCACGCCAGATCATGTATGCCGAAAGCCCGATTGATTTCGACATTGCCCGCAAACTCGAGGCCCTTGACCCGATGGCAATGATGCTGCGTGCGCTGGTGGCGAAGATCATGTCCAATTCGGCATCGGATGCCGCGTCCGCCAATCTGCGGTACCTGATGTTCAATGCGACGCGACAGGCCTTCGTCTCAAACGGCGACGCCATGTCCGCTCTCAACGACAGCGCTTCGCGGCGGCTGGAAATGGTCGACATACTGATCGACCGACACCTGACCGAGAGCGATCTCAGCGCCAAGTGGCTGGCGACACGGATCGGGGTATCCATCCGCACGTTGCAGCAGGATTTTCAAGGTATCGGCATGACCTGCACCACGGTCATCCGCGACAAGCGTTTGCGCCTCGTGCGTGAAAAGATTGCGCAGATCAAAGATCAAAGAAGCCCAAGGACGATCGCGGAAGTCGCCTATTCGGCCGGCTTCAATGATATTTCCTATTTCAATCGCAGCTTCAAGGATCTGTTCGACTGCGCGCCGACCGATCTGCTCAGGCCGGTGACATCAACCGCACAATAGTGCGGTTTGAATAGTTGATGAGCCGACGGCCTGTTGCGTTTCAGACCAAGTCGCGGCGCGCTCCTGCCCAAGACGGCTTTCTTTTGCCCCGTCATACTCCTTCCAAAGCTCAGGGAGGAGCCAATCGTGAAGCAGTACAGTCTGTTCATCGGCGGAGCACGCATCGAGACCGCAACCTATGCCGAAGTTCGCAGCCCATCGACCGGCGAAATCGTCGGTCAGATGCCGCTGGCGACGGCGGCGGATCTCGACCATGCCGTTGCCGCCGCCTCAGTCGCCTTTCGCACTTGGGGCCAGGGGTCGGAAGAAGAGCGCCAGGCCGCCTGTCGCGCTATTGCCGAAAAGATCGCAGCCAATGGCGAGGAACTTGCACGCCTTTTGACGTTGGAGCAGGGCAAGCCTCTCAATGGTCTCGGTTCCCGGTTTGAAATAGGCGGTGCACTTGCGTGGACACGCCATACGGCAGAGCTGAATCTGCCCATCGAAATCCTGCAGGACGACAATGAAGGGCGTGTCGAATTGCATCGCAAGCCGATTGGCGTCGTCGGTTCGATCACACCCTGGAACTGGCCGGTGATGATCGCTTGCTGGCATATCGTGCCAGCGGTGCGAGCCGGCAATACGGTCATCATCAAGCCGTCGCCGCTGACGCCACTTTCGACGATCCGTCTTGTCGAGATCATGAATGAAGTGCTGCCGCCCGGCGTCGTCAATGTCATCACCGGCGAAAACAGCATTGGTGCAGCACTTTCCGCCCATGACGGCATCGCCAAGATGACCTTCACAGGCTCGACCGAGACCGGCAAGAAGGTCATGGCTTCGGCTGTCGCGACGTTGAAACGCCTGACGCTCGAGCTTGGCGGCAATGATGCTGGTATCGTTCTTCCCGATGCCGACCCTGCGCAGATCGCCGAGGGCCTGTTCTGGGGAGCCTTCATCAACAACGGCCAGACCTGCGCAGCGCTGAAGCGCCTTTATGTCCACGACAGCATTTATGAAGACGTCTGCGCACGGCTTGCCGACTACGCCGGCAGGATCGTGATCGGCGACGGCCTCGACGAAACCAGCATTCTTGGCCCGGTCCAGAACGAAATGCAGTTCAACAAAGTTCGCGAACTTGTCGATGATGCGCGCGCCAATGGCGGCCGAATTCTCGCCGGCGGCACGCCGATCGATCGGCCGGGTTACTTCTATCCGATCACGCTTGTTGCCGACGTCGATCATGGTGTTCGTCTCGTCGACGAAGAGCAGTTCGGGCCGGCACTGCCGATCATTCGTTACACCGATATCGATGAGGTCATCGCCCGCGCCAACACCAATCCTGCCGGGCTTGGCGGCTCTGTCTGGTCGGCGGACGCCGAAAAGGCCAAGCGCTATGCAATGCAGCTCGAATGCGGCTCGGTATGGATCAACAAGCACGGAACGATCCAGCCGAACGCCCCCTTCGGCGGCGTCAAACAATCGGGCATCGGTGTCGAGTTCGGCGCCGAAGGGCTGAAGGAATTCACCACAATCCAGACGGTGTTGAGCTGAGCCATGGCGAACTTCGACTATATCATCGTCGGTGGCGGATCGTCCGGCTGTGTGTTGGCAAACCGGCTCTCCGAGAACCCGGAAAATAAGGTCCTGCTGATCGAATCCGGTCGGCGTGACACGGACCGCTGGATCCATGTTCCAGCGACCTTCTTTAAGGTTCTCGGCAAGGGTGTCGACATTCACCCCTATGCCTCCGAGCCGGAGAAGGGCCTCAACGGCCGCGCTTGCATTACCCCGCAGGGAAACGTGCTCGGCGGCGGCAGTTCCGTCAATGCGATGATCTACATCCGTGGCCACAGGAACGACTACGATACCTGGTCGCAAATGGGGTGTCACGGCTGGTCCTACGACGATGTGCTGCCGGCTTTCCGATCGCTTGAGAATAACGAGAGCCTCAGTGGCGAATTTCATGGCCGCAGCGGCGGCCTGCACGTCTCGAACCCTCGTCACCGCCATCCACTGAGCGAAGCCTTCATTCAGGCAGCCACGGAAGTCGGCATTCCGTATAATCCGGACTTCAACGGTGCGGACCAGGAAGGCGTCGGGTTCTATCAGAGTACGACTTACCGTGGGCGCCGCTGGAGTTCCGCGCAGGCGTTCCTGCGCGACGCGGAGATAAGGCCGAACGTCACGATCCTGACTGAACGCAAGGTCGCCCGCATCCTGTTCGAAGGTCGCCGGGCGACGGGTGTCGCGTTGCAGGACGGCACCATATTCACCGCTTCCAAGGAAATCGCCCTGACGGCGGGTGCGATCGCGACACCCAAGATCCTGCAGCTTTCGGGCATTGGCGAGGCCGAGCATCTCCGCTCTCACGGCATTAATGTGGTGGCCGACCTGCCGGGCGTCGGCGCAAACTATCAGGATCATCTCGAAGCGCCGGTTCAAGGCGAGACCCACGAGCCGATCTCCATCCTCGGGCATGACAGTGGGATTCGCGCCGCCGGACACATGGCGCGCTACCTGCTGTCGCATCGTGGCCTGCTTTCGTCGAACGTCGTCGAATGCGGTGGTTTCGTCGATACGGCCGGCACCGGCCAGCCGGATGTTCAGTTCCATGTCCTGCCGGTTCTTGTAGGCTTCGTCGACCGCGACCCCGAACCCGGTCATGGTCTCAGCATCGGCCCCTGCTACCTCAGGCCGCGCTCGCGCGGCACCATTCGTCTCAGAAGCGCCGACCCAAATGACCGCGCGGAGTTCAACGCCAATCTCCTCTCGGACCCGGCCGACCTCGATACGCTGGTGCGCGGTGTCGAGACAGCGATCCGCATTCTGGATGCGCCAGCACTTGCCAAGCTGGTCAAGCGACGCGTCCTGCCGAAACCGGGGGTCGAAAGTGATCCCGCGGCATTGCGCGACTACATCCGCCAGACCGCCAAGACCGTTTTCCATCCGGCGGGTACTGCGCGTATGGGCCGAGCAGACGATCCGATGGCGGTCGTCGGGGCCGATCTGAAGGTGCGCGGCGTCGAGGGCCTGAGGGTATGCGACGCGTCGGTGATGCCGACGCTGGTATCGGGCAACACCAACGCGCCGGTGATGATGATTGCAGCCCGCGCGGCCGCCTTCATGACAGGCAAGGCGATCGCCGGCTGAAGCAGAGGTTCCACGATGGAAGACGTCCGCGGGGAGTGCGGACAATAACGGAAACTGGAGGAGGAAACGATGAGAATAGATATGAGGGGGCTGGTGGTCGGCCTCGGCCTGACGCTGCTTTCGGCGTTCAGTGCCCATGCGGCTGCGTCCTGCGGCGACAACACCGGCAAACCGGCGACCGGCGAGCCGATCGTCATCGGTGCGATCACCGGCAAAACCGGTCCGGACGACTTTTCGAATTCGACCAGGGCCGCAAAGGCCTATTTCGACTGCTTGAACGCCAATGGCGGGATCAAAGGGCGGCCGGTCAAATATCTGGTCGAAGACGACCAGTGGAATCCCGAGACGGCCGCTCAGCTGGCCGCCAAGCTCGTCAACGACGAGAAGGCGGTGCTGATGGTCGGTAATTCGAGCTTTGTCGAATGTGGCGCAAATGCTGATTTCTACAAGAAATCCGGCATTGTCGTCGTCGCTGGCGTCGGCGTTCCTCGCGAATGCTTCTTTGCCGAAAACTACGCCGCGACGAATGCCGGGCCGCGCGTCTCCACGCTGGGCGCCATGGGCTACGCATTGGATCAGCTCAAGGCAAAGTCGGTCGTTTGCATCGGTCCGAACATCCCGAATGTCGGTACATGGTCCTGCGACGGCATTAAGTCTCTGGCCAAGGAAAAAGGCTTTACGGCCGAAACGATCCTGATGGATCCCGGTACGGCTGACTCGACCTCGATCATCCTGCAGGCGGCGGCTTCCAAGCCTGATGTCATTATCCTCGGCCTTCCCAAGGGCGTCACAATCCCGCTTCTAACAGCGGCCGAAGAACAGGGACTCAACCAGACCATCAAGTTCCTCAGTGCCGCATCGGCTTATGACCTTTCGGTGCCCGGTACAATTGGCGCAGGCTGGGATGGAAACTTCTATGTCAACATGGAGTTCAACGATCTCGAGGCCGCGACGCCCGACAATCAGAACTGGCTTGCCGTCATGGACAAATATGGTCAGCCTTCCGATCCGCGCGACACGTTTGCCCAGGCCGGATATCTTGCCGCCCGGATTGCCGAGAAGGCACTGATGTCACTTGATCCCAAGGACATCACGCGCGAAAGCACCAGCGCCGCCATCCGCCAGGTCAAGGGCTTTGCCAGCGATATTTTCTGCGCGCCTTGGTATTTCGGCGATGGTCAGCCGCGCCACAATGCAAATTCAACGACGCGCATGGCAGTCAGCGAAGGCGGCAAGTGGAAGGTGATTTCCGATTGCGCGCCATCGCCCGATCCGGAGTTGGCCGACATCCGCGCCTTTGAAAAGAACGCCGGAATCGCTCCGTAAATTGAAGCATCACGCATCATCCCGTGGTCCGAGCACGGGATACGCTGCCCGCCGTCTCTTCGGCCGCACATCGGAATCCGCTCATGACCTTTTTACCATTTCTGATATCGGGTCTCGGAATTGGGGCCGTCTATGCCCTCTCAGGCGTCGGCCTTGTCATCCTCTTTCGGGCAACCGGGGTCCTTAACTTCGCCTTCGGCGCGTTTGGTGCTATCGGCGCGCATTGCGCCTGGCAGCTTCTCGAATGGAAAATGCCGCTTTCTGTGGCCATCCTCGCGGCCGTCGTCGTGTCCACGGCCATCAGCTTTCTTTACGGGCGGATCTTTGCACCTATGCTATCGCATCGCGATACGGTCGTGCGTGCCGTCGGGACCTTGGCGCCGGCCTTGGTGCTGATCGCCCTGATGGGAATTATCTGGGGTGAGCTGCCGCGTCGCCTGCAGTTCCCGACCGACCAGATGTTCGTTTCCCTCTTCGGTGTTCGCCTGACCTATACGCGCATCATCGCCATCCTGCTTGCTGTGGTGATGGTTGGCGCGATCACCCTGCTGCTCAATCGAACGCGCCTGGGCCTTGACATGCGAGCCTTGGCCAACGACCGCGACCTGAGCGCGATTCTCGGTGTTCGCATTCTCTACACAGAAACGGCGGCATGGGTCATTACCGGCATTTTTTCCGGTCTCGCCGGCCTGCTGCTTGCCGACCTCGTCCGCCTCCAGGGCACGTTCCTGACTTTGCTGGTGATCCCAGCGATCGCGGCGGCAATTCTCGGCCAGTTGCGCTCGCTTTGGCAAACGGCTGTCGCTGGGCTTCTGATCGGCATTGCCGAAGCTGCGCTCACCCCGGTCGGCTGGATCTCACCCTATCGCGCGGCCGCACCTTTCATTATCGCGCTCGTCGCGGTCACGATCTTGGGGAGTACGGCAAAGGCCGTGTTGAAGGACCGATGATGACTTCGCAGCAGACCATACAGGCATTACCGGAGCGCGTTCCGGTGGCCCGGTTTCCCAAACAGCTTCTTCAAGTTCCTGCGACGATGGCTCTGTTTGCTGCCGTGGTCACGTGTCTTGCCAATTCCTACTGGCTGTCGGCCGCAACGTCGGCGGTGGCGCTGTCGCTCTCGGTGGCGGGGCTGGCGATCCTCTATGGGCAGCTCGGCCTCGTCTCGCTCTGCCAATTTGCGCTCGTTGGGGTTGGCGGCTGGGTAACGCTTCGTGTCGGCCACGCCTTTCACCCGCCGTTCGAAATCAGCCTTCTGGCCGGAGGCTTCGTCGCTTCCGTGGTCGGCCTTGCCTTCGGCTTGCCGGCGCTACGCTTGAGGGGGCTTTATCTTGCCCTTGTCACGCTGATGCTCGCGGGCGCGTTTCAGATCATCATCAGCGCCTGGGGCTTTCCCGACGGCGGCAACGGTTTTCTCGGCCGCGCCGACGGTTCCGGCCGGGCCATGCTCCCCCGGCCTGAAATCGCCGAAGGAGCCGTCGGCTATTTCCTCTATGTTTGCCTTGCCGCGACAATCGCTCTGCTGATCGCCCAATGGCACAAACTGGGACGACCGGGCCGCGCCTGGGCTCTGATCCGCAAGGGCGAGACGGTCGCCATTGCAAGCGGCGTCAATGTGCTGACCTACAAGGCATGGGCATTCGCGCTCAGCGGCTTCCTCGCGGGCGTTTCTGGTGCACTGCTTGCCGGAAATGTCGGTCAGCTCGATGGTCGTGCGTTTGGCGCCTTCGAAAGCCTGAACCTCTTCGCCCTGGCGATCGTCGGAGGCGTCTACAACTGGTACGGAGCGCTGATTGCCGGGCTGCTGCTGCGGGCAGTGCCGGCGCTGCTGACCGATCTAGGGATCGACGGATATGTGACCATCGGTATTTTCGGCGTCGCTCTGTTCCAGGCATTGGCGACGGCACCATCCGGCATCGCCGGACAGATAGCCCCGCTGATCGCCCGGCTGCGGTTCGGTTCGGCAAAGGAGAGGGCGCGATGATCGCCATCGACAACCTTGTCGTCCAGTTCGGCGGCGTCAAGCCGATCAATGAATTGACTGCGACGCTTGCTGCGCCAATCGCCGGTCTGATTGGCCCGAACGGTGCGGGTAAAACAACCTTGCTCAATGTTCTCTCAGGTTTCGTCAGGCCGGCTCGTGGCAGCGTCGCACTGAATGGCGATCAACTGCTCGACCTTGCACCGCTGCAGCGTGTGCGCGCCGGCCTCCGCCGGTCTTTCCAGACAGAGCAGGTCGTCGAGGATCTGACGGTGTCGGGCAATCTCGCCGCGATCGCGGATCATGTAGTGGCGCCGCTAAATCGCGCCGCGGCCATCGATGCCGCTCTTGCTTTTGTCGGCCTCCGACCGGTGACCGATAAGCTCGGCCAGTCGCTCAATCTGTTCCAGCGGCGTCTGGTCGAGCTCGGCAAATGCGTGATCGGCAATCCCAGGCTCATCCTGCTCGATGAACCTGCCGCCGGTCTGACGGAAGAGGAGGGCGGTATGTTTCGCGAACTCGTTTTGCGCATCCCCGCCGAAGTCGGAGCGCAAGTATTGGTGATCGATCACGACGTCGAGCTCATTCGAGCGATGTGCAGCGAGACGATGGTGCTCGATTATGGAAAGCTGCTGGCGCTGGGGCCGACGGAAGCGGTGCTTGCCGACCCGAACGTGCGTCGCGCCTATCTGGGGGAATTCTGATGGCAGCGATCTCATCCGTGGTCGTTGAAAATCTCGCGGTCGAGCGCGGTGGCAAACGGGTCATCCACGATGTCTCCTTTGCCATCAAAAGCGGAGAAATCACCGCGTTGCTGGGTGCCAACGGCGCCGGTAAGTCGAGCACCGTTATGGCGCTTGCTGGCGTCCTGCCTATCGCTGGCGGCAGAATGCGGCTCGACGCGACGTTGCTCACCGGGCTTTCTCCCGATCGCATCCGCCGGGCCGGCCTGGCGCTGGTGCCGGAGGGTCATCGGGTGCTGGGCCAGCTGTCGGTGGAAGACAACATTCTCGTTGCTGCCTTCGATGGATCGCCTTCCGTCCGCCGCGAGGGACTCGAGAGAGCCTATGAAATATTTCCCGAACTTGCCCAGCGCAAACGCCAGCTGGCTTCCGATCTCTCGGGGGGGCAGAAGCAGATGGTCGCGATGGCGCAGGCGTTTATCGCCAAGCCAGGCTTCATGGTGGTCGATGAGCTTTCGCTTGGGCTGGCGCCGGCTGTGGTCAAGCGGCTGGCGGAAGCACTAAAGATAGCGGCCCAAAACGGCATCGGCGTGCTCCTGATCGAACAGTTCGCCAACCTTGCTCTCGATCTTGCCGATCACGCTATGGTCATGGAGCGCGGCCGGCTGGTCTATGACGGTGCTTCCGCGACGTTGAGGGCCAATCCCGAAATCCTGCATGGCGCCTATCTCGCCAGCTGATCTCAAGGAGAGACGATGACCTTTGGCAACGATCTTTTTACCGGCCGCACGGTCGTTATCCCCGGCGGAACATCTGGCATTGGGGCTGCGACGGCTGAGCGTTTTGCCGCGCTCGGTGCCCGGGTCGTCTGCTGCGGCCTTGGCGCCGCCGGTGGACCACGCAGCGAGCGGATCGAGAGCCGGGACATCAACGTCCTTCAGCCCGGCGCTCTCGACGATTTCTTCGCGAGCCTCAATCAGATTGATGTGCTCGTGAATTGCACCGGTGTCAGCCGCGATCGCGACGAATGGAAGAAAGAGAAGTTCGATGAGGTCATAGCAATCAACCTGACGTCCGTCATGGATTGTTGTCGCTTGGGCCGCAGCCGGATGAAATCCGGTTCGTCCATCATCAACATTGCGTCCATGTATTCGACGTTCGGCGCGGCCGATCGGCCAGGTTATTCGGCCAGCAAGGGAGCGATCGTACAACTGACAAAGTCGCTGGCGCAGGAATTTGGGGCGGAGAATATCCGCGTGAATGCTGTCGCGCCGGGCTGGATCGTAACACCGCTGAGCCGGGCATTGTTTGCCGATGACGTCGTTTCGGCGCCGATCAGAAACCGCATACCGGCGGGACGATGGGGCGAGGCGGCGGAAGTCGCCGACGCGATCGTCTTCCTGTCGTCCGAGGCAGCACGCTACATAACCGGCGTCTGCCTGCCGGTCGACGGCGGCTACCTGACCTCATGAGGAAGACAGCATGGAACAGGTTTTCTCATCCGTTAAAGTTGCAGGGGGAAGGGATTTTCCGAGCGTTGCCCGCAGCTTGTTCGGCAATGTGCGGCTCGATTTTCAATCGGGTGACGAAGATCAAAGCCGGCTGTTGTCGGCAATGCTCGGCACCTGCCGCCTGACGCTGCTGGAAGCCGATACGCACACGGTTTTTGGCGAGCGCGTGACCCTCGGCTCGGACTCTCCCGATTCCATCAAGTTGGTTTTCCAGACACATGGCTATTCGTCCCTCAACCAAAATGGCCGTAGCGTTCCAGTCGGCGCCGGCGCGAGCATCATGTATGATCCAAGCCGTCCCTATGTGCTGACCAACAGAACGGCTGTCCGCCTGCTTCTCCTGCAATTGCCGCGTCGCGCGCTTCCAGTTCAAGCGGTCAACCGGCTGATGGAGCCATTTGTCGCCATGCCTGAACATGCGGGGATGCAGCGCATCCTGCTTTCGCTGATGGATTCGACAATCCGGGAGATCGGCAGGTTGGACGACATGGCGCGTGCCAGCCTCGGCCAGACGATGATCGAGCTCGTTCGCACCATGATCGGCGTCGATCCGCAGCGGGATCGATCAAGCGCCCATTCCCTTGACCTGCTGCGACGGCGTGTGAAGGACTTTGTCTCGGACCACATCTCGCGGCCAGATCTCGATGTCGGCATGATCGCGCGCCGTATGGGTTGTTCCATTCGCTACGTCTATCGTGCATTTGAGGCCGAGGGCGCGACGCCGGCCGACTATATCTGGAGCCTGCGGCTGGAACGAGCCGCGTCCCGACTACGGGACGCTGCATGTCGCCCGGGCGAAATATCGGAGATTGCCTTTGCGCTTGGGTTTTCTTCGAGCGCGCATTTCTCCCGGGCGTTTCGTGGCCGCTATGCGCTTTCGCCCTCCGATTGGAGAAAGGGCGGCCCGGCGTGAATCCGCGAGGCCGCCACGCGTTTATCGCATCGCGTCCGCTACACGCAGCGTGTCGGTGAATTGTTCGAAGCGCCGGATCTTGCCGTCTGCGACGCTCCAGACGTGAACGACACGCGCCTTGAAGGACTTGCCGGTCTGTCTGTAAGTCCCGGCATAATTACCGATTCCGATCACGTCGCTGCCTGCATCCAGCAGGCGTTCCAGCGCGAACGTATAGCCGTCGAAGGCTTCTCCGAGTGCGAAGAAAACGTTTTTGAAAACCTCTTGCGGACCGACATAGGTGCCGGCACAGGGAAAGCCATCCATTTCCGTCCATCGGCAATCGGCGGCGATGTCGGCAAGCATGCCGTCCATATCCCGGCGCGCGTTGGCGTCGTAGTGTGCCTTCACGACTTCATAGGCTGTGCGCATCGTTCTGCCTCAAACTGGTTCCTGCCCGGGGAGATAGTAGGTCACCGACGCCTTGCGGATGAAGGCGCCGGCCGGGCTGTTCTGGATATGGCCATCACCAGTGATACCAAGGAATTTGCCTGTCGAACGCATATCCTTGAAATTGTAGAAGAATGTCGAGGCGACAGCGATCTTGAATTCGCGGAAGGTGAAGATGTACTGATCATCGTCGAACTTGTAGGTGGTCGTCAGGTCGACGTCACCGTGCCCGCGTTGCACGCCGACAAGGCATTGCCATGCATAGCGTTGCGACGAGAGATAGGTATGTTCGTAGACGTGGTTCGGGCTATAGGTGAAATGCGCCCTTAGCCCGATCAGATCCCGGCTTTCGGCGGGCACCGGTCCGCTGACTGCGCCGCCTTCGAGAATACCGGGTCGGAAAATCTGCGCCACCTGCGGCTCTCCGACGGATTGCTCCTTTTCGCGAACAATCGAATAGATCGAGAGAACGCGGCGGCTGGAAACGTTCAGGATCAAGGTCTCGGCTTCTTTGGGTCGACCCGCGAAAATGACTTCGACGAAGAAGGTGTCGGGCGCAACCTCGATGACTTCGACCTTGTCGGTTGCGCTGTCATCGCCGTCCGACCATTGCACATTGTCATCGTGGAAGGTGAGTTGAAGCTTGCGTCCGTCGTCAAAGGCGATCGCGTGGGATGAGCCGGAAAGGGCATTCGTCGCCGGCAGGCGGTTCGCGTCGATCCCGTACGCGAACTGATCGTAGGTTTTCCAGTCTTTCGGATTCTGGTTCATTATTGTCTCCTCCTCAGGTGAATGCGAGCGTGGGCAGATCGACAGTCCCGGCTCCGCCGTCGACCGTCAGGATGGCGCCGTTGACCATTGCGGCTTCCGCCGAGGCCAGGAAGCAGACTGCATTGGCGACATCTTCCGGCGTTGCGGGACAGCCAAGCGGCACGTCCTTCGTCACAAGGGCATAAGCGTCCTCGATGCTCTTCAGCTTGAATTTTTCCATGATGAATTCCATCTGCTCGTCGGCCATCGCCGTCGTCACCCAGCCGGGGCAAACGGTGTTGGTCCTCACGCCGAGGCGGCCGTAATCCCGAGCCAGCGACTTCGCCAGGCCGATACAAGCATGTTTCATGGTGACGTAGCCTGCGGCATCCGGACCGGCAAAAAGCCCCGCGATCGAGGCAAGCACGACGATATTACCTTTGCTCTCGATCAAATGCGGCAGCGTTTCGCGCGCACTGACGAAGGCCGTGTTGAGGTTGAGCCTGGTCGCCAGATCCCAAGTCTCGTCTGACATGCTGACAGTAGGGCCGACACCATGGCCGCCGGCATTGGCCACGAGAATATCCAGGCTGCCGAACTGCTCGGCGACGGCAAGGGCGGCGGCCTTCATGCTGGCGCCGTCGGCTGCATCGGCGACAACGACCGTGGCTCCGATCTCTTCGGCAACTGCGTGGAGTGGATCGGGACGTCGCCCCACGAGCGTGACATTCCCACCTTCAAATCGAATCCGGCGGGCGACCGCCGCACCAATTCCCGTTCCCCCGCCCGTAATCAAGGCCGTCTTGTTCTTGAAGCGCATGATGTCTCCTCTCACCTTGGGGAATATCATGGCCCAAAGCGGCGGAGCCGTCGTGTCCACTTCTGCAGTATGTTTTGACTGAGAGTGCACAGCCTTTGAATGCGGGCTGCATGGCCGAGGCATTCGCCTGATGTCAGAGCACAAGCATGAAGCTCACGAGCTTGCGACGATCCCCTGGAGGTTTCGGCGACTGATGATCAAGCAAGGCCGATACGATCGGCACCTTCTAATCAAAAGGCGGGTGCAGATGTCCATGTTGCCAAGCACGAAGGATAATCTTTATTGCTTTGATACTTCCGCGACGGGCAGTGCGTTTCGCGCCCTCATCCAATTCCCGGGGGAAGAATAAGCGCCGCGAAGCTGAGGGGCGAAAGTCTTGTGCCTGCTTCTCATCAAGCTGAATGCAAAAAGTAAAGGCGTATCCTGTGTCGGCCCGCCCGCCGCAGCGCCACGTATTCGTTTCTACCCCTGGAAGCCAAAGGCACGATCAACTTTCTTAACAGCCAATCAAAAGTGGTTTCGGTGGTCCTGAGATGATGGACGAGAGTATAGATTGAGGCCCGATGAAGCAGGACATCGAACTGTCCGGCCGGCTTGGGAACGGAGCTTAGCGTCGAATGTGTCACCGGGAATGGCCCGTAAGCTGCGGTGTTGCCGTTCGGACCAGTCTGCAGGGTCCCATCGACGGATGCCGAACTCAATGCTCGATCGGCCGATCTTGCCGATGGATGATTGTCATTTCAACGACATCACGCTCGTTCCCGTGGGTCGCGGCCCCAAAGTGCACGCGACACGTTTGATGCTTCGAGATTCGCACGGTCATCGGCCGTCCAAGATTCGGTGCCCGAAATCGCCGCGCTCCCGTTCGACATGCGCGTCGAGGTCGATAGGCCTGGCGGCGCGGCCGGCTCTTTTTTCGCTGAATGCGTGCGTCATTGTCGAAGGGGCCAGTTCAGCGTGCCAGCCCTCCTTGCAAGGTGTGAGGAGGGCTGATCTTCAAGGCCGGTTAGATGGCGGTTGGCCGATAGCGGTCACGCTCCTGCGCGATCTGCTCGTGGGTGATGGATCGAGCGTATCGTCGAACCGGGTGCATCCCTGTTCGTTATAGGCACGCCGGCGTTCGATCGGGTCGACCCAGTATGAACCCTGGAGAGCCCATCAACGTTGCCTATTCGTCGTCGACTACTTCGGTATCGGGCCGGTCGCCGCCATCGGCATGTTCCGTCTGCCACCGACCATCGGCGAGCTGATATGCAATTTCGGCATCGCGGCCTTCAATGTGCTGACGCTGGGCCGCCGACTTGGCGGCAGCGAGAGCGCTGCCGTGGTCCGGATACGTCTCTGACCAGACGTCTCCCAGACGGTAGCCGAAGCCGCCGTCGTGCTCGCCGACATGGTACACGATAATCGTCATGCTGTTTCCCTTCTTAACGTCGATATTAAATTAGGGCGGAGCGCCCCACATTCCAAGCGCGCGGCCATACGCCGTCGGCGACGATTATGCCGCGCTACGGGATCTGAGACATGACTCAAGATGGTGGCGCAGTCTAAAAAACCGATGTCCGAAAGGAGTTGAGCTCCGTCGCGTTCGAACGGACACGCGGATTGCTGCTGGTAGCCGAGGTCCGCCCGCCAGGCAGTACGATCGCCCACCAATTCATTCTCAAGCTAACGGGTGCCGAGAAAATCACCGGCCGGAGCCGATCATCCAGGTGGAGCAGACCAACTTCGTGCCGCCATCACGGTCGCGCAAATGGTGCCTCACCCGGGCTGATGTCGAAATGTGCAGCTACGGGGGTCGGCGTTTCGAAAGCGCTTCGGCAATGCGCTGCGTAATATTATCCGACAGCAGTCTCCCGGTTTTTGTCATCCGCGCCTCAAATCCATGACTCGGCTGAACTGCGTTTGCGAATGATCCATGCGGATGGTTATGCCGCCACAGGTATCCAGAAAAACGCGGATGGGCGCAGCCGTGCCGAAGGCTTCCTTCTACGACGTCTGCAAATCCGGCGGAAAACTCGACACAAGGCTGGATTGCCAGGTGATGAATGGGGCACGATGCAGCCAACTATCATCAACGGCGGCGAGAGATTTTTTGAGGAGACGTGCATTGAAAGGCATCACATTGACTCAACCCGGCGATTACCGCATCGAGCCACGCGTCCCGGGCATCGACGATTATCTGCGCCTGCGCTTCCCCGCTTAGTTAAAAACAGAACAAGGATAGCCGCGACGCTCTGGTAGCCAAGTGAGAGTTTTGGCCATTCCAGGCGAATCGTCGGTAAGAGAGACGCATGAATCAAGTTTTATCGATCTGTTTCAACCCATTTTAAATTCATGAGGCCATAGCAGTTTCACTTCGTCACGGTGGTATTGATGCGTCGTATTGTCGAAAAGTCTATTTTAACTGGACTGCTCTCAGTGTTCGCCTCACTGGCTCTTTCGTTCATCATTGTTCCACTGTTGGGCGGGCAGGTGGCAGGCGCTGGCCTGTTCATGACCATCTTTTGCCCACTGGCGATATCGATCCCGGCTTCGGCGCTGCATTTTGCTCAGTCGGAGAAAGTCCGACGCGCAGAAGCTGCGACAAAAGAGGCTTTGAACAAGCTCGCGGACGCTTATGATGCCCTTCGCGTCCAATCTCGCGCCGATGGCCTGACGGGCATTCTCACTCGCAGCGCCTTCATGGAAGACCTAGACGCGACCAGTCAACGCGGTATATCCGGCGCCTTGCTGTTTCTGGACCTGGACTATTTCAAGTCGATCAATGACCGATATGGTCATGCAACCGGCGATGAAGCTCTTCGCTGCACCGGTCGTATCCTCGCCCGTTACCAAGGACAGTCAGATTTCGCAGGACGCCTCGGGGGCGAAGAGTTCGGTCTGTTTCAAAGCAATTTGACTGCTGCCGAGATGCTTATGCGCTGCGAGGAAATTCGGGAAGAGATCGCGCGTATTGATCTGCGGTCTCCGTCAGGTTCGAAAGTGCGGATATCGGCGAGTATCGGTGTGTTTCTTTGCCAGCCGGGGTTTCATCCCCACTCTTGCTTGAAAGCCGCGGACGAAAACCTTTATCAGGCTAAAGCCTCGGGTAGAAACATGGTCATCGGGTAGCTCTCGAGCATGTGTCCGAAGATCGAGAAAAGACCTTTCCACGGTGACAGGTAGTGCTGAGGGTCCGAGAACCGGAGATTCATTCACCGCTTGGGACACTTGGCCACAGCAGGGGATTCCGTGCGGGTTTGGCAGCACATGGTGATGTCGGACTGAGCCAGCAGAACGCTATTGATGCCAGCGTTGGTCCTGATTGACATTGCGCGGCCATTGGTCCCGAGGCTCACGACTAGTCGCCTACCTGTTTCGACCAGGTACAATGCACTCACAGCATTCTGGGTCAATGTCATCCGCAGGTGGCTCTCACCACCCGGCCAGAGGCAGAATCGGTCTCGAGGGTGACTCGGGCGGCTCTGTAATCATGTGTAACGGGCTGCCCGGGTGCGATCTGACGCGCAATTGTTGCTCCGGTTATCCGCCTGGCTTCCTCGTCGGTCGGCTTGGACTTTCCAATGAGTGTTTGGGCGGCCGCGGCATCGCATCGGCCACTTGTAACTTTAGACGTTGTGCCAGCTGAACACGCCACCAACGCCGGAACTGCGCTCACGAATACCAGAACAGCTAGAACAGGGACTGCATGCAGTATTGATTTTTCCCGCTTCCTGCCGACGGTTAGTCCAGCGGTGCATGGGCCGGGACTAGTGCTGGGGAGTGTGTTGAAATCTTGATCAGGTAGTCCAGTCACAGGCTTAGCTCGCGCCGCATGGTCTCCAGCCGCTCCATGGCGATGACGCCGTCGGCAATGGTCGGTGCTGCGGTCTGAGCCCCGCCAAGTGCCGGGACGACATCGGCGAGCAGCGAATAATAACCCTTCGGATCTTCATTCGCGGCAGCCGTGAAGTTCGGCTTCCAGGTCAGGGTATCGACGTCGTCCGCAAGCGTCGCGGCCGGATCGTCGATCTTGAAGGGCGGGCTGCGATGCCAACGGACCTCGATGACATCCTCGACCTCGATACGCTGATGGTCGCCCATCAGTTCGATGCGCTCGACCGGCGTACCCCGAGACTGGATGGTACCCATCGCGATGTTGCCAATGGCGCCGCACTCGAATTCGAAGGCGACATGGAAGAGAACGCGGCCCGGTGTCTTTTCCACCTTGCGCGCCGAGATAGAGCGCACGGGCGAGACGAGGAAGGAGACGAGGTCCATATAGTGCACGCAATGATGCAGGAAGAACCCGGTATAATCGACATTGCCTGCGAAGTAGCCGGGCGCCGTCATGTAATAGCCGGTCAGGCCCAGAACGTCGCCGAAACGGCCTGATTTGACGATATTGGCGGCGATTTTGTTGCCGACCGAATAGCGCTTCATAAAGCCGACAAGGAGCGGCTTATTAGCTCTTTCGGATGCGGCGCGAAGTTCGCGCGCGCCCGCTGCCGTGCCCGACGGCGGCTTTTCCATGAAGACGCCAAGGCCGCGTTCGAGCGCTGCCTTGCCGAAGGCGAGATGTTGATCGGGTCCGACAGCCATGCCGACGGCATCGAGGCCGGGGGTGCGAAGCAGCGTTTCGACATCGCCGGCCAATGCCTGGACGCCGAACTGCCGTCCCGCATCGGCAAGCCGTTTACCGTCGATATCGCAGAGCGCCGCAATCTGGACGTCATGGCGAACGAGTTGGGGAAGCAGCATCTGGGTAGCGTGGACGCCGCACCCGATCCAACCAATTTTCAATGTCATCGGCGATATTCCGTCAGTGTGAGATGAGACTTGATGAAGGCACTGGAAGCGCTGAGACGATCGCTTTCATCCTCATGCGGCGGGCGCCATTGCGCGAAGGGAACACCGAACCGATCGTCTGCGCGGCGGAAGGGCTCAAGGGATATCGGCCCCTTGTAGCCAACCGCATGCAGGGCGCGGCAGACCGAGACCCAGTCCGTTGCGCCGGTTCCCGGAAAGCCGCGATGGTTCTCGTTCGCCTGGAAATGCACGATCCTGCTGCCGCCAAGAAGAATGGCCTCGGCTATCGAGCTTTCCTCCATGTGCATATGGAAGGTATCGAGCATCAGTTGGATCGCGGGGTGGTCCACGGCATCGAGCAGTTCGATGGCCTGCTGCGTCGTGCACAGCACGTCGCTCTCGAACCGGTTGAGGGGCTCGACGGCCAGCAGAATGCCGGCGGCCTTGGCATAATCGCCGGCCTCGCGCAGGCCTGCCACGCAGCGCCGCTTGCGGGCAAGGCGTTCTTCTTCCGCCACGGGCTGGGGCGGGCGGCCGGCAAAGACCAGGGGATTGCCCGTCAGCGGGCCTCCGACGATTTGCGCGCCAAGCGCCTTGGCACAATCGACCGTATATTTCAGGTAGTCGATGCCGGCGCGATGGGCGTCTCCCTCAACCGAAGACAGATTGCGCTGCAGGTTGACGCGTGCCGCCAGCACGACGCCAAGCCCCACGTCGTCCAGAGCCTTGCGCGCCTCCTTCATGTCGATCTCGCCGACTTCGGGAACCAGCAGCTCGACGAAATCGTAGCCGTGTTGGCGCATGCGCGCAAAGAGCGGGAAATGCTCGGCCGTGAAAGGCCTTGCATATTGCATGGAGATCAACCCGATCGGGTTCATGTGTCGGTCCTCTTTCATCGACCGGCCCGGCATCATCGCCGGAGCGGAATGGTGGTCATCCTTTTACGGCACCCTGGGTCAACCCGCCGATCAGGCGGCGTTGAACGAGAAGGAAAAGAAGCGTCGCCGGCAGGGCCCCCACGACGGCGCCGGCGGCAAGCAGGCCCCATTCGATCTGGTATTCGCCGATCAGCGTCTGGATGGCGACGGTCACGGGGCGAACGTTCTTGCCGCCGAGCGTCAGAGCATAGAGATATTCGTTCCAGGCGGTGATGAAGATGTAAATGCCGGTGGAGATGATGCCGGGCATCATCAGCGGCAGCACGACGCGGCGCAATGCCGTCAACCGCGTGCACCCGTCCGTCATCGCCGCTTCGTCGAGGCTCCTGGGGATTGCGCCGACATAGCTCGTCAGCATCCAGACGGCAAAGGGAATGGCCGCCGTCGCATTGGCGAGGATCAGCGCGAAATGCGTGTCGAGGATGTTGAGCTTTCGAAACAGCACGAAGAGCGGCAGGATCAGAAGCACGATTGGGAACATGTTGATCAACAGAAACTGCAGCATGAACGCTTTGCGTCCTGCAAACCTAAAGCGCGAGAAGGCATAAGCTGCTGTAACCGAAACCAGCAGTCCGACAACGACGGTGCCCACAGCGATGATCAGGCTGTCCAGCATGTTCTTCAGAAATGACGTCTGTTCGATCAGGCGGACGTAATTGTCAAAGCTCCAGCCCGAGGGCGAAATGGAAACGCCTGTGGCACTGAGAACTGCCGTTGGAGTCAGCGATGTCAAGATCATCCAGGCAAAGGGCGCCATGGCGAAGATCACGATCAGGAGAACGGGCAGATCGGTCGTCAGGATGCGGCGTAAGGTGCTGGGTTTGCTCATCGTTCAACCTCGCGCATGGTGCGGGCAAGATAGACCGCGACGAAAGCGCCGAGCAAAAGGGTGAAGGTGACGGCGATGGTGGTGCCGTAGCCGAAGTCCAGATTCTGACGCGCCTTGATGAAGGCGTAGAGCGGCAGCGTATGGGTGGCATAGCCTGGCCCGCCGCCGGTCATGACGAAAATCACGTCCATCGAATTGGCGACCCAGATTACCCGCAGCAGGCCGGCCGTCGCCAGAACCGGGCCGATACCCGGCAAGGTGATGTGCACGAATTGCCGCCAGGCGGACGCGCCATCGATCGAGGCGGCTTCATACTGGCTTTTCGGAATGCCCTGAAGCCCGGCGAGGATCATCACCGCGAAGAAAGGGAAACCCTGCCAAGTGAGGGTAGCGATGATGGCGTAAAGCGCGACGCCCGGATCGGCAAGCCACGGCACTGCCGTCTGGACCACGTGCAGGTAGAGCAGGATATCGTTGAGGACGCCGGTGTTCGGATCGTAGATCCAACGCCACATCAGCGCGATGACGACGCTCGGCAGCGCCCAGGGAATGATGACAAGAGCGCGCGCCAGTCCGCGCCAGGGAAATTCGCGGTTGAGAAGCAGCGCTGTGAGGAGGCCAAGGCCCATTTGCAGCGGCACCGTCAGGCCGATCCAGATCACCGTGTTCCACAGGGCGCTCCAGAAGACAGGGTCGTTGAACAGTTTGACGTAATTGCCGAATCCGACAAAGCGGCTTGCATTCGGCTTGAACAGGACGAGATCGTAGAAGCTTGTGAAAACGGCCTGGATCATCGGCAGGAAGACGATCACAGCGGTGACGCAAACAGCCGGTGCCAGCAGCCAATAGGGCATAAAATGCTGGCGTTGCCAGAACGGTTTTACCTTCTGTTCCCTGGGCGTGGAAACGATCGTCGACATGCGAAAATCCTGACTTTCAAATTTACGCGATGGGGTGGCTCCGGTGGATGGTCCACCGGAGCCACGGGCGTTTACTCCGCAAAGAGCGTGTTGAGCTGCTCCATCATCTGCTGCGACGTGGTCTGACCGGTCAGGGACTGCTGCATCGCCGTCTGCCAGGCAGTGTTCACGAATTCGGACGTGCCGGAACTCTGGGGCAGGACGTGGGCAAAGGGCAGGGACTGCACAGTAGCGTCGACGAAGCGGCGTTCGTGAAGCTTCCAATTGGCTGCTCCGCTTTTCGTCACGGTCATCTGGCCGGTCGCGGTGTTGAAGGCGACATTGTTTTCGCCTTCCGCCAGGAACGAGATCCATTTCCAGGATGCATCCTTGACCGAGGACGACGAGAAGACGGCAAGCGACTCGTCGCCATAGGACGTCCACTGCTTGCCGCCGCATTTCGGCACCGGTACCGCCGAAACCTTGTCGCCCAGAGCGGCAACCAGATCCTTGGACGAGCCGATATGATGGATCGTCATCGCCGTCTTGCCGGTTTTGAAGGCGGCGATGATTTCCTGGAAACCGTCATTCGGTGCGGATGGCGGAATGACCTTGTCTTTCTGGAACAGGTCGATCAGCCATTGATTGGCGGCCACGGCTTCAGGCGTCGTCAGGCCGCCGGGCTTCAGTTCGGCGCCTTTCGAAAATACGAAAGCCCCCCACTGATCCCAGCCACCCTTGCCCCCACGCAGGCCGAAGCCGTAGGTGTCGGGCGCCTTGGTCAGCTTGATCGCCGCCTCGCGGAAATCTTCGCAAGTCGTCGGCGGCTTGAGACCGGCTGCTTCAAACAGATCGGCGCGGTAATAGAGGTAGAGCACCACATACTGGATCGGCAGGTAATATTGCTGGCCATCGGCGCCCTTGTTCAGTTCGAGCAGATTGTCGAGAAGATCTGCCTTGCCCTGCCACGCGTCTATGCGGTCGCCGATCGGCTCCAGCGCGCCCATTTCAAGAAGGCGCGGCTGCGCGAAAAGTTTGACCATGGCCGCATCCGGTGCGCTGCCGCCGACAAGGGCCGTGTAAAGATTGTCGTAATAGCTGTTCCACGGAACGTTTTCGGCCTCGATCTTGATGTCGGGATTGGCTTTTTCGAATTTGGCCACCAGATCGGACATCGGGTTTGCGGGGTTGTCGAAATGGTACCAGAAGCGGACTGTCTCTGCCGCCTGTGCCGAATTGAGCGCAAGGGAGGCAGCCATCGCCGCGCCCAAGGCCAGTTTCCTCAAAAGTTTCATTGCCTTCATCTCCTCCAGTTTCAGCAATTCTCACGTGCTGTTCTTCAAAGCCCTCGCCGCTGCACCGGCCGAGCGCAACGCCTCCCGCGCTGCCTCAAGCTCATTGGTGTTTTGCAGAAAGCCGTGCGTGACCCCAGCAACGATGTCGATGTGATCATTGCGATGCAGCGCCACGAGGCGCGCATGAAGCGCCATCGTATCTGAAAAGAGCGGATCGACCCCCGCAGCCATCAAATAGAGGGGCGGCAACCTCGACAGCGCGTCGTCCGTTGCCACCAGCGGACAGGCAAGTTCATCGGACGCGATTGCCTGATCGCCTGCGTACCAATTCCAATAGCGTCGCATCCGCTCCGTCGTCAGGCCGGGTCCGTTTTCGAAGCGGCGATAGGACTCGCCGGAGAGATCGCACCGATAACAGCCGTAAAACAGCAGGCCGCCGTCAGGAAGGGCGCGGTCGTCGCGCAATTCATGCAGGATTGCGGCAAGCGCCAGATTGGCGCCAGCGGAATCGCCCGCGATAAGAAGAGGTCGGCAATCGACACCCTCGATTTTGCCATCCAGCACGGCCCGAAGACATGCGACCGTATCAAGCAGCCCGGCCGGGAAGGGGTTTTCCGGCGCCAACCGATAATCCGGCATGACGATGCTCATGCGCGCTTCCTCGGCCAGGACGCGCGCGAAACGTTCATGTGTTTCTGGACTGCAGAAGGCAAAACCGCCGCCATGCACGAAAAATATGACGCCGCCTTCGGCATTCGCCGGCGAAAGGATACGCATGCGGCACGGGTGAGAACCAAGGCCGCTCTCGGCGGCGACCCACACCTGCCTGTCTACCTCCATCGGCGGCAGGTTGACGTTCCAGCGCGTGTTGTTGCGTGCCGACTGCGCACGGCCATCGGCAGCAGGCAGGAGTGTCGGATCGGTCTGCGGACCCGTGTCGGCAGCAACCCTTGCCCACAGGGCCTGCATCTCAGCCGACAGTACTCCGGGATCTGCCGCGACCGCACTCACTGGTTCGCATCCGGAAAAACATCGGGACCTAGGTCGACGATCGTCGCGATATGATGGCGCATGACAGCGGTGGCATTGGCAATGTCACCGCTTTCTATGGCGTCTATGATGCTGCGGTGGCGCAACGCCGTCGCGCGAAGGTCGCGTGCCGAGCGGCTCCTCGAAATCTTGAAGCGGTGGTTGTGAACGAGGCACCGGTGCAAGATCGGATCGAGGGCCGGAAGATCGGCGGCTTCGAGAATGCGCCGATGGAAATCCCGGTCGATTGCCGCGAGATGAAGTTCATCGTCGCTCTCGGCCGCGGCCACCATATCGTCGAGCATAGCGTTCAAATCTGCGATCAACGCCTTGCCGGGCGACCGCATGGTCCGAGGAAGACCGCTGCACTCGATGTGGGTGCGCAAGCGGAACATCTCCACCGCCTCATCCGCTGTGCATTCGGAAACCTGGGTCCCGCGATGACCTTGGCGCCGAACGAGGCCCTCCTCCTGAAGCTGCAGAAGCGCTTCGCGCACGGTCCCCTGGCTGCATTGAAAGTACGCGGCGAGTTCAAGCTCCGTCAGACCGGTTCCGGCTGCGAGGTTCCCCAGCATGATGTCGCGCTTCAGCGCATTGAAGGCGACCGAAGCCTTGGGCGGCTTGGTGACAGTGGGCCTGGGGGAAAAATATGCCATTGATCGAACCTGTGCCGATTGCATCTCGATTGTCTTATCGTTATCGATAATGATATCGATAATGGCCGTCAAGGCCAAAAGACAGGGAGGAACCTCGTGGCCGGCATCACGCTCAACAAAATCCGCAAATCCTACGGGGAACTGCAGGTTATCCACGATATCGACATCGATATTGCCAGCGGCGAATTTCTCGTACTGGTCGGGCCTTCCGGCTGCGGCAAGTCCACTCTGCTGCGCATGATCGCGGGGCTCGAAGATATAACGGGAGGCGAACTTGCTATCGGCGGCGCCACGGTCAACACGTTATCGCCCGCCGAGCGAAACATCGCCATGGTATTTCAGGACTATGCGCTCTATCCGCACATGACTGTCGAAGACAACATGTCGTTTGGCCTCAAGATGCGTGGTGCGACGTCGGACGAAATCGGCAGACGGGTCGAAAACGCTGCCAACGTCCTCAAGATCAAGGATTTCCTCAAGCGCCGTCCTGCCCAACTGTCCGGCGGTCAACGCCAGCGTGTCGCCATGGGCCGCGCGATCGTTCGAGAGCCGGCGGCGTTTCTTTTCGACGAACCGCTCTCCAATCTCGATGCTTCCCTGCGCGTTGAAATGCGTCTGGAGATCGCCAAACTTCACAATCGCATGAAAGCAACCACTGTCTACGTCACCCATGACCAGGTCGAGGCCATGACCTTGGCTGACCGGATCGCAGTGATGAACGCTGGCGTGGTCGAGCAGATCGGCAAGCCCCTCGATCTCTATCGCAAACCGGCAAGTCTTTTCGTGGCGCGCTTCATCGGCAGCCCGACGATGAACACCATCGACGCCGCGCCTGCAGAAGGCAATTCGATCACCGTTCTCGGACGCCGGATCGAGGTCGCGGAACATGCCGGTGAACGTCATGCGGCCCCGATCGTATTTGGCATTCGCCCGGAAGATCTCACCCGTTGTTCACCCGAGGAGGCATGGTTTTCGGGAGAGGTGTCCGTTGCAGAACGCCTCGGAAGTCAGACATACGCGTATGTCGAGATCGGGGGCACCCGCATGCTGACGGCGGAACTGCCCCGCGAAACGGACATCGCCGTCGGAGATAAGATCCATCTGAAGGGGCATGCCGGATCAATCCATCTCTTCGACAAATTGACGGGGCGACGTCTGAACTAGCTGCAAAGCCTGACATCCGTCAAACCTGTTCCGCTTGTGCAGCAGCAGGCGACATCGCTGCGCGCACCAGCCTCAAGGGAGGGCTGGAAGTCTCGGATTGACAGGCGCTGGTCCAAGTTCTGATCGATCCAGCCGCTTTGGACGTGACCAGTCTTGCCTGGCTGCATCGCTCAAGGCGAGGCCATGTCCCGGGCGGGCCGGCGCATAGGCGAAGCCATCGCGGATTTCTATTGGCTGCTCTACGAGATGATCGAAATTCTGGAATGAATACTCGAGCCACTCGACCTCCGGAAGGGCGGCAGCCATGTGCACGCCGACTTCCAGGAAGGTGTTGCCGAGGCTGACCGGGATCCCGAGTTCGGCCGCGAGCCAGCCGATCCGCATGACATCCGTTACTTGACCATGAACATTGAGCAGATCGGTTCCGAAATTCTCCATCAGGAGACGCTTTCCATTTGCATCGAGATACTCGCCGCTATTGATCTGCGTCCAGTTCACGGCGTGACGGAGCGTACGGAGACCCTCAAAGTCGTGGCGAAGAATCGGATCCTCTACCCACAGCAGGTCGTGGCCCGCGTTGCGGATCGCCGTCAATTTGACGAGCGCCTCCTTGGAATTCCAGGCTTCGTTTGGGTCGATCATAATCTGCGACCCGGCGGGGACGACCTCTTTGAGCAGGTCGAGCCGGCGCATGTCCCGCCTGAAGTCGGGATGACCGACCTTAATCTTGAATGCCTGGTAGCCAAGGGCGGCGGCGTGCGAGAACAGCGCGCAGAATGCCTCGTCGCTCAGATGAAAGTCCAGACCGCTGGCATAGGCGCGGACCCGGTCGCGGCGGCTTCCTAGCAGCTTATGCAAAGGCAGTCCCACGTCCTTGGCCGCAAGGTCCCACAATGCGACCTGAAGAGCTTCGTGAAACGGCAGCGAGAAAGCCCGCTGATTGCCGCCTCGCGGGCGACTGACGCGATGGACCAACCCGATCGCTTCTTGCCCCACGATTGCGGGCCATGCTTCATGTTTGAACACGGCTTCGATCTCGGCCTGATCCGGCAGGGGATGAAAGAGCGTTTGAATAAAGCCGAGCCCAACGTTTCCCGTTTCGCCGATCAGTTCGAGAGCGGCCACGTTGACGTCATCTGCACGGACCTGACTGTCACCGATTACTCTGTCGCGGGCGAATTGAAATCGGGTTATACGAAATCCGGATAGGGGCATGGAGCGTGCTCTCTGATCGTTTTATATTGATAACTGATCTATCAGAGGTATTACCGGACGGATGAAAAAATCGCAAGTGCGCAAAGCGAAAGCAACGGTACCAGAGGTAGCTGCCCCCCGGCTCAGCGATCTCGCCTATGATCGCATCCTCGAAAGCCTGTTTGAACGAACAGTCCCTGTCGGCGCATTTATCTCCCAGAGCGAACTGTCCGAGATTGTCAGCGTGCCGGTTGCGCCGCTTCGCGATGCGTTGCGCATGCTCGAAGCCGAAGGCATTCTGACAATCCATCCTCGCTCCGGCATCCAGTTCGTGCGGCCCGGCCTTGAGCTGACGCGCTCGACGTACCAGTTCCGTGCGATCGTTGAACGCTCGGCCGTTCGCGTGTTCGCCGAAGAAGCCGGCGAGGACTTGATGAATAGCCTGGAAGTCCGGCATTCCAGGCTTTTGCGGAAGCTGGAGAAGGATGGACTGACGCCTGACCATCTCGCGGAAATGGATCTTCTCGAGCTCGATCTTCACGGTCAGATCATCGCGGCTTTGCGCAATCCACTCATCGATACCGCATACCGTCGCATGCACAACTATCTACGTTTGCTGCGATTGGAGCGAAAGGTGACGCCCCCTATGCTTATTCGAACGCTGAAGGAGCATCTGGAAATCCTTGAGGCATGCTCTTCGAGAAACCCCGACGCGGCCGAGAAGGCGCTTCAAGCCCATTTCCAAGCGGCGATAAATCGTAATCTCGGCTTGGCTTGATCCCAGCCTATCCTTCGGTCAACTCCGGTGTTGCCGTGCATGCAAAAGGCTGCTATCTCCATCTGATCGATCAGGTCGCCATTCTGATATCTGGGAGGATGAAGAGATGCAGATCACCAAACGCGAATTCCTTGTTGCGACAGCAGCGCTAGCGCTTGCCAGCGGTATCCGCTCCGCAAGTGCTGCCATCGCGATCAACTATTGGCATCACTTTGCCAGCCAGTCGGAAATGGCCGGCCTGGTGAAAATTATCGAGCTGTTTGGAAAATCCCATCCAGGCATCACCGTCACGCAAGAGAGCATTCCGAATTCGGAATATATGGCCAAGGTTTCGTCGGCGGTCGTGGCCGGCGGGCGGCCCGACACTGGAATGGTTATCGCGGAACGCTTTGCCGATCTGACCGCGATGGGCGCGCTGACCGACATCACCGAGCGGGTGAAAGGATGGAAGGGAAAAGCCAATCTGCCGGACAACCGGTGGACTGGCATGTCTCAGGACGGCGCGATTTACGCGGTTCCGGCATATGCTTTTGTCGACTGGATGTACTACAGGAAAGACTATTTCGAAGAAGCAGGCCTGTCAGGCCCACCAAAGACTTTCGATGAGTTTGTCGCCGCTTGCAGGAAGCTCACCGATCCGGCAAAGGGGCGCTACGCGTTCGGAATGCGCGGGGGTGCGGGGGCGTACAAATACGTCATCGACGTCATGGAGGCCTTCGGTTCGCCAATTGTAAAGGACGGTCAGGCGGCCATCGACAAGGCTGCTGCGGTAGAGGCGATCACTTTCTACTCAAGTCTGTTCCTGAAAGAAAAAGTCGCTCCTCCAAGTGCGCCGAACGACAGCTATCGGCAGATCATGGAAGGTTTCCGAACTGGCCAGACTGCCATGGTCTGGCACCATACCGGATCGCTGATCGAAATCTCGGCCGCCTTGAAACCGGGAGAGCAGTTCGCCACGGCTCCAATGCCTGCGGGGCCGAAGGCACATATCGCGCGTGTCGCCTATGCCGGCAACGGCATCATGAAGGACGACAATGTCGATGCTGCCTGGGACTGGATCAGCTTCTGGGGAGAAAAGGACGCGGCGATAGCCTTGTTGGAAGCGACAGGTTATTTCCCGGCATCAACGGCAGCACTGGAAGATGAGCGGATCAAGTCCAATCCAATCTACCAGGCCGCTTCGCAGACGCTCGACTTCGGTCGTCTGCCGAACAGTTTCGTCGGCGCTGCAGGCTGGTCCGAAAATGTCGTCAATCCAACGTTCCAATCCGTTCTGACAGGTCAACTCACCCCTGAGCAGGCCGTCGACCGTATGATCGAGGGTCTGGAGACGGCGCTCCGGTAGTGAAGCCGACGCGACAAGACGTCGTCGCGTCCGAGAGGACGGCAAACCGCCGTGAAAACATGAAGCCAGCCTTGCACCGTGGTCCACTTACCCGCCTCGGCGATCTGTCCGAAACACGCTACTGGGTCTACTTCCTGCTGTTTCCGAGCCTGATCCTGCTTTTGCTGGTGGTCGCCTATCCGACCCTTTATGGCTTCGTCATCAGTGTGCGTGAAATGCGTCTCACCCGACCAGGTCTCAACGGCTGGGTCGGGGCAAAGCACTACGTCGCCATGATGTCGGATCGCGTGTTTTGGATATCATTGAAGAACACAGCGATCTGGGTGGCCGCAGCCATCGCGATCGAGGTGACGCTTGGCTTCATCGCTGCGATCGCGCTGAACCGCAATGTTCCAGGCACGAAGCTATTTGGTGTGTTGATCCTGCTTCCCTATTTCTTGCCGAACGTTGTCGCAGGGCATATGTGGGCGCTTTTGCTCGACCCCCGTCTGGGTGTCATCAACGACCTGCTGGTGCGGGGCGGCGTGTTGAGCACCTACAAGGCATGGTTCGCCGATCCGGCCACCGCCTTGGCCGCGACCATCCTGGTCGAGGCATGGCATGGGTTTCCATTCTTCGCGCTGCTGTTTCTGGCCGGTCTCAAAGGCATCCCCGAGGATCTTTACAAGGCCGCTGCAGTCGACGGCGCAGGGCCGGTTCGGCAGTTCCAACTGATCACCGTGCCGATGCTGAGAACGGTCATCACCGCGGCCGTTATCCTGCGCGTGATCAGCCTGGTGAACTCACCCGATCTGCTGCTCGTTCTTACAGGCGGGGGGCCAGGCAACGCCACACAGGTCCTGTCGCTCTACGCGTTCCAAACCGCCTATCGCGAATTCAACTTCGGGTATGCCGGGGCACTCTCTGTCGTCATGTTCGTCATCCTCATGGTGTTCGCAACCCTCTACATCAGGTTCACGCGGGTCTCGAAAGAATGACAATATTCAAAACCAGTCGCGGTCGCCGGCTCATTGCCGACATCCTGACCTATGCTGTACTCGTCACGATGACGATTTTCTGCCTCGGACCGATCGTCTGGATGTTTTTGACGTCCTTGAAAGTCGAAGCCGACATCGTGACGTCACAGATGCAGTACATCCCTCGCACAATCACCTTTCAGAACTACCGCGCAATCTGGACGCAGTCGAATTTTCCGGTGCTGATCACAAACAGCCTGGTGGTGACGACGATTACGGTGGCTATCTGCGTCCTGACTGGAACGCTTGCAGCCTATGCATTCTCGCGGCTGTCGTTCAGGGGCCGCGACCGACTGATGCTCAGCTACCTCCTGGTACGGATGTTCCCGGCCGTCATGGTGATCATTCCGCTCTTTGTGATGATGCGGACCGTTGGCCTCGTCGACAGCCGCTTCGGCTTGGCGCTTGCCTATACCAGCTTCCTGCTGCCGCTGTTCGTCTGGATGCTTAAAGGCTTCTTCGACGCAGCCCCGAAAGAGCTGGAAAGCGCCGCCCGTATCGATGGGTCCACCAGATTGGGCGCCATGGTGCGCATCATCTTGCCCCTGGCGCGCAACGGTCTCGTTGCAAGCTCGGTGTTCATCGCAATCGCCGCCTGGAACGAGTTCATTTTCGCGCTGATGCTGACGACCGGACAGGGGTCGAGGACCTGGCCGGTCGGTCTGCAACTGATGGTCGGCGAGTTTCAATTGCCATGGGGCGTTCTTGCTGCGGGCGGCATACTGAGCATTCTGCCAGTCGTCATTCTCTTTGCGATCGTCCAACGCGCGATGGTTCAGGGCCTCACCGCAGGCGCGGTCAAGGGTTAGGAGACGATCATGTCGAGCTTGTCCATCAGGGATATTCAAAAGTCATATGGCGCACTGAAGGTGCTGCACGGAATAGACGTCGACCTGGAGGATGGTGGCTTTCTCGTGCTCCTTGGACCGTCAGGATGCGGCAAGTCCACCTTGCTCAATATCATTGCAGGACTTGATGAGCCGTCATCTGGTGATATTGCGATCGGCGATCGATCGGTCACGACGCTTCCGCCGAAGGACCGGAAT